>JAKSLZ010000114.1 GCA_024400935.1 Muribaculaceae bacterium | reverse complement strand
CGGGGAACAGGTCGGCATAGTACTTGGCAGCGGTGTCGTCGTCGGCCAGGAGATATGCACTTGAGCTGGGCAGTGTAGTGCCGGCAGCAGGTTTCTCAAATACCTTGTCCACAGCGTTCCACACATATGCGTTGTCAACGGTGCCAAGGTCCAGGGGAGTTGTAGCAACATCGCGGAGCATGTTGTTAGGCATTCTGGCGTTCGATGTGTTGTTGGGAGTGAACTTGTACATCTCGCCGGGAGTGAGACCTGTGAGCAGGTAACCATATTCAGCAAACACATAGCCGCGTGTTGCGGTGGTAGCCACGCCTGTTGCCGCATCTATAGACTTGACATAGTTGAGCTTAACGCCTGTGGGAGGATTAAGCTGGGTGCAAGCACTGAACATCTGAGTGTCGTGCTCGGGGATGATGTAGGGAGCCAGACGGTCCTGTACAGTCTTGTTGGCCGATACTTTCCAGCCTGCCATTGCCTGGTAGTAGTCGTAGAGCAGGTCGCTCTTGACTGTAATCTTGGTAACATCGGCGTTGAGGCTAACAAATGCAGCACTGAATGTCTTCATCTTGTCGCCTAAGAGGGTGAGCTCATTAAGGGCGGTATTGTAGCTGAACGCATCCTTGCCGATGGTAGTGCATGAAGCAGGCACGGTGAAACTGGTAATGGCCGTGCCATATAATGCGCGGGCACCCAGCGTAGTAAACTTGTCGCCCAGGTTGGCGCTCGTGAGAGAGCTGGCGTTAGCAAAGGCAAGGTTGCCCACTGTCAATACATAGGGCAGGTCGATGGCTGTTATGGCAGAGCGTTCGCATGCGCTAGCATAAATATCTTTCACATTGATGCCGCCGCTGATACTGAACGGCTGGCCGGTGGTGGCGATGCCATACTGCCCGATGGATGTGACAGCATATTTCTTATTATTTATCACAACATACTCGGGGATATTCTCCTCGTCTTGCAGACAGTCCCAATGGATGCCCTTGACAACCTTGCAATTGCCGTCGTACAACTTGTCATTAACAAGCATTGCTGATGCGACATTTATGGCATAGTCAAAGTTTCCGAGGCGGATGTCAAATGCCTGAATGTTATTGGGGTTGATGCTGGGGAAATATTGCTCGGTCCACCCTGCATCGCGGTAGTCTGCCTCCTTGCCGTAGGGGACATAGAGAGTAAAGGTTTGATCGCTGAGCAGGAATGATTCCAGTTTAGAAAACTCTTTAGGGGTAGTGTGGTTCATAGCTATCCCGTTAAGCTTGGGACAATAAACAAACATCTTATTACCGAAGGTAGTTACCGACTTGGGGAATGTAACGATCGTCAGTTCGGGACAGCCCCAGAAGGCGTTGTGACCGACGCTTGTCACGCCATAGGGGATATTAATCGACGTCAGATTAGCGCAACCGTTGAAGGCCATTTCGTCGATTTTTGTAATGCCGGGCATAAAGTCCACTTCAGGTTTATCATACAGAGTGGGCACGCGCACGAGGGTACTACCCATATACAGGCACTTGTCGTAAACGCTGAAATTATCGGCATAGTTGCTAATGACAAACTCCTTGAGCATGGGCATATTGGTGAATGCTCGCATGATATTGGAAGTTCCCAAAGTGTAAGGAAGTTTGACTGTCTCGATGTTAGAATCCTCAAATATGCTATTGCCTAAGATAGCATTAGTCCTCAATTTCGATAGGTCGGCAACCTTGATGCTCTTGTTGCCCTTGAGGGCCAGGTTGGCGATTTTATAGTATCCGTTTTGGCAATCCGGTTTCCAAACGCTGTTATCGCCCTCGACATCTTCCTTGCCGGTGATTGCACGTACAAAGTTGGTCGAGCCTGGTTGTACAATCGTAACACTGAGTGTGCCGTCTTCATCCCTGTGGTCATAGGCGTCGAGGTCGAGAACGTATTTACTGCCTATCTTTAGGTTCCACCTTTGGATATAGTCATAGGTCTCCTGCAAGGGATAATGAACTGTAATAACAGTGGCGCTGGATTGATCAATGCCGCCGCCCGCCATTCCAGTCAAGCCGCCATATGACTTAGTGAAATATACATCTTTAAGTTTAGAGCACTTATAAAATGCATCTTGGCCATTGGGCTTTCCCAGAGTGCTTACACTGCTGGGGATATAAACTGTTTCCAGAGCTTCATGCCAGCCTGTATAGTAAATGGTGCTAATGCCATACTGAAAGCGTATTGACCTCACATTGTTGCTGTGAGCCAGTTCACTGACAATACCGCAAGTGTATTTTAATCCGGTTGCAGGGTCAACGACTTGGTTGGGAACATACAAGTCAAAGAGTTCGCGCTGTTTTGCAGCCTCCGAAAAACCGATAACTTCGGCACTACCAGACCTGTTTTCACTGGCGTCACTTGTAACGTAGTACAGTAGGTCGCCTGCTTCAAATTCAAAGTATAGAGCCCATGCCTGAGAGGCAATCACGGCCATGACGAGAAATGATAGAAATTTTTTCATATAATTGTTTATTTTAAATTGTTTTCGATATTTCGACATTTCAATTAATCGGTTAACCCATTAACCTTTTAACCTTTTACAAAAATCACTTCCCCAGCACAATGTTGAGGACTGTGTTGACGTCGGTGATGTCGACCTCACCGCTGCCGTCAACGTCGGCGCCTTTATACTTGCTTGCGTCATCCTTGCCCAGCACGATGTTGATGAGGATGTTGATGTCGGTAATGTCCACAACATCGTCGCCGTTCACGTCGCCTTTCTTGAAGTCGGGTGCAGGTGCGGGAAACAGGTCGGCATAATACTTGGCTGCGGTGTAGTCGTCGCCCAGGAGATATGCGCTTGAGCTGGGCAGTGTGGTGCCGGCAGCGGGTTTCTCGAATACCTTGTCCTCAGCATTCCACACGTAAGCGTTGGCAACGGTGCCAAGGTCCAGAGGAGTGGTAGCAACATCGCGGAGCATGTTGTTAGGCATTCTGGCATTTGATGTGTTGTTGGGAGTAAACTTGTACATCTCGCCGGGAGTGAGGCCGGTGAGCAGGTAACCATATTCGGCAAAAACATAGCCGCGTGTTGCGGTGGTAGCAATGCCTGTTGCCGCATCAAGTGCAGTCACGTAGTTGAGTTTTACTCCAGTAGGAGCATTAAGCTGGGTGCAAGCACTGAACATCTGGGTGTCGTGCTCGGGGATGATGTAGGGAGCCAGACGATCCTGAGCTGTCTTGTTGGCCGATACGTTCCAACCTGCCATAGCCTGATAGTAGCTGTAGAGCAGGTCGCTCTTAACGGTTATCTTGATATTATCGGGATTGTAACCCAGGAAGGCGGCCTTGAAAGTCTTCATATTGTCGCCCAGGATGGTAAGATCGGTCAACGCACCGTTGTTGCTGAACGCATTCATGCCTAGGGTTGTGCAAGACTCGGGTATGGTCACCTCGGTGAGAGCAGTACCGCTGAAGGCGTTGTTGCCGATGAAACGCAAGCGGTTACCCCACTTGCAAGTTGCGAGTTTAGTGCAGTTGAGGAATGCCTCGCGGCTGATGTAGTACACATTAGGCAGGTTAATGCTTGTAATGCCTCGTGCTAGCGAGAATGCTCCGCTGGCGATTGTGTCGACGCAGGCAGCACCTGTCACAGTGAAGTCGATGCTTGAGCGGAACGAATTGCCCGCAATCAAGGTTGTCGCATATTTCTTGCTATTGATTGACACAAAGTTGGGCAATGTACAACTGGGCGACTTGACATCATAGCCAACAACCATTGTACGGCCGTCGAAGTCGCTGGATGCCACGTTGCAGGCCTCGGTGCTGGTGACGGTGTAGTAGATGTCGCCGTAAGAAAGGTGGAATGCGTAGTCATAGGTCTGCTTGGTAGAGAGAAGCTTAACATTGCTTACATTCCAGCCAGCCTCATTGTAGTTCTGGACCTGGTCGGCAGGAACATAGAGGTTGATTGAGCTTGCCATATCATTGAAGAACACATTGTACTTCATAGGATTATACAAGTTGCAGTACACCTCGGTAAGCTTGGGGCAACCGTATAATGCCAAGAAATTAAGGTCGGTTACGCTGCTGGGGATATACATCGTTGTGAGCTGCGGGCATCCTAATTCTCTAATGCACCTCATGCCGTAGGGGAATGTTATGCTTGTGAGCTTGCTGTTTACGAATGACTGCGGGTCTTCGCTCATCGTCTGGGTATTGGGGTGCAAAGCGATTGATGTCTTGCCCTCGGGGCACACCATGATGTAGCTGAAGTCCTTGTTATACAGTGCACCGTCGTAGGATGCATATTTTTGACACGCTTCATTGACGATAATACTTCGCAATGACGATGCGCCCCTAAATGCGCTGGAATTGATTGTTGTCACACTCGCCGGGAGGGTCACGCTGGTCAGACTTGTACATTGGTCAAAAAGATTTGAGCCAAGCAGGGTCACGCTAGCACCCAGGGTGACGCTGCTGAGGGCACTGCAGCCGCTGAAAACCTGTCCCATGATTTCACCACCCGGGATATTCACTGTTTTGAGGTTTTTGCAATCCTGGAACGCACTGGCCTCAACTTCGCTGAGCGAGGTAAGTTTAGATAAGTCGGCCTCAACGAGGTCGCTATTTTGTTTTATCGCGCTGTGAGCGACCTTGGTAACCTTGAAATTGATATCATGGGCGAGAAGCGAGAAAGAGCCTCTCGGTGAGAACTTTCCAGCGGTTGACCCTACTTTGTAGCCTATGATTGTACACGCGCGTTCGGCTCCGGAACGGCCTGTAACCAGCAACTGCTCGCCGGTCTCGGCAAAATAGAAGTCGTTGGCCTCGGGTGTCTCAACCACATTCAGGAAAAGTTTGCCCAAGCCGCTGTTTTTTATAATCAGCGTCTGTGCACCGGTAGACACATGAAGGTTCTGTGTGTTCTCGTTGAACACTTCCTGGCCATATCCAATGTTCGTTAAGTCATAGGTTGCAAGATACACATCAGTAAGGTTCTTGCAATACCATATAGCCCTATAATCGATTACACTTACCGAACTGGGTATGTATATGGTGTGCATACTGCTACAGTTACCGAAGGCGGTTTGACCAATCTTTTCAATACCCCACTTGATAGTGACCGATGTGATAGATTTGTTGTTGAGAAATGCCGAACGGCCGATTTCCTTTGTTTGATAAACGATGCCGTTGTAAGTGACCGGATAGTCGACAACAAGAGAAAGCGAACTCCTTGACAGAGCCGAGGTACTCAAGCCTGTCACCTTTACAGTGCCTCGGGTGCTACCCGACGGTTCGGTGAGGATTTCATACTTGAGATAACCCACCTCAAACGTATCGCCCACAGCAGCAGAAGCTATAATAGCCACCGCAGTCATCACAAGGAAGGATAAAACTTTCTTCATAATATGTTTCTATAGTTTTTGGCAATTTATAATATAACTCACAAATTTACAAATAATTTTTATTTTATACAATAAAATAACCAAATATATGCAACAGCGACGGCAAGGAACCTCGGGCCTTTTCGGCCAGACATTCCTGACATTCCCACAAAGACACGTAGGACACAAAGTATTTTTTCTTGTGCTATCGCCGAGAAATGCTACAGTAGGGACAGTCCCCGTTGTAGCGTTTTGTCACCACTCAAAAAAAATGCTACAATGGGGACTGTCCTAGGCTGTCAAGTTTGTTTGGAAATGATGTCCCAAA
>JAKSLZ010000113.1 GCA_024400935.1 Muribaculaceae bacterium | reverse complement strand
CCCAAGCAAACTGGGTTGCTACCAGCATAGCTGCAAGTAAAAATAATTTCTTCATTGTTATTTTACAGGTTTATTGTTTTTATCATTATTCAAGTATTATTTTGTCTCAAAGTAGTTGAGGATTTGCTTCATGAGCATGTCACGCACTTCGCGAGAGGTGATTGTCTCAAAGGGGAAACCGATGATTGCTGTGCGATAATCCTCGCGGTTGCTCAGAATTGCCGCATTGCGGTTATTCTCCTTGTAACGCATGAAGGGGAAGCCCTTGCCGTCAGACGCAAAGATTGAGTTGGGCGTTTCGACGCAGTAGATGTCACGATTGAGCGTGTTGTTGAAGCTAAACCTTGTATCGCCAGTTACCTGATGGGCAGTGGTGTACATGGTGTAGACCTCGCCAGTGCATGAAGCCTGGCTGCCGCCCCATGTGTAGCCCAGCACTTCCTTGGCAAATCGCACCTCGTCCTCGTCGGGGGTAGCGTGGTCAAATATGTCACTACCCACATAGGCGCCAGTGAGCAGCACGCTGCCGCCATGTCGTGCCCCTGCCTCGATTGCTTCCATCAATGGCTTAGAGAACAAGCGGTATTTGCTGGGATATGCACCATGCCCCACCTTTGTCTCCTTTTGCTTGCCGGCGATGATATCAATCACATCATAGCCCTCAAGGGTTACGACACCCTGCTCTACTGCCTTGACACTGTTTGAGATAAACGAGTAACCGGCTGCCAGGAGCGACTCGCCATGCACGGCGGGGAAGTCAAAGGTGTTGCCGGCAATCACAGCACCCTCATAGTCGCTGTGCGAACTGCCGAAACCGCCACGGGCATCGCTCCAGCCATCGCTGCGGCGTTTCAAGTACTGAGAGCCTATATAGTTGATTCCTTGGATATAAGGCACACCATGGTCGGTCTCGTCGGTAAAGGTGGCAATGTCGCCCTCAACGGTCCAGTCGGGGGCGCTGACGCGTGTAAATGCGTTGACAACAGTCGCCATGCCCTTGCTTTGCGGAGCCACACCCAGCGACAGTGTCTCGCTGGGGAAACTGCGGCCACCGTCGTTGAGAGCAACGATGCGATAGCTGTGTATCTGGTTATCGGTAACCTTAACCATATACTCGGTACCAGTCACCACAGCAATATCCTTAAAAGCATTTCCTGTTGAGCCAATGCGCTCCTGGACAATGTATTTTGTGGGCATCGCCGTAGTTTCAAGGCTATCGGGAGTGGGGGTCCACAAGAGCTTAAAGTCACCCTCATAATAGGGAATAATAGCAAACGAGTTGACGGGCAGCGGCTGCACCACAACATCGCGGTGGTCACGCTTGCCTATGAACTTGAGGATGCCCTTGTAAATGGCACGGCTCGACGAGAAGATGAAGTCAGGGTCGAGGCCCAAACGCATATCAGAGAAATTCTGGTGCGACAGGTACTCGAGCAACATGCCGGGAATCTGCGGCACGCGTATCTCGTAGAGATTTTCCTGTGTGAGGCCACGGTTGGTCCATGCAGGGTCAAACTTGGCGCGAGCGTCGTCAATGAGCTGGCGGCCCACATAGTCAGCCAGATAGCGCGAGATGATGCGCGGAGTGCCGTCGGCATATTTTGAGAAACCGTTTGAGCGGTAAATCGACAGAGTGCCTATGATGCCGTCATCCTGTGTCACACCGGCATCGGTGTGGAAGGCAAACGACAGGTCGAGGGGCACATTGAGACCTTTACGTCCGGGCATAGCCTGCGAGCCACCAGCCAGGCAGTTGACCCACTCGCTGCGGCTGCGGAAGTCGTCGGCATAGTCGGCAATGCCGTGCGACAGGGTGTAGACACTGTCGGGGAAGCCCATCCACTGAAGGTTAGAGCGCGACCCCTCGACAAAGCGCGGGAAGCCGCTGGTGATGTACTTATAGTCAATTCCGGGCTTTTGCAGACAGTTGGCATAGTTGCCGGCACGCGCCCTGTTTTCCTCGGTATCGGGAGCGGCACAGCGGGCTACGTTGCCCATGCCGCCGCCCACCTTGATGGCGTCGGTGGTCACTACCCCACCCTTGCACTTGCTCAGGTTGCTCACGGTCACCACATCCTTGTTGAGGCCTTTCTTCAACGGGAAGGTGCCCAGATAGTTCCATACTCCGCCTGCCATGCGCTGGTTAACGGTAAACGTGCGTGTAATGCCACTGGCATTTACTGTGTATTGAGCATCATTCACACTATTGGGCAAAGTCTTGTATGACACATAGATGGCATAGTCGCCAGCTTCCTGCATCGTCACGTCATAGCTGGCAACCGATGCGTTACCTTTTTTCACAGCCTCGACCTGACGGGCTGCACCGTCGGCAAACGGATTGTCAAAGTCCTTGTAAACCTCGTGCTTGTAGGCAAAGCCTGTGCCGGCATCGCTCCAAGGCTTGGCACCGTTGGTCTCGGCGTAGGTTGCCTGTGCCAGTCCGCCGTCGGCATCAACAATTTGCTCCTCGCTGTGGGTGTCGCGCTCGCGGGGGTTGAACACGTAGGCACCCGCATTCTCGAGCATAGGCATGACGTAAGGTAGCACATAGCTCATGGGATAAAGGTCCTCGATGGTCTGGAACAAACGCGGACGCTGCCACTCCCAGCAGTTGATCTTGGGTTCGTAATACAAGCCGTGACTGTGCCACATGGCTATGAGGTTGCCGTCGAGCGCCTTGCTGTAGTGGCGGTTGGCATCGTTCTCGGTGATGAAAGCCTCGTGCTTGCGCACATACTTCTTGTCAAAGTCAAAGAAGAAATTCTCCACAGCGTCACCCTCGACGGTGATCTGCACCACTCGGGGGGCACACTCGCCTGCCGCCTCGGCCTTGATGTCGTCCTTGAGACGGTCAATCACCTCGGGCGTGAGATAGTTGTAAGAGAAATTCTCGTTGAAGTCAACCTTGAGCGTGTCACCGCTCATAGCCAGCGACTTAACTTCAACTTTGCCTATGAGCATATCGTGCTCCTGTGTAGAGTCGGCCAGCGCAGCCACAAGCCCCGTCAATTCACTCGACTGGGCACTGGCAGCAAGCACACATGCCGCACAAACCATTACCGAAAGAAATTTATTCATAACGCATCTGTTTTAGAGGTCCAAATTCAAAATACAAAGGTATAAAAAAATCAGCAGAAAACATGCACATTTAATTTTTTTGCCTACAGCAACTATACTCCAATGGGGATTATCTCGCGCAGAACCCGCAGACGACGCGGATTTTTTAGACGGATTTTTTAGACATAGAAGAACATTTTTTTAGACATAAGTACAAAAGAATAACATAAGGACATAAAATCTGTGAAATCTGTGAAATCCGCGCGGGGATTGTGTAAAAAAGTTACGTTTCCTAAGTAACTATTCAGCAATATGACACTATCTTGCGCAGAGAGAATCAGTGTGCGTGTCGGCTGTTAATGTACTTCAATTTAAAAATTCCGCGAGTTCTGCGAGTTCTGCGAGTTCTGCGCGAGTAAATCCCCATTGGTGTATAGTTACGATATTTTGACATCATGCGAAAGTTGAATAATTTATTATAATTTCTTTTCATTTCTTTCAACAAAATAAATTACCTTTGCATTCATGATGACAACTGACACCTCAACCCCACCGTCACACATCCTTGTCAAGCCGCTCGCTTCGCTGCGTTTCTTGCTTGCCATGGTTGTCGTGCTCAACCACACCAATGTGCTAAGCGGCATCACCACCGGGCGCATGTCGCTTGCCACGTTCTTTGTCATCAGCGGGTTCTTTCTGGAGATGCGACACAGCGTTGAGCGCCTGCAGTGGAGCCAGTGGAAGCACTTCATGCTCAGCCACGTCAAGCGTTTCTACATCCTGCAGTGGCTGTGCCTCGCCGTGTGGCTCATGTTCTCTTCATTCGGGTTGAGATGGGACCTAATGCTCCATGCCACACTCACACAATGCTGGTATCCTGATGACAAGATGTGCATGGCCTATAACGGAGCGTCGTGGTTCTTATCCACGCTCATTTTCGCTTACATGATGTTCCCGGTCATCTCACGCGTCACCCGCGTAACGCCTGTTTATGTAAAATGGACAGTTGTAGCCATTGCCCTCATGGGAGCGACATGGATAAAGTATAACACAACGACCAACTACTGGTGGCAGTTCTTCCCTCCCACTCGTCTCATCGACTTCACTTACGGTGTGCTCATTGCACAGCTCGTCAAGCACCTCATCACCAGCGGACGTGGCAAGAAGCTATCTCCAGTGCTACCGTGGATTGAGTGCCTGCTTGTGGCTGCGGTTGTGGGCACAGCATGCATCGTGGACGGCAACAGCTCCACATGGGCTGCTTGGGTACTCATCTTTTTTGTCCTGCCCACGTTCACGCTTGCAGCCCACTACAATCCGCGCGGCCCAGTGCATCGCATCATGTCGATGCGGTGGCTCTACAAGGCACGCAATTTCTCATTTGAACTCTACATGCTACACCTCATCGTGATGGCGGTTACTAAAAACGTGTTAGAACACTTAGGCATCACCCTGCCGCACAGCGCATTGGTTACCCTTTACATCATCCTCTCCATCATCACGGCAATCGTTGTGCACAACATCCTCACCCGCATCCTCAAGCTACGCAACCTGTAACCATTGATCTTTGAAAAAACAGCCTCGCGCCAGCTTTTAAATTGCCAGCGCGAGGCATTATATATGTGTATTATGCAACTACTCTTTTATTTGCCCAGAACGATGTTGAGGGCGGTGTTCACATCAGTGATGTCGACTGTGCCGTCACCGTTCACGTCGGCGCCGTTATACCTGCTTGCGTTGTCCTTACCCAGCACAATGTTGAGCAGGATGTTCACGTCAGCGATATCTACCACGTCGTCACCGTTCACGTCACCCTTCTTGCCTGTGGGTGTAGACATGAAGTCGAGGGTGTAAGCACTTACATTACCGCCAGTCGAGTTAAGTTTGAGATAGCTGAGACCAGAAGGCAGGTTGTAGCTTCCATATACCTTCTCAAACTTCTTGTTGCCATAGTTCCAGTAATAAGAATATGTCACATTGCCCAGGTTAGCCGTGCCGTCAGTATTAGCCACGAGAAGATTGTTGCTGATTGACGAATAAGAAGCAGCACGCTTGATTTTATACATCTTATTGGGAGTGAGACCGGTGATTACAACACCTGTGTTACCGGGAACTTGCTTAACCTCGGCGGTCTTGAGCACCTTAGCGTTAGCATCATAGCCTGTCACAACATAAGCCTTGACGCCGCTTGCCTGGAAGTCGAGAGGCATGCTCTGACCCAAGTTATAAGTTTCGGTTTGCGGAGTGAAATAAGGCGCTACGTGAGCCCTGACCATGTTGGTAGTGCCGCTGAATGCCCAGTTCTTGAGGTTGCTGTTGAGCACTGTTGCCACATTGGGATTGTTGATATACAGTGTAAAGTCGGCTGCGTTGCCGCCCACCCATTGAGTATCATAATTCACGTTAGAGCTGAGCAGTGTGAGGTCGTTGAGCGACTTGGCGTTACTGAAAGCCTCGGCGCCGATGTTAGTGACATTGCCGGGTACGGTGATGTCGCGCACCAGACTACCACTAAATGCCTTGCGACCAATCTTAGAGAGATACTTGGCGTCGTTGAGGGTTGCAACCGATACTGTCGAACCATAGAAGCAGCTGTCGCCCACCTCGGTAATCAAGTACTTCTTGCCGCTGTTGAGCACGTTGTCGGTCTCGCTCAGTTCTGCAT
>JAKSLZ010000112.1 GCA_024400935.1 Muribaculaceae bacterium | reverse complement strand
ACTGGCCAGTATCGCTGGATGATGATGAACATAGGCAAGGTGAAGATACGCGGCATCGATGTCACCACACGCACCAGCGTCACCCCTGTGCACGACTTGCGCCTTGACCTCAACCTCACTTACACATACCAGCGCGCGCAGGACTACAGCAAGCCCGACGACTATGGCGACGGTGGCACCTATAAGGGGCAGATTGCCTACATCCCCTGGCACAGCGGCAGTGCCGTGTTCCACGCATCGTGGCGCGACGTGGTGGAGCTCAACTACAGCTTCATCTACGTGGGTGAGCGCTACCACACCAGCAGCAACATCCCTGCCAACCACGAGCAGCCGTGGTACACCCACGATATCTCGGCCCACTACACATTTGACTGGGGCAAAGTCAAGTTCAAACTCACTGCCGAGGTAAACAACCTCTTCAACCAGTACTACGACGTGATACAGAACTACCCCATGCCGGGCCGCAACTACAAGTTCATCCTCAAAATTGATATTTAATGAACCGACTGATATACATATTATTAGGTTTTGTTACCATCGTTGCAAGCAGCTGCCGCAACGAGGACATCATCTTCATTCCCGAGGAGGTGGAGGTGGCTCGCCCCGAATTTACCAGCGTGCAAGGCTTCTACGTCTTGAACGAGGGCAACATGGGCAGCAACAAGGCCACTCTCGACTTCTATGACTACTCTACGGGTACATATTCCCGCAACTGCTATGCCAAAGCCAACCCCGACGTGCCCAAGGAAATGGGTGACGTGGGCAACGACCTGGGCATCTACGGCAACCGCCTCTATGCAGTCATCAACTGCTCTAACAAGGTGGAAGTTATGGATAAAAACACCCTCAAGCGACTGGGCCAGATTGAGATTCCCAACTGCCGCTTCATCAAGTTCCACAAGGGCTATGCCTACGTCACCAGCTATGCAGGCCCAGTGGTCATTGACCCCGACTATAAGCAACAGGGGTATGTAGCCAAGGTCGATACCGCTACCCTCCAGGTTGTGGACCAGTGCATCGTGGGGTTCCAGCCCGACGAACTGGAAATAGTAGACAACAAGATTTATGTCGCCAACTCGGGCGGATACATGGTACCCAACTATGAGAACACGCTCTCGGTCATCGACATCGAGACGTTCAAGGAAGTGGAGCGCATACCCATCGCCATCAACCTGTCGCAAGTAAAAAGCGACCGCCACGGCATCCTGTGGGTAGTGTCACGCGGTGACTACTACGACACACCGAGCAACATCTATGCCTACGACACCCGCAAGCACCGCATGGTGGCGACAATGGACATTCCCGCCAGCGCATGCTGGATGGACGGCGACTCACTCTATGTGGTTAGCACACAGTGGAGTTACACCACGATGAGCAACGAGATATCATATGCCATCATCAACACCGAGACCATGCAGGTGGTAACACGCAATTTTATCACCGACGGCACCGATTCACTCATCCAAGTGCCATACGGCATCGCTGTGAACCCCATCACCAAGGATATACTCGTGACCGATGCCAAGGACTATGTAAACCCAGGGCGCCTCTATTGCTTCGGGCAGGACGGCGTGCTCAAGTGGGACGTGCGCACGGGCGACATCCCAGGCCACTTCGTCTTTCTGGGCGACTCTAAAATTGAATAAACTGTATAGAATAAAAATCAAATAACAATGAAAAAAATCATCATCGCGCTTTCACTTGTTATCTCACTGTGTGCCAGTGCAGAAAACAAGCGCTACATCACTGAGATACACGACTTCCTGCCCGCACCGGGACAGTTCACCAACATGATGCCCGTCACCAAGGCCGACATGACCAAGGCCGACGTGCTCAAAGCCGTTGCCAACAGCATCTGCGGCTACTATGACGAGGAGGACGAGGAAGAGGTTATCGCACAGAGCATGATTTCGCTGGGCAGCTACGGCGGCTACGTCATTTTCAGCTTCGACCACCCGCTGGTAAACGTCAAGGGTGAGTATGACATGCAGATCTTCGGCAACGCCTATCAAGCCAACCAGAGCAGCAACAACGGCGGCAGTAGTGAGCCCGGTATCGTAATGGTTGCCAACGACTTAAACGGCCCATGGTATGAACTAGCCGGCAGCGAGTATCACAGCCCCTACACTCAACACGACTTCAAGATCACCTACTACAAGCCCACCCCCGACCACGTGGCTACGCCCGACCCCAAGAACAAGGCGATTGTAGATACAAGCTATGTGGCATGGACCTGCAACAGCGTTGACAGCCTCACCACAGGACACGTCTATAAGAACTCATTCCACGCCCAGAGCTACTGGCCCGAGTGGTATGAAGGCGATGAAATCACCTTTGAGGGCAGCAAACTGCGTTGCAATGCAGCCGACGAGAGCGGCCAGGGAACCTACTGGGTGCAGTATTTCTATGGCTGGGGGTACGTGGACAACCGCCCTGACTACAAGTATAACGGCACAGAACCGCAAGCCAACCAAAACCTTGGTTTTAAGCTCGACTGGGCTGTTGATAGCGAGGGTAACCACGTGGATCTCAAGCAGGTGAAGTACATCAAGGTGTATAACGGAGTGCTACAGCAGTGCGGCTGGCTGGGCGAGACATCGACCGAGGTGGCCGGTGCCATCGACCTGCACCCCGACGCCGTTCCCGAGCCCGAACACATCACCGGTGACGTTAACGGCGACGGCAGCGTAGACATCACCGACATCAACTCAGTGCTCAACGTGATTCTCTCGTCAAGCTACGACACTGCAGCCGACGTCAATGGTGACAACACAGTCGACATCACCGACATCAACGCCGTCGTAAACATCGTCCTCGGCGGCAAATAATCCAACACAAAAGTATAATATTATATACTTTTCTTGAAAATATAAGATTTTTTTGGTATCTTTGCAGCCATAAGTATAATATATCATACCGCTATGGACCTGCCAGCTATCATAAAAAAACGACGCCAGACACTCGGCATATCGCAACTCGATCTTGCCGAAATGTCTGGCGTAGGCATTGCCACAATCAAAAACATCGAGTGTGGCAAAGCAAATCCATCTATCCAAACAGTGGAATCAATTGCCATGGTTTTGGGACTGCAACTGACACTAACTATCAAAAAGACCTATTAAATAATCCATGTCAAGAAGCCTCAACATATATGCAAACAACACATTAGCAGGGACACTTACACAGATTTCGGCTAATGAGTATGAGTTCGTGTATGATGCAGACTACATGGCCGGCAACAATGTGCCGCTATCACCCACTATGCCATTCAGTGCCGAAGCGTATCGTTCTAAGCATCTGTTTCCGCTTTTTGCCAACCTATTGCCAGAGGGCGCAAACAGGCGAACAATATGCCGCAAGCTTCACATTGACGAACACGATTACTTCTCGTTGCTGGCCTCCTTTGCCGGAAAAGACTTTATCGGTAACATTTCAATTTCATTAGCATGAACCCTCGCAACATCACCGTATGCCCGTCCACACTTTCCCTCGGACATAGCACCTATTGCAAAGCAGCCTTGAAGAATCTTTTTGACGGGGCAACTGTTTCGCACATTCTCGACTTTGCATGGGAAAACGACAATGACAATGACCTGCTTGCCGAAGCCACAGCCCGCCTGTCAATATCTGGAGCACAAGAGAAACTATCGGCAACCGTTCATGACGGAACAATCTGTATTGCTAATGCTAACGAGCAAGGCACCCACATTTTGAAACCCGCACCACGCGAACACCTGCTTTACCGCAAGCAGATACCTGCCAACGAGCATCTCACCATGCAGATTGCTTCACAGGTATATGGCATCAATACAGCAGCTTGCGGACTGGCTGTCACTACCGACAATCAGCTGGTATATGTAACCAAGCGTTTTGATGTACTCACCGACGGAACTAAACTCAGCCAGGAAGACTTCTGCTCAATAGTGGGACGCACCGAGGAGACCCATGGCAACGACTTTAAATATGAAGGTTCGTATGAAGATATAGCCCAGTGCATACGCAAGTACATTCCTGCATGGCCCGTAGCAATGGAGCAATACTTCCGCATTGTGGTTTTCAACTACATTTATGGTAATGGTGATGCTCACTTGAAAAACTTCTCAGTGATCAACAGCCACGGCGAGCCATTCCTATCCCCCGCCTATGACCTCATCAACACCCGTGTTCACATTGATGGTCCCGATTTTGCAATGAGCGAAGGTCTGTCACCCCGATTAGTTCCAAGCGATACCTTTGACCGGACGGGGCATCCATGCCGCGCAGATTTCTTAGCATTTGCCTGCCTTATTGGCATAAATGTCCGTAGAGCTAACCGAATCCTTGACGCATTCATGGAAATACCGCAAGCTGTTGACACCCTGATAGCACATTCTTTTCTTGCTGACAACAAGACCAAACGATTATACCGCAATATCGTCGCCGAGCGCACCGCATGGTTCATTCGCAAATGAATTAAACGGTAACTTTGTTTATGAGCAATCCGTCACTTGGTGGTGCCGCGCACTATCAGGCGGGTCTTGACGATGCGTTTCTCGGCACGGTCGCGGTTTATCTTGCCCTCTACCAGGCCCACGAGAATCTCTACGGCCTCACGGCCCACTTCCCATCCGCGCTGCTCCACAGTAGTGAGCTGGGGGTCGCAGGCCACGGCACGGTTGCCGTTGGTAAAGCCGCATATCGACACATCATTGGGGACGCTAAATCCCATATGCTTAGCGATATACAAGATTCCAATCGCTGTGTCGTCATTGACTGCAAAAAAGGCATCAGGACGGTCTTTGCGCTTGAGTATTTCGGGCGTGATCACCTCGGCGGCAGCACGTGTGTCACATTCCACAACCAGGCTCTCGTCAAGGGTGAGGCCATGCTTGTAGAGCGCATCCTTGTATCCGTTGAAACGGTTCTTGCCTATCTCCATGTTTTGCGACGTGCCATAGTAGGCAATGCGCTTGCATCCTCTCTCAATGAGGTAGGACACAGCCTTGAGGGTGCCCATGTAGTCGTCCACCACCACGCGGCTGGCATTGAGAGCCGGACAAATGCGGTCATAAAAGACGAGAGGCACGCCCTCTTTTTCCAGTTTTATAAAATGGTCATACTTAACGGTATCCTTGGCTTGAGAAACGATGATGCCACACACCTTGTTCTGATAGAACGAGTTGCAGATGAGAACCTCGCGCTCATATTCTTCCTTGCTCTGGGCCACAAGCACACGGTAGCCCAGTTGCTGTGCCCTCTCCTCGATGCCGGCAAGCACAGTTGAGAAATAATAGTGAACAAATTCAGGCAATATCACACCTATAGTCTTGACCGGGCTCTTGCGGCTGTTGCGCAACTGCTCGGCTATAACGTTAGGATAATAGTTGTGCTCACGGGCAAATTTCTGTATTGCCTCACGGCGCTCCTTGCTGATGCTGGGGCTGTCCTTGAGTGCACGCGACACGGTAGCCACACTCACGCCTAGCATGCGGGCTATATCCTTCATGGTTAATACATGCGGTTCGTCCATAGTTATAGTCAGTTAATGGGTTAAGGTAGGCTCTATTATTTCTGATCGAGATGTATTAGAACCCACTTTAAGGCAAAATTAATATAAAAATTTGAGTGGTGCAAACGATTGCACACAATTCGCAAAAAAATTATACTTATTATATATGTAAAGCAGCAATCAAATTATTATCTTTGCGTGATTAAATTTCATTGCACTTACAGTGATTTTTTCATGAAAACCCCCATAAACCATTATACTGGGAGTAATTAACAAAAGATACGGAACAATTTTTTTTAAATTAATAAACTAATAACTAAAACAAAATCAAAAGATGAAGCAGGAAACCTTCAAAATTCCCGCACGCCTTTTGGCCCTGGTGATGGGACTCCTCCTGTCTATTGGCGCCTATGCACAGATTACTGTGAATGGTGTAGTCAAGGACAACACAGGTGAACCCGTTATCGGTGCCTCGGTACGCGTCGTGGGTACTCAAACAGGAACTGTTACCGACTTTGACGGTAATTTCACGCTCAACAATGTGAAGCAAGGTGCCACACTGCAAATTACGTCAGTTGGTTACCAAGCGCAAGAGGTAGCAGCAGCTCCTCAACTCGAGATTGTCATGAACGATGACTCTCAGGTGCTCAACGACCTGGTAGTGATCGGTTATGGTACAGTAAAGAAAAAAGACGTTACAGGTAGTGTGACAGCACTCAAGCCCGACTCTAAGAACAAGGGTGTGACTGTAAGTGCTCAGGACATGCTCGCCGGTAAGGTTCCCGGTATGAGTGTAACCAGCGGTGGTGGTACCCCCGGTGGTGCAGCAACTATCCGTATCCGTGGTGGTAGCTCACTCAACGCAAGCAATGACCCCCTCATCGTCG
>JAKSLZ010000111.1 GCA_024400935.1 Muribaculaceae bacterium | reverse complement strand
GGTGGTTGCTTCAACCGCATCCCCGCTCAGCGTCAGATGGAAATCAAGATGCACAAGAAGATCATCGTGTGCGAATACTGCGGACGCATCTTGGTGGATCCAGCTCTCGCTGGCGTGAGCGAAGCCGACGCAAAGAACGCCTAATCCCACCTACACCATAACACAACAACTCGACCCGGCAATGCCACAGGCTGCGCCGGGACGGGAAATTGTGGGAACGTGGCGCGATTGTGTAAGGCATGTTTCGGGTATTGTGACATTACCAGTCACGACGCTCGCAATGCAATCATTATATTAAAATCTAAACTATCTACACCCTATCCAGCTGATATTCAACAACATGAACGGCGCAGGTAAATTATATTTCAGATACGGAACCATGGGTTCGGCCAAGACTGCTCTGCTGCTCACCCAGGCCTACAACTTTGAGGAACGCGGCATGCAGTATATGTGTTTCAAACCCATTATTGACGACCGCGAGAAAGACAACGTTATTCACTCACGCATAGGAATTCAGCGCAAGTGCGAATGGATTTATCCTGACACTGACATATATGAGCTCGTCAAGGCTCTATATGAAAAAACGCTGGTTCTCAAAGACTGGATTCTCATCGATGAAGCACAGTTCCTGAGCGCTGCACAGGTCGACCAGCTATCACGCATAGTCGACGACTATGGCACTAATGTGGTGTGCTACGGACTTAGAACCGACTTCCAGTCGCACGTGTTTGAAGGATCTAGAAGACTCTTCGAACTGGCCGACAGCATTGACGAGATCAAGTCTACATGCTCATGCGGACGCAAAACCATCATCAACGCCCGCATCGACCCGCAAGGAAACATCGTCACTGATGGTGCGCAGGTTGAGATTGGCGGCGACGACAAGTATGTGGCCCTTTGCCGACGTTGCTGGCGCAACCGTCGCATCGAGAGCGCTAGTCGCAACAGCATCAAGTTTGACTAAACACAGACACTATACACCAATGACGGACAGCATCACAACATGAGATACTGTCCGTCATTGTTTTTTTATTTTCTTAGAATTTATTTCTTTGCAAAGATGTTCAGGAACCACACTACCACACTCTGGATCACACTGAACAAGAGCGCATCAAAGAAACCTTCTACCTTGAAGTGGGCAGGCAGGAAATAAGAACACAACATGACCATGAGGGCGTTGATCACAAAGGTGAACAAACCCAACGTGAGCAAGTTGAGAGGTAACGAAAACAACTTGACTATAGGACGCACGGTGCAGTTGATCAGGCCCAGCACCACGGCAACCACTACCGCAGCCCACCAGGGGTCTACCGACACGCCTTTCATTAACCACGCTGTGATGCCCACAGCAAGAGACGATACTACAAGCTTTAAAAACATAATATTAATGGTGTATTAAATGGTGTATTAAATGGTGTATTAAATGGTGTAACATTGCTTTGTGGTGTAAAGTTAGAAAAAAACATTCGTTTATCGACAAAATAATGCCCAAAAATCACATTTTATTGATAACATTTCACTAACTTCGCAGTCACAAACGTTGAATCTGATGAAAAGTTCTAACAAAACTCTTATTAAATACACCCGCGACTATTTCTTTATCATATTCGGGTTGGCGCTATATGCATTCGGTCTCTCTGCCTTCATCTTGCCCAACAAGATTGTCACAGGCGGTATAGTGGGCCTGGCATCGCTCACTCACTTTGCATTTAAATGGAACGTTGCCTTTGTCAACTACGGCATCAACGCCGTGCTGCTTCTCATCGCCTTCCGCACAGTGGGCAAGCAGTTTGTGCTGCGCACCATATTTGGAGCCACATGCTGCAGTATGCTGCTATACTTCTTCGTTCCGCTCTTTGAGAACGGCGTCGTCGACAATCAGCCGTTCATGTGTACTATCATCGGTGCTACATTGTGCGGCCTGGGTGTGGGCATCACGTTCTCCCACAACGGCAGCTCGGCAGGTACCGACATCATTGCCGCAATGGTGACCAAGCACACCAACATCTCATTTGGACGCATGATGATCTACTGCGACGTCATCATCACATCATCGTCCTATCTCCTTTTCAAGCAAATCGACATCATCGTCTACGGACTTGTGTTCATGGTCATCCTCTCCTATGTAGCCGACCTGGTGATAAACAATAACCGACAGGCTGTGCAGTTCCTCATCATCTCAGAGAAGTGGGAGGACATCGCAAACTCTATCAACAACGACGCCAACCGCGGATGCACACTCATCCACGGCACAGGCTGGTACACCAAGCAAGACGTCAAGATACTGCTCGTGGTGGCACGCCGCATGGAGAGCGTCAACATCTTCCGCATCGTCAAGGCAATTGACCCCGACGCATTTGTGACACAGACGCTTGTTAACGGTGCC
This sequence comes from Muribaculaceae bacterium, assembly GCA_024400935.1. GTDB lineage: Bacteria > Bacteroidota > Bacteroidia > Bacteroidales > Muribaculaceae > Sodaliphilus. The sequence goes on along the minus strand of JAKSLZ010000111.1, from coordinate 4,175 downwards.
TACGGCTCGGGGTTTGACGAGGTTAAGGTGAGACTCAACAAGTTCAAGCCCGAACACAACGACGAATGCATGACACCCGACGACCTGCTGCAGCAGGCCTACGCCAAAAAGAAATCAGAAGAAAAAGAACAATAATGAAGAAACTACAGGCTACAATCATTGCAGCTGCCGGCATGACTCTCAACATGACCGCAATAGAGCGACCACAGCTGGAACTGGGCGCTACTTACAACTACTCTACCGAGTATAAACAAAGCGGCGTAGGTGTGAAACTGCAGGCTCCCGTGGGCCGGCACTTTCGCGTTGAGCCCGAGATCATATACAGCAACCAGCACCACGACGTCACCACACTGCACCTCAACCTCAACGTGCACTATGTGATGCCCATGACTCAGCACATGAACGTCTACCCCATTGCGGGTGTGAGCTACAGTCACTGGGGATATGTGGGACCCAACGCTAACCGATGGGGAGCAAACCTGGGTGCCGGCATTGAGCACTCACTGGGCAAGAAGCTCAGTGCCCTGGCCGAGTTGCGCATGCAGGCAGTGAAACAAGAGACTCAAATCATCACATCAATTGGAGTAAAATACAAGTTTTGACACAACACAATGAGATCGATATATCAATTTTTCATCACGCTGTTCATCGTTTTATTAATAGTTGTCACCGCTGGCAGCTTCTACATGCTGGGCTACTCGCTCGAGCCCCTCAAGCGCTCCCGCACCGAGGCCATCACCCGGCTGGCTGAACGCACACCGCTGGTAAAGAGTTGGGTAGACAGCATACGCAACAACGAGGTGATACACGACACCACCATCACCCTGGCCGACGGTACTCAACGCCATGGCTACTACCTGGCGGCCGACAAACCTTCGACACACACCGCAGTGCTAGTGCACGGCTACAAAGACTGCGCACTGTCGATGCTCAACATCGGATACATGTATCACAACGACCTGGGATACAACATCATCCTGCCCGACCTGTGGGCACATGGCGAGAGCACTGGCGACTACATAGGCATGGGCTGGAACGAGCGCAATGAGGTAATACAGTGGGCCAAGGTTGCTCAGCACATGTGGCGGGGCAACACGATGGTGCTACATGGTGTATCGATGGGTGCCGCGACTGTGATGAACGCTAGCGGCGAGACTCTGCCACCCTATGTCAAGGCCGTTATCGAGGACTGCGGCTACACCAGCACATGGGACGAGTTCTCGCATCAACTCAATGAACAGTTCGGATTGCCGGCATTCCCGCTCCTATACACCACTAGCCTGCTGTGCAAGGCCAACTACGGATGGTCGTTTGGCGAGGCATCTCCTTTAGAACAAGTCAAGAAGTGCAAGGTGCCCATGCTGTTCATCCACGGCGACAAAGACGACTTCGTTCCCACAGCCATGGTCAATGAACTATATGAGGCTTATCCAGGGCCCAACAAGCAGCTGTGGCTGGCACCCGGCTCTGACCACGCAATGGCCTACAGCGACCACCCACGCGAATACACACGTCTGGTGAGGGAGTTCACTGACAAATGGGTCAAGTGACCGGCACTACACAAGCTATCCTCACTACAACACAATCTACCCTCTGGCGCAAGCAATCATGCACTCTAACGGCTGCCATTGCGCCGCTTCTGGGGAAAGTTATGCAAAGATTTCTGTTTTCACTTTCTTATTCGTTGAAAAAATAGTACCTTTGTACTATAATAATAAATCGCATAACTATGCCACGCAAAAAAGAAGAATTGGGAGGCGTGAGCCTTCTCGGTAACCAGGGCACCAAGTATGACTACACTTACAACCCTACCATCCTCGAGGCGTTTGACAACAAACACCCCGAGAACGAGTACATCGTTCGACTCGACTGCCCCGAGTTTACATCGCTGTGCCCTGTAACAGGCCAGCCCGACTTCGGTCACATCATCATCAACTACATACCACGCACCCGCATGGTCGAGAGCAAGAGCCTCAAGCTCTACCTCTTCAGTTTCCGCAACCGCGGCGACTTCCACGAGGATTGCGTCAACATCATCATGAAGGACCTCATCAAGCTCATGGATCCCAAGTACATTGAGGTGATAGGTCTGTTCAATCCTCGCGGCGGCATCGCTATCAAGCCGTTTGTCAACTTTGGCGACAGCGAGCATCAAGAAATGGTTAAATCTAGGCAACTGGCCTACTTCAGCATGCTTTGACGATTATGGCACGAGACGCAGTAATAGTAGTATCGGGCGGCATGGACTCTATCACCATGCTCCACGAGTTCAGCAGCGAGATAGCACTGGCAGTGACCTTTGACTATGGCTCGACACAAAACCACCGCGAGCAGCAGTATGCTCGACTGCACTGCGAGCGACTGGGCATCAAGCACATCATCATACCGCTCGACTTCATGAAGAAATACTTCAAGAGCGCCTTGCTCGAGAGTCCCGAGGCTATCCCCGAGGGCAACTACGATGACGAGAACATGAAGTCTACCGTAGTGCCGTTCCGCAACGGCATCATGCTGGCTATAGCATGCGGCATTGCCGAGAGCAACGGCCTCAAGCGTGTCATGATTGCCAACCATGCCGGCGACCACACTATCTACCCTGACTGCCGCCCGGCATTTGTCAACGCAATGAGCAGCGCAATGACTGCTGGCACCTATGAGGGCATCACAGTCTATGCACCCTACACAGGCATCAGCAAGACCGACATTGCACGACACGGCAAGGAAATGGGCCTCAACTATGCCGAGACCTACTCGTGCTACAAGGGCGGAGAGATACACTGCGGCAAGTGCGGCACATGCCGCGAGCGCATCGAGGCACTGCACGACGCAGGCATCGACGACCCCACAATTTATGAGTAAACAACAACATCATTCACGACATGTATTACGTAAAGAAAACACTTGAAATATCTTCATGCCACCAGCTCTATCTCGACTACGAGAGTAAGTGCGAAAACCTGCACGGACACAACTGGATGGTGAACATATACTGCAAATCCAAGGAACTTGACAGCAACGGCATGGTGTGCGACTTCACACACATCAAGAAACTCGTGCACAAGCGCCTTGACCACAAGAACCTCAACGAGGAACTGCCTTTCAACCCCACAGCCGAGAACATAGCGCGCTGGATCGTTAACACAGTGCCCAACTGCTACCGCGCCGAGGTATGGGAGTCACGCGACAACATGGCGGCATACGAGAAAGACGAAGACTAAACACCCGCACAATGTATAAGGTAAACGAGATATTCCATTCACTGCAGGGCGAAGGCTATAACACCGGCACTGCAAGCGTGTTTATACGCCTCAGCGGCTGCAATCTGCGCTGCACATTCTGCGACACCCGTCACAACCACGGCACAATAATGTCACTACCGCAGATTGTCGACGAGGTAATGAAATATCCACAAGCACCTCTCATCGTCATCACAGGCGGAGAGCCCACACTGCAAGTAGACGAAGCACTCATCCAGGCTCTCCATCTCACCCGCAAACGCATCGCAATAGAAACTAACGGAACCCGTCCAGTGCCCGCAGGCATCGACTGGTTAACACTGTCGCCCAAGCAAGGATTTGAAGGCGGAGATAGCCAGCCCTGCATCCTCACACAGTGCGATGAACTCAAAGTAGTCTACCTAGGGCAAGACCTGGCACAATACAACCACATCACAGCCACCCATCGCTATTTGCAGCCATGCTACAGCGATGACGACCAAGCACGCCAGCAAAGCATCAAAGACACCGTAAAAGCCGTCCTGACACACCCCGAATGGCGCCTCTCACTCCAAACCCACCGCATCCTCAACATCCCCTAACCCCCCTACACACCCACACCACAAGCCACCACACCACATCCCACCACATCCCACCACATCCCACCACAAGGCACCACAACACACATCCACCACCCCCCATCACGTTACAAAAATAGCCCCTGTGCCCCGTGCGTCAGCGCGGGGTGTTGAATCTTGCACCTCTCACTCTTCCAGTTTCTCACCTGAGCCACCTCTCTGTCCTCTAGCTGTCCTCTTGATTCCTCCATCCTCTCCTGTCCTCTTGCGTCCTCTCTCCCCTTTGGCGAGGGGAGGGGGTAAAAAACAAGAGGACCGCGACTTCTGTGTCGCAGTCCTCTCCTAGGGGGCGGTTACCTACTCTCCCACTTTCGCAGTACCA
>JAKSLZ010000110.1 GCA_024400935.1 Muribaculaceae bacterium | reverse complement strand
TCGAGAACCCTGTCAATGGCGATGTGATTTTTGGGACATCATTTCCAAACAAACTCGACAGCCTAGGACTGTCCCTGCTGTAGCGTTTGAGCAGGACACAGCGGCTCAGCGGATTTTGCTGGTTGGTAACTGACGACGACGAAGTCGTCACATTGTATCGTAACCGATGGCCGCAGGCCGTCGGGGCAAAGGTGCATACAGCTGCCGACCTCGAAGGGGTCGCACAACATGCTGAACTTATCCCATGCCTTTAGTTATGGTACAGATAATTAAAAGGGGAAAATCACGGATCCGGTTTTCCCCTGTTGCCTCTTTATTGTGGCGTATATGTGTCGACACCACACGCCGGGCGAAGTGGAGTGTAAGGGGAGGAAGCACCAACCTGCTGATCCGCCATTTTCGACTGAGCGGCAAACGACCACCGAGTCTGGTCAACATTACAGGTAGATGCAAACAAAAAAAGTGCGCCACATTCCTGCAGCGCACTCGGGCTAAATGAAATCCCTTTTATACGGGATGACCATGTTTTTACTTTATCAACTTGCTTGATGATGTTGAGCCATCGGTATATCGTGTTACTACGATGTTCATGCCGTCGTGGGGTTGAGCACTTGCCACGCCTGCGAGGTTGTAATAGGTTACCGCTGCCACCTGTGCATTGCCGTTCACATTGTTCACGCTGGTAACGACGCCGTTGTTTGAGAAGTCAACACGGAGTTCCTTCTCCACTATATAGTAGCGGTCTTGTGCCGGAGCAGCATTCTTACCTGCAACCTTGCTGGGGGTCGCAAACTTGAAGTAACCACGCAGTAAATATGTAGCCATGGGCATGCGACTTTTTGAGCCCACCACACCGTTTGTGAAGTTATGACCATCATAACTCATGGGTTCTCCACCGATATTGATGAAGTTGAACTGATTACCGGCCAGATTCATATCAGACTGGAACAAAAAGTCGTTGCCACGTCCGAGCAGTTCGTCAAAAACCTCGTCGGGGTCATTGATTGTGCGCCATGCACGCAAGCCACCGCTCACGTTGGTGATATTGTCACCCTTCAGCTCGGCGTCAATGAGGCAAGCGTAATAACGGCTGTGGTCATGAAATGTTGCTTCGCTCTTTTCCAAGTCATGGACTCGGATGTCGAGGTCAGCAAACGACAGTTCCACCTCGTCGGTGCCGTAGGTGTTGGTCTGGTTGGGCCATATAGCCACAAGTTCACACGCATACCTGTTGTTATCCAAGAGTTCCTCGGTCACGTCGATATAAGGCGACTTGCTGTCGATGTTTGCCACCTCCCTGTTGTTCATGTACACCTTGGTAGCGTCATAGAAACGGTCGGTAATCTGGTCGTGGCTCACGTGTGCCGAGTAGTCGGTGCTCAGGTGATGGTCGGTGTCGCTGTTAATCTCGTCGAGGGTGTAGCCGACGGCCGCATTGTCGTCCACAAAGATTTCGGCAGTTGCCTTGCCGGCATATACAGGCACCTCCACGGGGTCGGCTTCGGGCTCTTCCTGGACGTAGTACAGATATACGCCAGCCTTATCGCCGCCATCGGCAGTAGATGCGGTAAAGAAGTCGTCTACTTTAGTGCCATTAGAGGTGGTTCCGCTTGTGGTAGCCGACCAGGTGTTGAAACGCAAGGCATTGTATCGGTCTGTTGCCAAAGGGTTTTTATACGTCACGCTGTAATTTCTGCCATTCACACCGCTATACTGCACAGTGGCAATAACAGTGGTTTCGCCAGTGGCCATATTCTTGCGCACGATGGTGCGGGTTTCGCCATTATCCGGGCGAACATTGAACACGAGTCTATTGAAATATGTATTGAGTTTCGATGCAGGGATGAAGCGCGAATGATAATCGTTGGTGGGTGTGATGGTCACGTCCATCTTCTTATCAGCATATGGGTTCTTGATGTAGTAATTATATTTGAACGAGCTCTTCCAGTCCTCGAAGTAGAAAGTGGTGACAGGCTTGCCGTTAACCATTGATGTAACCTTCTCAACGCCCTCGGTGAGCACATCACTGATGTAAAGGTCTTTTTCGGGCGCGTTAACGGGTTCCAGAATCCACTTCTGCGAGTCAGAACCATCGACCCTGTTCACCTGCAGGTTAGTGCTATTTGCCATTGTGCCGCCATCGACGGTGAGAGCAAAGTTCTCGTCTTTCTTGCTCACGATGGTGTAAGAGCCGTCGTCGTTGCGCACGAACTTCCACTGCTGATTATCGCCGCTGACGTAGTCCCACGTGTGAATGTTGCCGCCGTCGACCACAGGAGAGGGATTACCCGAGATGTCAAGGCACTTGCCGTTGCGCATGATAGTGTAATATCCATTGGCGAGTTTAGTAATTTCAAAGGTCTGGCTGGTCTTGTAAATCATGACATTTGCTCCGTTTTCACTTTTGTCGCTTTGGATATCGATACCATAGCCCATGTCTTTCTTGCATGAAATCCTGTAGGTCTTTGCACCTTGCTCGGGCAAAGAGACCTCCTTGAAACCGTCGATAAACACCTCGCCTCGGCCTTCAACGCCCCAAGGCATCTTCACTGCATACATTTTCTTGCCATTACGCTCCACCAGCATGGCAGGCAAATTGCGGGTTTGCTCGCTGACCAAATTGGTTCCGTGCTTTTGAATGAAATCGCTCCCCATTGTGGTTTCATTCAATTGGAGCAATCTGTTTCGATAACAGCTGAACCATTCGGTGAGCGGACATTTACTGATATCCAACCTGCTAATTTGGTTACCGCCACAATTCAAATATTTAATTTTCGTATGTTTTGAGAGGTCTAAATATGCGAGGCCCGTATTATAGCAGTATAGTGTTTCTATATCAAGACAGTTGCTAAGGTCAACACGCAAAATATCATTGTAGCTAAAAGCCAAATATTTCAATTTTGGATTATGCGTCACATCCAAACTTGTACAGTTGCTACTCACAATATCCAAATAATCAAGGTCTGGAAGCATGCTCACATCGATAGAGTTCAATCTGACACCATTGAGGTCAAGATGTTGCAGCTTCACATTCTGGCTCAAATCAATAGCAGTGAGAGATTCGTTGTATTTACACTCCAAATGAATTAGTTTTTTATTTTTACTGATATCAATGGAAGTAATTTGATTATGAGATTTGCCATTAGAATTTACACCAGTGAGCGACAACCTCTGAAGGTTGGGGAAAAGTTCAATACCCTTCACCGAAGTAACGCCAGCAACGCCAGTAACCTCATTAGCACCAAACACAATCTCGGTGACAGAATTCTCGTCGACAGTGGAAGCACCACCTGCAAGATTGTTCTTAACCCAGTTACGGAAAACTTCGTCGGGGAAATTTGTCTCGTTAATTTGAATTGTTGCATTCGCATTGAATGCCATGGCAAGGACTGCGCCCACTGCCAGCACAAGTTTTTTTCTAAATAAACCCATAGTGTAGTGTAATAAGTAATCTAAATTTCGATAGGTACTAAGACCTTAAGTCTGATTATTTTCGCATTAGCGGTTAAAACCTCGCAAAATTACTAATAATGATTTAACAATCATCCACTCTCTCTAAAATTATAACAAACTTTAACTTATTTGCCTGTAAATGGCGACTTTGCGGCAGTAGTGTGTCAAAAAAAACACTCTGCCAAAGTACGCGACTTAACAATAGTATTGGAGGGCGTTTTAGACCCCCTACGGGGAGAGCGGAAGGGCTTCGCCCCATTGTTTTGTCCCTTGGGACAAGAGATTACCTTAAGTTGCTAGCCTTGTTTATTGTTCGCATATAACATCCTGGGGGTTTAACGGATTATCGAGATATTGGATATTTTTACCGGACACTAATAAAAAAAGGTAATGATATACATCTTGTCCCTGTAAACTCATAAATGCAAATAATGGATCAATTTAATTTTTCTAGTGGTGCCTTATAATGGCATATATGATGGGAAGACACTCCGATGTCCGAAGGACATTACTTGGATAACCCGGTACACCGAAGCATAGCGAAGGTGTGCCGGGAAAATGGAGAACGAAACTATGCGTCTGAAAGACGCTACACTTCAGGCGTTGAGGATGTAGCGTCTTCCAGACGCATAGTTGGGGTGATTCATCCTCCCCACACGCCACTTCGTTCGGCGTGTGGGGTTATCCAAGTAATGTCCTCCGGACATCAGAGTGTCACTACCAACCTACCATTGTTAGTATAAATATGTTATCAAAAATTTACGGGGACAAATTGTATATCATTGCCTAAAAAAATAACCACAAATTCCCGTGGTTGTTTGCGGGAATTTGTGGTTAAACTATAGTTCTTCTGAACTGGAGATATCTTACTCGAGTTCGATGATGTGGCTGGTGAGACCGCGGCGGGTCGAGAAGAGGTCGAGGCCCACGGTCATCAGGTATTCACCTGAGTAGGTGCGGCCGTTGAACCAATAGTTGTTACCGCGCTCATTGGTCTCCTTGACCTTGTACTGGCGGTTGGGATCCAGACCCTGCAGCTTCACGGGCAGCAGGTGCTCGCGGTAGCGGGGATTAACGTCGAAGGCAAACACAACAGCCTTGCTCTTGTCCTCGCTAACAAACATTGTGCTGGCGTGACGGCCCTCGTAGGGCGATACCAGGCGATACTGGTCGCCGTCGAGGATGACGGGCTTCATGCGGTTGTAGTTAGCCACGGCGTTGCGGCAGAACTCGGCATCGTCCTTGCTCATGTCGCTGAACTTGATGTCGAAACCAAGTTTGCCCATGCTGGCTACGTCAACGCGGAACTTGATATCGCTCTCCTTGTTCCATGTGGTCACGTGAGCGCACTGTGCCTTGACGGGATATACGCTGCTGTATCCCCACTGGATGTAGAGGCGCTCCACGGGATCGGTGTTGTCGCTGGGCCAGAACTCGGTGAAGTACTCGAGTGCCTCATAGTCGATGCGACCACTACCGCCCGAGCACAGCATCATGGGTACGTTGGGGTACTTAGCCTTGATGCGGTCGAGCACCTTGTACAAGCCGCGCACGTAGTCGATGTAGAGGTGAGTCTGCTGGTCCTTGAGGTAGTTTGACCAGATGTTAGTGATGGGCGAGTTGCAGTCCCACTTGAAGAACGCCACCTCGGGGTTCTCGGTGAGGATGCGGTCAACCACGCCAAACACATGGTCCTGCACCTTGGGGTTGCTCAGGTCGAGCACCAGCTGGTTGCGGAAGTAATACTCCTTGCGGTTGGGCAGATGGATCACCCAGTCAGGGTGCTTCTCATAGAGCTCGCTCTTGGGGTTAACCATCTCGGGCTCAATCCAGATACCGAACTTCACGCCCTTCTCCCGGGCAGTCTTGCACAGGAAGCCTATCTTGTTGGGGAGCTTGTCCTTAGTCTCCTCCCAGTCGCCCAGACCCTGGTGGTCGCTGCTGCGCGGATACTTGTTGCCAAACCATCCGTCGTCGAGCAGGAACATGTCCACACCCAGTTTCTTGGCTTCGCCCATGAGTCCAGCGAGCTTCTCCTCGTTGAAGTCGAAGTAGGTAGCCTCCCAGTTGTTGAGCAGGGTCATGCGAGTGCCCTTGCCGTCCTTGAGGCGGTAGTTGCGCGCCCAGTTGTGGAAGTTGCGGGCAGCAGTGCCACGACCGCTGTCGCTCAGGGTGAAGATAAAGTCGGGAGTCTTGAAAGTCTCGCCGGCCTTGAGTGTATACTCAGAGAAATAGGGGTTGATGCCTGAGATCAGACGCAGCACGCCGTTGTTGTCGACCTCAAAGGTGAACTGGTAGTTACCGGTCCATGCCAGTGTACCCACGAGCACGTTACCCGCAGTCTCGGTAGCGGGAGCGTCGAGGCTCAGCTGGAAGAATGAGGGGATGAACATGCTGGCGCGGCTGCCCAGCTTGGTGTCGAGCACCTTCTTGCCAAAGTTGAGCTCGGTCTCGCTCATTGCCACCTCGGCAGCCCAGTCACCGTGATACTCGGTGAGGAAATAGCGGCTGCGGTTGAGGTTGAGCAGGCTTGAAGCAAACTTGTGGAGCACCACGGGCTTCTTCTCGCCGTTAGTAATCTCGGTGTTAGTGACGATGATGTCCTGACCTGCGTATGTTGCGAAGTGCAGTTTCACCTGTGTGGGGTAAACATCGTCGGCCAGGGTGATGGTGGTGAGCTTAGCGCCGTCGGCCTGGGTTGTCACCTCGTGGCTCACATACTTGAGTTCGCAAGTGCTGTTGTGGTCGCTGTGCTCCACGTGCAGCGCGGGCTCGAAGTAGTCTTCCATGCCGTGGGTGAGGTAAGCCTCGATGCCACGGGGCAGGTGCTTGAGGTCAGCGTCGTTGTTGAGTTTCTTGCCCAGGTAGCTCTGATAGAGGCGGCCGTTATCGCCCACCTTGAACACGAGCTGGACGTTATTAGTCTCAACCTTGATCACAGGCTTGTCCTGCGCCACAGCACACACTGTGCCCATGAGCGCCACGGTAAGTATTGAAAATAGTCGTTTAGTCATAAAATTAATGTGAGAGTGTACCCGCCGATAAATCGACGGGCACACTGCTTGATGGTGATTATTTCTTTTTCCACAGGTTGTTCATGTCTTCGAGGGTCTTGCCCTTGGT
>JAKSLZ010000011.1 GCA_024400935.1 Muribaculaceae bacterium | reverse complement strand
CCAACTGGTGACGCACGATATCTTTCTTCTCAAATTCCACCTTGCCTATTCCCTTGACGCCCTTGAGCACACGCAGTGCGTGGATGAGGCCCGATGTGACGGTGCGTGGCAGGTCGATCTGCGTGGTGTCGCCGGTCACGATCATCTTTGACCCCATGCCCAGGCGGGTGAGGAACATCTTGATTTGGTGGGTGGTAGTGTTCTGTGCTTCGTCGAGCACGATGATGGCGTCGTTGAGCGTGCGGCCGCGCATGAATGCCAGCGGGGCAATCTGGATGACGTTAGTCTCCATATACTCCTTGAGCTTGGGCGCAGGGATCATGTCCTCGAGCGCGTCATAGAGAGGCTGCAGATAGGGGTCAATCTTCTCCTTCATGTCACCGGGCAGGAATCCTAGTTTCTCGCCGGCCTCTACAGCGGGACGCGACAGGATGATCTTGCGTATCTCGCGGTTCTTGAGCGCACGCACTGCCAGTGCCACTGCCAGGTAGGTCTTGCCGGTACCGGCGGGGCCCAGGGCAAAGGTGAGGTCGCTCATGCCAAAGGTCTTGACCAGCAGCTGCTGGTTGGGGGTGCGGCCGGTAATGGGCTTGCCGTTGACGCCATATATGATCACATCGTCCATCTTGAGCTCCTTGGGAGGCAGGCCCTTGATGGTGTCGATGATGACTTCTTCAGTGAGTTTGTTGTATTTGACGCAGTATTCTTCCAGCGACTTAATGTCTTTCTCAAACTTGGCGGTCTCGTCGTCGTCGCCCATGACGGTGATGACGCTGCCGCGCGCTGCCATGCGCAGCTTGGGGAAGAGATTGCGTATGAGCTGGATATTGCAGTTGTTTACCCCATAGAAAGTTACAGGGTCAACTTGGTCAATAATTATGTGCCGTTCAATCATTCCTTGTATCAATACAGGTTTCAGTTTGCAAAATTAATACTTTTTACTCATTTATTCAAATCTACTCGCAACTATACACCAATAGAGTTTTTTGCGAACTCCCCGCGCGGATTTCACGGATCTCGAAGATATTATAATTGAAGAAATTTATATATTAAAAAAATGTCAGTGAAATCTGTGAGATCTGCGCGGGGAGCCCCATCGCTGAATAGTTATAATTTACTCGCGATAATACACTCGCTTGACGCGCGGCGACACGCTTGTGAGTATCTCGTAGGGGATGGTGCCTCGTGCATCGCTCAGTTCCTCCACGGGGATGTTGTGGCCGAAGATTTCCACGCGGTCGCCCACCTGGCAGTCGGTGTCGGTGATGTCGATCATCACGGCGTCCATGCACACGTTGCCCACGGTGGGACAGCGCTTGCCTCCTGCCCACATGCAGGTGTTGCCCCCGCCGCAGTGACGGTCCAGACCATCGGCATAACCGATGGTGACGGTGGCTATGCGCGAGTCGCGCGTGAGCAGTCCGCGGCGGCCGTAGCCTATGGTGGTGCCTGCCGGCCACTCCTTGATGCTGATGATGACGCTCTTGAGCGACGACACTGGCTGCAGGGCATCCTCGCTGCCGTCCATCACCGTCTTGATGCCATAGAGGCCTATGCCTATGCGCACCATGTCCATCTGGTACTGCGGAAAGCGCACTATGCCGCTGGTGTTGAGGATGTGACGCAGGATGTGGTGGCCAAATCCCTGCTGCAGCGTGTCGCAGCAGCGGGTGAAGTAGTCAATCTGCTGCAGGGTGTAAGCGTCCTGCTCGGGCTCGTCGGCAACGCACAGGTGCGAGAACACCGATGCCGGATGCAGCACGTCCTGGCTCTTGAGCAGCTCGATGAGCTCAGGCAGCTGCTCGAGGGTGAATCCCAGGCGGTGCATGCCTGAGTCTATCTTGATGTGCACGGCGTGGTGCTTGACGCCGCAGCGCTGTCCCTCCTTGATGAGCTCGCGGCACTCGCCCATGCTGTAGACCTCGGGCTCCAGGTTGTAGCGGAACATAGCCTTGTAGTTGACCACGCTGGGGTTGAGCACGATAATGGGCATGGTGATGCCTGCCTGGCGCAGCTCCACGCCTTCGTCCTGCACGGCAACGGCGAGATAGTCGGCTCCGCGGTCCTGCAGTGTCTTGGCAATCTCGTATGAGCCTGCCCCGTAGCCGCTTGCCTTGACCATGGCGACGGCCTTGGTGGTGGGCTTAACCTTTGACTTGAAGAACTTGAAGTTGTGGGCCAGTGCATTGAGGTCTACCTCCTCTACGGTCTGGTGGCGTTTCACCTCCAGCATGTCGAGGATGAGGTCGAAGTCAAATCCCGGAGCACCCTTCACCAGCACGGTCTCGTTCTCAAAGTCGCCTTGCGACATGGCGTCGAGCAACTGTTGTGTTGAGTCAAAGAAGAGTGTGTTTAGCGGGGTGAAATAGTGCGAGTTGCTGCACATGTTTGGCCCCACCGCGATGACGCGTGACACTTTGCGCTGTGCCAGGCATTGTGCCACTAGGGCATATGACGAAGCGTCCTTGTCGGCAAGGTCGCTCAGGATGACGGTGTTGGGACGTGAACCGGTGCGGCGCACCACAAAGTCGAGTGCCGGAGCAAGCGAACTGTAGTCGCTGGTGTAGCCGTCGGCAATGATGGTGCAGTTGTTGACGCCCTCAATCACATTGATGCGTGTGCCCACCGGGGTGAGCAGTGCCATGCGCTCGGCAATAACATCGGGCGCAATGCCCAGCGCCAGCATCACACCCAGGCAAGTCACGGCATTCTCGATGTCGACAGGTGTGGTGAAAGGTACCGTTGCCTGGTAACGGCATCCATTGTGGGTATACTGTATGGTAGATCCCTCCACTTCTACATCAAAGGGACGGTTCTTTTGGTCTAATTGTTCTTTAATGCGCTCGTCATCACCGCAGTAGATGCACTCATCGCACCCCGTGGTTATCAATATTTTCTCCTTGATCTTCTCCTCCATCGAGGCAAATCCCTCGTCGTGTTCATCTCCCACATTGGTAATCACAGCCATTGTGGGGGCAATCATGGCGTGCAGTGATGCCATCTCGCCGGTGGTGGAGATGCCTGCCTCGATAATAGCCAGCGACGTGTCGGTGTCGATGTTCCACAGCGACAGGGCCACGCCTATCTGCGAGTTGTAACTGCGTGGCGAGCGCACGATGCGGTAGTAGGGCGCGAGCAACTGGTTGAGCCACTCCTTGACGCGGGTCTTGCCACGGCTGCCTGTGATGGCGATGACGGGCAGCGACTCAAAGCGCTTGCGGTGCTGTGCTGCGAGCAGCTGCAGCGCTGCCAGTGTGTTGGGCACGACGATGTAGTTAGCATCGTCATGCAGCTCGATGTTCTCAACGGTCTCAATCACAAAGTTGCGCACTCCATGGTTGTAGAGGTCGCCCACATAGCGGTGTCCGTCGCCCATGCCGGTGCGCAGGGCAAAAAACAATGACTCGCCAGGTTGCGACAGCGAGCGCGAGTCAGTGAGCAGCAGGCTCACCTGCAGGTCGGGATTGTGTAGTGACGATGCGTCAACTTCCAGAGTCTTGGCTATATCGCTGATTGTGTATTTCATCGTTTCAGTCAATAAAGTTTTTAATTTCAGATAGATTCTCAAGATAAGGATACTCCTTCACCAGGTTCTTGACCACTGTGGCTGTGTCGTTGTTGAAGCGGTCCACCACCTCGCTGTTGTTGCTCATGGGGCGGTGGTTGATGCGTTTCATCACGCGTTCGCAGCGAGCAATGGCCTGTGCGGCGCGGTCGTCGAGATAGGTGGCCTGGAACGTCTGCCATATGTATTCCACTGCCACGTCGCTGGGGTGAACCATGTCGGTGGCATAGAAGCGGTAGTCGCGCAGGTCGTCCATCACTATCTCATACGAGGGGAAGTACTCGGTGTACTCCTTGTGTCCCTTGATGACATTGTTTGCTGCCACGCGCAGCATCGCCTTGCTCAGCGAGTTGGTCTCCAGTCCGTCGGCAATGTGGCGTATTGGGCTTATGGTGAACACGATGTGCAGCTCAGGGTTGTAGTCGTGCAGAGCCTCCACCATCTCGTTCATGGCAGTGGTCATCTGCGTCACGCTGGCCATCTCGCGCGAGAACTCGTGCTGCGGCACCTTGTGGCAGTTGCTCACCACCTCGCCGGTAGCCAGCAGTCGGTAGACCACCGCAGTGCCCAGAGTCACCACCAGCATCTTGCAGTGCTTGAGAGCCTTGTGTGCCTCCTCAATGCGCGCGTTCATGCGCTCCAGGGCCGCGTCCTTGTCGGCCATGGAGTAACGCGAGTGGAAGGCAAAGCTGTTCCACACGCCGCTCTGCTGGAACAGAGTCATGCCGGCAATGCGCTCGCCGGTGATGATGCGTTTCACGCTGGCTGCTATGCTCAGCGGGTTGTATATGGTCCCGAAGGGGTTGACCGTGGCCTGCATCATGGCACCGCGCATCTTGCCGCCTATGTTGTCGCTGAAGCACGACCCCAGCAGCATCACCGCGTCGCTGTGGTGTAGCATCTGCCGGTCCTCGGGAGTTTTTATTGCTGTTCTGAAATTCATAGTTATTGCAATGTCTTGTCGCTATAATTGAGCAAAGATAATATTTTTTTAACGAAAACAAAAGCGAAAAACCAAAAAAATACTAAGATTTTTATTACCTTTGTCTTTGATTCTAAAAACACGTCATCATTATGGATATCAGCAGGCAGAAAAAGGTAGAGGCATTTGTCGACAGATGGACAGGCAGGGGTTATGAGAAAGGCGAAAGCCAGGTTTTCTGGATTGAGCTTCTTCAAGAAGTGCTTGATGTTGACACACCATCTCATGTTATATCATTTGAGAGTCAAGTGAAGCTGTCTCACACATCTTTTATCGACGCCTATATCGAAAGTACCCATGTGATGATTGAGCAGAAGTCAATTGATAAAGACCTACGTGCCCCTGTCAAGCAGAGCGATGGTTCTATGCTTACCCCCTTCCAGCAGGCTAAGCGATACTCAAGCGAGTTGCCCTATTCGTTGCGACCTCGCTGGGTAATCACCTGCAATTTCCGTTCTTTCCTTATTTACGACATGGAACAGCCGCAAGGCGAACCCTACGAGTTACTACTTGAGGACTTGCCTCGTGAGTGGACTCGCCTTCAATTCCTGGTAGAAGACAAAGACCCGCTTTTAAAGCATGAGATGGAGGTTTCCATTAAGGCGGGTGCCATGGTAGGACGCATCTATGAAGCATTCCTCAAGCAATACAATGGCAATGAGACCGACACCGATTTGCACTGGCTCAATGTGTTGTGTGTGAGGTTAGTGTTCTGTCTCTATGCCGAAGATGCTGGCGTCTTTGGCAAGGACCAGTTCTATCATTTCATGAAAACTTTCAATGTCGAGAATATGCGCATGGGGCTTAAAAACCTGTTTGAAGTTCTTGACACTCCTCTTGACCAACGCGATCCATTCCTTGAGGAGAAATATAATTCTTTCCCCTACGTTAGTGGCTCGTTGTTCCATCGTCATCCTGGTGAAATCATTCCACCACTGACTCCTGAAACGGCCCATTTCTTGCTTGAGCAGGCGAGTCTTGACTTTGACTGGAGTGATATTTCGCCCACCATTTTCGGTGCTGTGTTTGAGAGTACACTCAACCCCGACACCCGACGTGCCGGAGGCATGCACTATACCAGCATCGAGAATATACACAAGGTTATCGACCCGCTGTTCATGGACGAGCTCAACGAGCAGTTCGCTACCATCAAGGCAATGCCACGAGGCAAGCAGCGCGAGCAACGTCTGCTCGATTTCCAGCAGCACTTGGCATCATTGCGTTTCCTTGACCCTGCTTGCGGTAGCGGAAACTTCCTTACCGAAAGTTTCGTGTCGCTGCGCCGTCTTGAAAACAAAGTTATTGAGCAGTTGACTGGCGGCCAGGCTCTGCTGGGCTTTGAGGAGGTAAGTCCCATCAAGGTAAGTATCTACCAGTTCTATGGCATCGAGATAAACGACTTTGCCGTCACGGTTGCAGCAACGGCCCTGTGGATTGCCGAAGCACAGATGATGAACGAGACAGCACGCATCATCCAGTTCAAGAACGATTACCTGCCACTAAACGACTACCACAATATCCACCATGGCAATGCCCTGCGCATGCCTTGGGAAGATGTCGTAGACCCCAAAGAACTCAATTACATCATCGGCAACCCACCATTTGTGGGGTATTCATTGCAAAGCAAAGAGCAAAAAGAAGACATTCTCTCTATCTATATTGACGAGAAAGGCAAGCCTTATAAAACTGCGGGCAAAATAGACTATGTTGCCGGCTGGTACTGGAAAGCATCTGAAATGATGGCTACCGCTTATCAAAACGGCCATGTCATCAGGAGTGCCCTCGTTTCAACCAACAGCGTTACACAAGGTGAGCAAGTAGCCTCAATTTGGAAGCCCCTCTATGACCGATTCAATATCCATATTGACTTTGCATGGCGCACATTCCGTTGGGATAGTGAAAGCACCCTAAAAGCCCATGTTCACTGCGTAATAGTCGGTTTCTCGGTAGCGCCAAATGGAGGTAGACGCAGGCTATTTATTTCGGATGAAAGATGTGATAGTGTTGATAACATAAACGCCTATTTAATTGGTGCTGACGATGTATTTGTAGTAAGCAGAAAAAAAACATTATGTAGTGTTCCCGAAATGCAGACAGGCAACAGACCTGCTGATGGTGGTCATTTAATTATTGAGAAAGACGATTATCATTCTTTTGTAAGTAACTGTCCTGACGCCAAACCATATATAAAACGACTAATAGGAGCAGAAGAGTTTATCAAGAACAAGATACGCTATTGCCTTTGGCTGGTTAATGCCAGTCCCACAATAATAAAAAATAACAAATTAATATTTGAAAGGGTTGAGGCTTGCAAGGAAGACAGACTTCTTGGAGCACCAGATAGACAAAAACTTGCAGACACACCTGCTTTATTCCGAGAAACGCTTAATCCAAAAAGTTATATCATCGTTCCATCGGTTTCATCTGAAAAGAGGCGCTATGTACCATTGGGTTTTTTGGGAGAGGACACAATACCCACGAATTTGGTTCAAATCATTCCTGATGCGACCTTATATCACTTTGGGGTGTTGACCAGTAATGTACACATGGCTTGGATGAGGGCTGTGTGTGGACGATTAAAGAGCGACTATCGTTACAGCAAGGATATCGTTTATAATAATTTCCCATGGCCTGAGGTGAGCGAGGAACAAAAGGCAAAGATTGAGCAGACAGCCCAGGCAATTCTTGATGCACGCGCTCTTTATCCCGACTCATCGCTTGCCGACCTCTATGACGAGGTAACCATGCCGGTAGAACTGCGCAAAGCACATCAGCAAAACGACCGCGCAGTAATGGCAGCCTATGGTTTCCCCGTCAAGGACTTTACTGAGAGTGACTGCGTGGCACACCTGCTACAATTATACAAGCAACTCACACAAGCATAAAAGAACTTTTAGTGTTCGGTAAAAATTTCCAATATCTCGATAAGCCTTTAAAAACCAGATTTTTATATGCGCACAATAAAATTGGGCTAGCAACTTAAGGTAATCTCTTGTCCCAAGGGACAATACCCAGCGCTTATGCGCTGGACAATAACCCATCTCTACTCTCTAATTTGTTATTTTTCCTTTTTTTGTTGCTTATTGTAAATTAAATGCTTAACTTTGTGGTGATATTTATTTACTTACATTTTATTAATTATCTTATTAAACTAAACCAATTATGAAGAAATTTTTACTTCTCCTTGTTGCTCTCGTGGCAACAAGTGCTGTGGCAATGGCTCAGGACACTTGGACCGTTGCTGGTACAGCTGCAATCCTCAATGGCACTGACAGTTGGGCTCCCGCTAACGCTGCTAACGACATGGTATCGACCGACGGTGTTAACTTCACTCTCGCAGTTGAAAGCAAAACCCTCGAGGCTGGTGTGAACTATGAGTACAAGGTGGTTAAGAACCACGCTTGGAGCGAGGCTTATCCTGGCAGCAACGCTATTCTCTCTGTTAACGAGACCGCTGTTTACACAGTTAACTACACTTTCAACGCCGAGACTAAGGACGTCGCAGCTGTAGCTGTTAAGACTGGCAATGCTGGTGAGATCACTCACGAGTATTCAGTTGCCGGCAACAACGCGGACCTCTTCGGTCAAGCATGGAATGCCGACAACACTGCTACCGACATGACTAAGGGCGACGACGGTGTTTACTCTTGGACTTCGGCTGAGACCGCTCTTGCAGTTTCTACAATTGAGTTCAAGGTGGTTGAAGACCACTCTTGGGGCGTTTCTTACGGCTACAACGGTGGCAACGCTACATTCAGCGTAACCGAGGCTGGCAAGTATGTCCTCAAGTTCACTTTCGACCCCGAGAGCAAGTATGTGGGCTGCGAGGTTGTTTCTTTCACTCCCGAGGTTTTTGAGCCTACTTACTTCATCAAGCACGACTGGGCTGGCGAAGGCAACTGGACATGGCAGGAAATGACCAAAGTTGGTGAGATGACTACCGAAGGTGTGCGCTACTCAGTGTACTCTTATGAAGGCATCTATGGCGGCACAGGCTGCAACATCAATATTGCTGCCAACGACGCAGGTGCACAGTGGTTTGCTGAGCCCGAGCTTATTGGCGCTCCTCAGGTGGGCGACGAGTGCTCATTTAGATACTCTCCTGAGCTCGGTCAACTTGCTATCATCAACCTGAATCCCGAACCCGTTACCACTCCCTCAATCTCAAAAATCACTATCAAGGGCCAGGAAGTAGCACTTGAAGAAGGCAAATATAACTACAATATGACTCTCACCGAGGACATTAACGAGACCGACGTAGAAGTTGAGGTTCTCCACGCTGATGAGAACACTGGTGTAGAAGTCTCTGTCAGGGTCGTAAAACCCATAATGAGTGAAGAATATCGCAAGGTTACAGTAACACTCTATCAAGGCGAAGAATTTGTTGAGGAATACGGCATCCTCGTGACAATTGACAACACTCCCACTGGTATCAACGACATCAACGTTAACAGCGCTAAGGTTGTTAAGACTATCGAGAACGGCCAGGTTGTTATCCTCAAGGGTGACAAGAAGTACAACGTAGCTGGTCAGGCTATTAAGTAAAAGTTTAACCGTTTAAAGGTTTAAGCGTTTAAAAGGTTTAAGCGTTAAAAGGTTAATGGGTTAACTGTTTAAAGGTTTAACTGTTTAAAGGTTTAAGCGTTTAAAAGGTTTAAGCGTTTAAAAGGTTAAAAGGTTAATGGGTTAAAAGGTTAACCATTTGACCATTTGACAATAATATAGTAATGTCGCCATGGGGTTGTGTCCCTGTGGCGGCATTTTTTGTGCTCTCGCTTTTGCGTCTTTTTATTGAAATGACTAACTTTGCAACATGAAAAAGCTTTTCTCAATCATGCTTCTGCTGGTGGGGCTCGCTGCATGCAATGGCACCGACGAGCCCGTTGTCGTGCCACCTGTCGATGACCCAGTTGAGCCGCCAGCCAATGTGCTGCGTGGATGCATCAGCTGGATTGACGACGATTTCATAGCATTTGACTGGTCTAATAGCGAGTTGAGGCCCATTTACCGTGAGCTTCACGACTTCTGCATGGAGCACAACATCAAGCCCGACATAGCGCGAGGCACGTTCAGCTATCCTTATGACAAGCTCATTCCGCCCAAGCAGCTTGCCACCTGCCTGCAGTGGCAGCAGGACGGCTTCACGTTCCTGTATCACCCCAACCACTCGATGGGATGGTATAACTATAGCGCTGATTGCCCTCACGACACTACCAAGATCGAAGAATCCATTCTTGATTGCTTCAAGGGATTTGAGTATTTTGGCTTCAACGCGCCCAAGATTCTTGTGTGGCCCGGCAACTCGGCCGAGTTCCCCGACAATTATCCCATCGTGAGCCGTTACTATGACTGCGCTGTGGGGGCTACCTATGACCGCGTCAACCACCTTGCCGACAACGACCGCTACAACCTGCAGCGACTGTCGTTTGAGTCGCTGGCACGCGGCTACCACACTAAGTCGTCGTTCAAGGCCCGCATCAAGGAGGCCATTGACCGTGGCGACTGGGTGATCTTTGCCTCGCACTTCTATGACATAGAGCAAAACGACGTGCCCGACGAGACAAGCTACAGCACAGCCAATGTGTTTGAAATCCTGCAGTATGCCGACTCGCTGTGCCACATCCGCCCCACCGCCGAAGTGTGGGCCGAGCGCAAGTGGCTGTGGGAACAGCAAGGACGCTAAGGCTCAGCAAATGAGTTTTTACACAATATATGCCCTGCACGATGCACCGGTAACTATACACCGATGGGGATGATCTCGCGCAGAACTCGCTGATGACGCGGATTTAAATTAGGATAAACAGGTGATGAAATAAATTCATCTGGTTTTGAGAAATTTCTTTCTATAATTCTGCGAGTTCTGTGAGTTCTGCGCGAGATATTACCATTGCTGAAGAGTCGCTGTGCACCGTGTGGGGCATTTTTATTATTATTTGCTACGGTCTTGACATGCAGTGAAGCTAATTTGCTGTAATTTTGTAGTGTAAAAATAATGCAAAAGATGAGCATACTTAAACCATATAAATTTCATCGACTGCTCAAGAGCGTGCTCTGGGGTGGCGATTTTATTGCTGATTTCAAAGGCATCGAGAGTGACCAGGAGCGAGTGGGCGAGAGCTGGGAGCTCTCAGGCGTCAAGGGTAACGAGAGTGTTGTGAAGGGTGGCGACGACGACGGCCTCACACTCTCGCAGCTCATAGAGCGCCACAAGGCTTTGCTCGTGGGCGAGGCTGTATATGCCCAGCACGGCAATCAGTTCCCACTGCTGGTCAAGATCATTGATGCCGCTCAGGACCTGTCGCTGCAGGTGCACCCCAATGACGAGCTGGCCAAGCAGCGCCATGGTTGCTACGGCAAGACCGAGATGTGGTATCTCATCAACCACAAGCCGGGTGCAAAGATATTGTCGGGTATGTCGCAAGAGATAACCCCCGAGGAATATGAACAACGCGTGGCCGGCAATACCATCCTCGACGTGGTGGCTCAGCACGAGTCGCACGAGGGTGATGTGTTCTTCCTGCCCTCAGGCCGCATCCACGGCATAGGCGGTGGCAACCTCATTGCCGAGGTGCAGCAAACCAGCGACATCACTTATCGCGTCTATGACTATGACCGCCGCGACGCCAACGGTAATGCTCGCGAGCTGCATGTGGAGCAGGCACGTGATGCCATAGACTATAAGGTCTATGACAGCTATGTGCTGCCCAATCCTGGTGACAAGCAGGGCGATGCTCCCCTTGTGAAATGCCCCTACTTTGATGTGCACCGTCACATTCTCAATGGTGTGGATACCATCGAGGTGGGCGATTCGTTCCTCATCGTGATGTGCGTCAAGGGCACCGCCATTATCACTGACAACAACGGCAACGAGACGCCCATCCACCGTGGTGAGACAATTCTTGTGCCCGCATGCCTCACACGCCTGCACCTCGATGGCCAGGCAATGTTTGTTACTGCTACTGTGTGAGACAGCCTGGTATAGCCGGGATAGAAGATGGGGCTTCTAGTGGCTTGTGGGGGAGTGTTGCTTTTTTTTCTGAAAAATTAGTTGGAGGTGACGGTTGAGAGCACCTGCTCGCGGAAGCGGGCGTCGGTCTTGAGACGTTCCAGCACAATCTTGGAGGCGCCCTGGTGCGACTCCTTCTTGCTATATCCCGTAGCGTCACCAGCATAGATGCCTCCCAGCATCACTGCGGTGCGGAATACGGGGTTGTTCTCAGCGTCATTATAGGTGTCAACGAGCTCAAACTCAATGGATACACGATACTTCTGCGTCCACTCGATGAGGCGCGACTTGAAGTTCTGCTCGGTCTTGATGAGGTCGTTGAGGTCAAAGTGTTGCTTGATGAGACGGTTGATGATGAAGTCACGTGTCAGGTGGTATCCCTTGTCGAGGTACATTGCGCCCACGAGAGCTTCCACGGCGTTGCCGTTGATGTAGCTGTTGTGTGACGAAGAGTGGGGCGAAGCGATGACATGCGAGTCTACATGCAGCAGTTTGCCTATGCGGTTGAGACTCTCGCGCTGCACAATCTTGGCGCGCGTAGAGGTGAGGAAACCTTCGTGCTTGTCAGGGTAGATTTCATAAAGGTAGTCGGCAACAACGAGATCCAGGACTGCATCGCCCAGAAACTCCAGTCGCTCATTGTTGGCCCAGCGGCCGTCGGGCAGCTGCACGGGCTTGCTGCGGTGTATCAGCGCCAGCTTGTAGAGGTCGATGTCGCTGGGATACATGCCGCTGATGGTATGTATAAAAACATAAAGCTCCTTATCCTTGATGAAAAGGAGCTTTATGAGTGATATGAGATTGGAAAACACCATTGCTGGTATTAATCCTTGTACTTCTTAACGATGATGCTGGCGTTGTGGCCACCGAAACCGAATGTGTTAGACAGGGCAACGTTGACAGTGCGCTTCTGAGCCTTGTTGAAGGTGAAGTTCATGTTGTAGTCAATCTTCTCGTCCTTGTCGTCCTCATTGTGGTTGATGGTGGGGGGAACGATATCGTCCTGGCAAGCCTTAACGCAGAACAGAGCCTCCATAGCGCCGGTAGCACCGAGCATGTGACCTGTCATAGACTTGGTAGAACTGATGTTGAGTTTGTAAGCGTGCTCGCCGAAGAGGTCGGCAATTGCCTTAGCCTCAGATACATCGCCCACGGGGGTAGATGTGCCGTGTACGTTTACATAGTCCACGTCCTCGGGCTTGATGCCGGCATCCTCGATGGCGCGTTTCATCACGAGCTTAGCACCCAGACCCTCGGGATGGGTTGCTGTCAGGTGATAAGCGTCGGCGCTCATGCCGCCGCCGATAACCTCGCCATAGATCTTTGCGCCGCGTGCCAGAGCGTGCTCGAGTTCTTCAAAGACGAGAACTACAGCACCCTCGCCCATCACGAAACCGTCGCGCGAAGCGCTGAAGGGACGTGATGCAGCCTGAGGCTCATCGTTGCGTGTTGACAGAGCGTGCATAGAGTTGAAACCACCCACACCAGCAGGATAAACCGATGCCTCGCTACCGCCAGTGACCATAGCGACAGCCTTGCCCATGCGAATCTGGTTGAAGGCGTCGATCATTGCGGTGGTTGAAGTGGCACAAGCCGAAACTACACCGTAGTTGGGGCCGCGGAAACCATACTTGATAGAGATGATACCTGCTGCAATGTCAGCAATCATTGTCGGGATGAAGAAGGGACTGTACTTGGGACCCAGCTCGGGGTGTGTAGCATAGTAACCGGCCTGCTCCTCAAAGGTGTGCAAGCCACCGATACCTGAAGCCACGATAACGCCAACCTCGTTAAGGTCGGTGTTGCCCTCGAGCAGCTTAGAGTCGTCAACAGCCTGCTTGCTTGCTGCAAGGGCAAACTGTGTGTACTTGTCGTATTTCTTGAAGTCCTTCAACTCGCGACGGTCATCAGGGTTCAACAGATAGTCGGCGGGGTTAAAGTCCTTAACCTCGCAGGCAAACTGTGTCTTGAACAGTGATGCATCAAAATTAGTAATAGGTCCTGCTCCGCTCACACCGTCAACAGCGTTCTTCCATACGGTTTCAACGTCGTTTCCCAGCGGTGTGATTGCACCAAGACCTGTTACCACTACTCTCTTTAATTCCATAGAGTGAAAGTGGGGAATCTAAAGATTATGTTAAGTTTTTAAGCCTTAGCTGCTTCGATGTAGCTGATAGCGTCACCTACAGTCTGGATACCTTCAGCCTTGTCTTCGGGGATCTGGATGTCGAACTGACGCTCGAGTTCCATGATGAGCTCTACAGTGTCGAGAGAGTCAGCACCGAGGTCCTGTGCAAATGTAGCTTCGGGAGTTACTTCTGATTCACTAACGCCCAGTTTGTCAACGATAATTGATGTTACTTTTTCAGCAATTTCAGACATAATTGTAAAATTTTTGTTGTTATTAAATTAATGTTGTTTTTTAATTCTCTTCAAAATCGACTGCAAAGGAAGTAATTATTATTCAAATATTAAAGAAATTTTTCCATAAATTGAGCCTCGTTGAACATTTTTTGTGAATTATCCCCGATATGTTAATAAATTTAACAATATTTCACAAGTTTAACAATTTTATTATGCTGTCAATATGTTCATCATAAATCAAAAAATAAGTAACTTTGCACTGTTAATTCCCGATTTAGAATGTTTAAAAAACGACATATCGCCCTTGTTATGGCAGTCATAACCTTCTTGACTGGGTGGCTTGTTTTTTTGTTTGTTAACGAGAATGTGAGTGCTATCGAAGAACGCAATTATATTGCTCATGCCGGGGGTGAAATTGACGGATTCACTTATACTAACAGCAAAGAAGCTGTTGAGCACTCTATAGGGTGCGGAATAAAGTATATTGAGCTGGACCTGATACTGACTGCCGATAGCATTTTAGTGGCTGCCCATTCATGGCATGACTATAACAAAATGACGGGTAACAGTGATCTTGATTTTGTGCCAACGCTAAAACAGTTTAAAAGCTCAAAATTACATGGCAAGTACACTACGCTCTCAATAATGGATGTTGACTCAATTTTACATGCCAACCCCGGAGTCGTTCTTGTAACCGATAAAATGTCAAATCCTGCAATTCTTGAAAAATATATACAAAAATACAGAGAACGCACTATAGTGGAATGTATGTCGGATGAAGACTACTATTACTTTATGGATCAAGGTTATAGGATGTCTATGTATCGAGGAGGAAAAAACATTGTGAAGCAATTTGTGCATTTTGCTGAAAGAAAGTTGCGAGGTAAATCTAATCGATACTCGGCATGTGTCGTTCATGTGGGTGACCAGGACAAAATTAACTGTAAGTGCAAGTTTGTTTATGGTGTGAAAAATCGCCAGCAAGCCGACTCGGTTTTCTGTCAAAATGAAGATGTGAAATTCATCTATGTCGATAATGTAGAATAAAACTATGTTGTAGCTCGTTTCACAGGATTCTATCAGTCCTGCTCTGTCGTTTAGTCTCTTGCGTGGAGTTGTCGTGTGGCGCTTGGAAAACGGGGCATGTTAACATCTTGTTGAAATGTCGCGTGTCAATGTTTTTGCCTATATCATTTTTTTGTCTTACATTTGCACATTAATTTAAAAAGAAAATGAAAGCTTTATACAGAATATTCATCGCACTTGCGGCCGTTATGGTTTCGTCAAGCGTTGTGGCTCAGGAGTTTGACGCAGCAGGATTGCGTTACAATATCATCAATGGCAGTGAGGCTGCCGTGGTCAAGGCCTGGGAAAACGGTGCCAGCCTGTATGGCGGCGTTGTCATTATTCCTGAGACTGTCAATTATGGCGGTTTAAACTACACAGTGTCATCGATAGACGACGAGGCATTTGCCCGCTCGGGTGTCACCGAGGTGCAGATACCCAACACAGTCACCACCATAGGCGAGAGCGCCTTTGCTTATGCCGAGTCTCTGCGCAGCATCACGCTGCCCCTGCATCTCAAGGCGGTGAGCAAGACCATGCTTGCCGGCACTTCTATCGAGAACATCGCCATCCCCGAGGGTGTGACTTCTATAGGCTACGGCGCGTTCCAGTCATGCCTGCAGCTGCGCACAGTCATGTTGCCTGCATCACTCACATTCATTGATGCCTATGGCTTCAACAACTGCCAGAACCTCTTTGAGATATATTGCGCTGCTCCGCTTCCTCCCAAGGCTACCGGATGGGCCATCTTCATCGGTCTGAGCGGCATTGATGTTATCGTGCCCGACGACGCTGCTGTCGAGGCCTATGCAGCCGACAAGGTGTGGGGCGACAGTGAGACATTCTCGCTGTGGACTAACGAAGATATCTCTGTGTCGATGGCGCTTCAGGGCGACACGTTCCGCAATAACTGGATGAAGGTGGAACTGGGCAACAACCTGGCTTATCGCATCTATGGCGAAGACGGCGAGGAGATGGCGCTCACAGCTGCCGACAACTATTACTTCCCCATCCCCGACCATCAGGTGAACTATGTGGTGGTTCCCACTAACCTGATCAGAGACTGCGACGATGAGTTTACCTTCACCGTGGGTGAGAACTCGGCCATCACTGATGTCGAGGAGGATCATCCCGTGATTTATGTCAACGACGGCACCATCTATGTCACAGGCGACAACTATGGCAAGTGGACCAGAGTATATGACGTATATGGCAACCTGTACTATCAGCGCCCGGCCATCAACAACGTGATAGGCGACCTCACTCGCAACAGGGTCTACATTGTGATTGTGGGCAACTATGTTAAGAAGGTATTCTTATGATCGACGCTGACCACCGCTTCATGAAGATGGCCCTGGACGAGGCCCATCGTGCCGCTGAGCGCGACGAGGTGCCCATAGGTGCCGTGATAGTGCATGGCGGGCAGGTGATAGCCCGCGGCCACAACCTCACCGAGACCCTCACCGATGTCACGGCGCATGCCGAGATGCAGGCCATTACTGCCGCGGCAAACACTCTGGGTGGCAAATATCTTACCGGTTGCACCCTGTATGTGACCGTGGAGCCTTGTCTCATGTGTGCGGGGGCTCTGGGCTGGAGCCAGATCTCGCGCGTGGTCTATGGCACTGGTGACGACAAGCGTGGCTTTCACACGTTTTGCAGTCACCCCTTCCACAAGAAGACGGTGGTGGATAGCGGTGTCATGGCTAAGGAATGCGGTGAGCTCATGACCGAGTTTTTTAAGAAAAAACGATGACTTCCCGGAGGTGTGGGAGAGTTAGGAGAATTAGGAGAATTAGGAGAATTAGGAATTTTAGGAAAATTAGGATATGTCTACATTGAGAATTAAACTTGTTGCGCTACTCGTTGCCGTTGCGGCAATGTGCAGTGGCGCATGGGCCCAGCCTAAGGCTCAGAGTGAAGTGGTTGAAGTGATGTCTGAGAAGATGAACCGTGCCATCAAGTGCACCGTTGTGCTTCCTGAACAGTACTTTGACGAGGAATTGGGCTACAACCGTTACCCTGTGGTGTACCTGCTGCATGGCGCTTCGGGCGGATATACTGACTGGCCATCAAAGGCCCGTCTCACCGATCTGGCCAGCGACCACTCGGCTATCATCGTGTGCCCCGACGGACAGGACAGCTGGTACTTTGATTCTCCCATCGACCCCTCGTTCCAGTTTGAGACATTTGTGAGCAGCGAGCTCGTTAAGTTCATGGACACTAACTACCGCACATTTGCCTTGGTGGGCTATCGTGCCATCACCGGCCTGAGCATGGGCGGCCATGGAGCGCTGTGGGTGGGACTGCGTCACCCCGACGTGTTTGGCTCGGTGGGCAGCATGAGCGGCGGTGTGGACATCACCAAGTTTCCCAACCGCTGGAACATCGACAAGCGCCTGGGCAAATATGAGCAGAACAAGGAAGTGTGGGCACAACACGCTGTCATGAGCCTTGTAGATAAGATCCAGCCCGGACAGAACATCATCATTGACGATGGCAGCGAGGACTTCTTCTATGAGGTGAACATGGCGCTGCACAACGCACTGCTGGAGCGCAAAATCAAGCATGATTTCACTATTCGCCCCGGTGGCCACACTTGGGACTATTGGGTGAACTCTCTCGACTATCACATGCTGTTTTTCTCTAAGGCATTTGATCGCGCAAAATAAATAAGGTTATAATCCACAATACGATATCCGCATCCCGGACACTCCCTGCATGAGGTGGTGCCCGGGATGTGTTTTTTGTGCGCACGTGCGTGTACATTATAAAATGTAATGTGGCGATTGTGGGCGTCGTGGTTTATAGATAGAAAACGTGTGTTTGTCGGTTTGTTTTTTTAAAGCATCTATTTTGTGATGTTTTATTTAATAATTATGTGTAAATTTGTGGTTAAATTAATCTGATTGTTATTAATTTGAACGAAAAAAAATAAATTAGATATATGAAGAGATTACTGTTAATGATTGTGATGGCTGTGGCGTTCGTGGCCATGTTCGCCCAGCAGACGATGTGGGTGTGTGTGGGCGACGTGAAGTATGCCTATCCCACAGTGACACTGGGCGAGATGCCCTATGACGACTACAAACTTACTGTTCTGGGTAAGACCTATGACCTCAGCAAGGTGGATAGCATATGCGTCAACACCGAGGATTTTGAGGACGACAACATTGAGGTGACCTACAAGGGGGCTAAGGCCGAGGTGAAGGTGTCGGGCAACATTGCCTCTCATGTGGACGCCCGCGTCAATGGCGCACATGTGGCAGTACTGCAAGACTCCACTGTGGCAAGCGAGTACATCTATACATTGCAGGGAAGCACCACCAACGGCTCGTTCTACCAGGACGGCAGCTACAAGATGACGCTGCTGCTCAACGGGGTTGACATCACCAATCCCGACAGTGCGGCCGTCAATATACGCGACGGCAAGCGCATTGCCATTGAGATAATCGACGGCACGGTCAACAACCTTGTCGACGGCAAGAATGGCACTCAAAAGGGCTGCTTTGCCGTGAAGGGACACAGCGAGATTAAGGGCACCGGCACGCTCAATATCACCGGTAACTCGAGCCATGCCTTCTGGGGCAAGGAGTATGTCGAGCTCAAGAAGAGCACCGGCAACATCAATATTCTGGGCGCTGTGGGCGACGGCTTCAACATCAACCAGTACTTTGCGATGAAGGGCGGCAACCTCACCATTAAGGGTGTGGGCGACGACGCCATCCAGGTGAGCCAGGAGACCGACGACGCAGGCAACGTGGTTGACGATGCCGAAAACACCGGCGAGGTGACCATAGGAGGCGGTACACTCAACCTCACCACCACCGGCGATGCTGCCAAGGGCTTCAAGGTCGCAACCAACTATGTGCAGACCGGTGGCAACGTGACCGTGACACAGACCGGCTCGCTCGTCGCATCCAGTGATGACCTGAGCTATGTGACCGCAGTCAAGGCCGACAAGGATATCAACATCACCGGCGGTGTGCTCACAGTGAACAACACTGCCGACGGCGGTAAGGGTCTGAGTGCCGACGGTAACATCACCATCGACGAGAGCTCGGCCACCACTACAGTAAACATCACAGCCGACGGCAACGGCGGCACTGCCGAGAACGTGAATCCCGGCAGCGGCTCAACTGAGCCTGCCAAATCATATAAGGTGTATGTCTCTAAGCCCACCAGCGGTGGCGGCGGCTTCGGTGGTTCTTCTGCCTGGGGCAACCTCTACCTCTACAAGAGCGACGGCACGCGCGTGACCACACTCACCCAGACGGTGAGCAAGTCATCGGGCTACAGCACTATCACCTTCTATTTATATGACTTCAAGACAGCCGATGGCGGCACTTATTACTTTGCCAGCGACAATTACACCAGCCGCAACCAGACATACGCCATCAAGTCATCAACATTCACCGCGCCCACCAGCGGCAGCGATGTGTACTACTCAATCTCGAGCAGCTACAGCACCAGCGGTAGCACCCGCACCTACACATTGAGCAACGTCACTTCAAGTTATGGAGGTACCAGCGACACCAGCGAGGACAACGGCACCGGCTACAATGCTGGCGGTATCAAGGCCGACGGCAACATCACCATCGCAGCCGGTACCGTGACCGTGAAAAACAAGGGTGAGATGAGCAAGAGCATCAAGAGCAAGGCTACCGTCACCGTGGACGGCGGCACCGTGACCCTCACTCCCAGTGGAGCCATGAAGGTGATCAACAGCGATGCATCTTACAGCACCGGCATCAAGGCACAGGACTATGTGCAGAATGGCGGCACCGTGACCATCAACAACAGCGGTGCGGCAGGCAAGGGCATCAGCGCCAACGGCGGCATCACCACTAACGGCGGTGTGCTAGACGTCACAGTCACTGGCGCAGGCCAGACCGGCACTAACAACGCTTCTTACACTGCCAAGTGCCTCAAGAGCGACGGCAACACCGCCCTCAACGATGGCACCGTCACCCTCAAGGCTACCGGCACAGGCGGCAAGGGCATCAAGGTGAACGGACAGTACACCCAGGGCGACAAGACCAGCGGCAACGGTCCTGCGCTCAAGGTTTCCACCACAGGCGCTAAGCTGGGCGGCAGCTCAAGCGGTGGCGGCGGTGGCTGGCCCGGAGGTCCTGGCGGCGGCAGTTCAAGCGGCTCTTCGTCTAAGGGTATCAAAGTAATGGGCACAGCCTATGTATATGGCGGTGAAAGCGAAATCACTACCACTACCGATGGTGCCGAGGGTCTTGAGTCAAAGACTGCCATCTACATCGAGGGCGGCAAGCACTATTTCAAGTGCTATGACGACTGCATTAACTCAAGTGGCAACATCTACTTCAACGGCGGTGTGACAGTGTGCTACGGCTATGGCAACGACGCGGTGGACTCTAACGCAGGACGCACAGGCGCCATCACCATTGGCAACGGTACTGTGTTTGCCTACACCACCAAGGGCTCGCCCGAGGAAGGCCTTGACTGCGACAACAACAGCTACATCCAGATCACCGGCAACGGCATCGGCATCAGTGCCGGCGGAGCCCAGGGTGGCGGCGGAGGCAGCAGCTCTATCAGCGGAGCAAAGCAGGGTTATAACTTCTACACCAGCAGCATCAGCTACACCACAGGCCGTTACTACACCCTCGCCGATGCAAGCGGTAAGAACCTCGTTACTTACAGCTTTGAGGCTGGCGTCAACAGCACCCTTGCACTGTTCACAGCCAAGGGCATGACAAGCGGTAGCTCTTACAACGTGAAGTACAGCACCAGCGCACCCACTAATGCCACCACGGCATGGCACGGCGTGTATCTGGGCAGCAGCGCAACAGGAACTACAAGCGTGTGCAGCTTCACCGCCAAGTAAGATACTAAATCCAATTTATATATATTATGCAGGGCACTCGGTTGGCATTCAACCGGGTGCCTATTTGCTTAGTGACGTAAGTTCCAATTCACCAGTCCCCCAAAAAAAGCTTGTGAAGTGGCCGTGGATTTATTATGGCTGGTGGGTTTTGTTTGGGTGTTTGGGTTATTTTTAGTAATTTTGCCTGTGGGAGGATAAAAATAATGACAAGATTTGAACTTAACATACTGGGATGCGGCTCGGCAACTACTACGCTGCGTCATGTGCCGTCGTGCCAGGTGCTCAATGTGCGCGACAACTTGTTTATGATTGACTGTGGCGAGGGAGCCCAGCTGGCGATGCGTCGCATGAAACTGAAGTTTTCACGCCTCAATCACATCTTCATCAGCCACTTGCACGGTGACCACTGCTTTGGGTTGCCCGGACTATTGTCTACGCTGGCATTGCAGGGCAAGACCAGCTCGGTGACGGTTCACGTCTTTGAAGACGGAGCCCGCCTGTTGCAGCAAGCCATGGACTACTTTTGTCGCGAGCGTCCCTATGAGCTCAAGTTCAACATCATCACCACGCGCAAGGCTGTGATATATGAGGATGATGCCATCACTGTCACCACAGTGCCTCTGAGGCACCGCGTGCCTGCCGTGGGCTTCATCTTCAGCGAGAAACCCAAGCTGCGTCACATCGATGCCGAGGCCGCGAAGTATCACAACGTGCCGCTCTATGCATTCAACTCGCTGCGTCAGGGCGAGGACTTTGTGACCCCCGAGGGAATCATCGTGCCCAATTCTCACCTCACCACTTCGCCCGACCGCTCTGTCTCTTATGCTTATTGCAGTGACACGGTCTTTTCCAAGCGTGTCATCAATGCAGTCAAGGGCGTAGACTGGCTCTATCACGAGGCAACCTATGGCGATGAGAATGCCGTGAAGGCCCGCAAGCGCTTCCACAGCACAGCGCGCGAAGCCGGCATTGTGGCCCGTGAGGCAGGTGCCAAGCGCCTCATCATAGGCCATTATTCTAAACGTTATCTAGACGAGACCCCGTTGCTCGAACAGGCACAAGAAGAGTTTCCCCAAACATTACTCTCTAACGAGGGACTGACCATTGACCTAAATAAATTCTAGTGGAGTTATCCCTGGCCTTGTGACTTGGGGGTGACGCCTTGTGTGGCGGGCTCGATGTTGAGCTTGCGCACCCAGGCACGCCCGCTGGGGGTCTCGAGGGTGATGCTGCCGCTGCGAATTACAAAACCGTTTACAGCCTGGATATCAAGTTCGTGTGGTAATGCGAGGATACCACGCACACGGCCGTTCTGGTCGCAAATCTGTATGCCGGCGTTTGTCACCACATAGAGGTTGCCCTGTGAGTCAAACTCGGCGCAAGGCACTTGCAACAACGAGTTGTCGTAGCTGTGCAGCCAGTAGAAGCGCTGTTGCGAGCCTGGTTTTGGGCTGGTGATGGTCTGAAGAAGCCAGTTGCTGTTTTCCTCGCGTGACACATGGAATGAACCGTCGGGATAAGTGTCAAGTATTGTGGTGTGGCATTGTGTGGTTCCGGGGCGACGCACCTTGCGGGGGCATGTGGTTTCGACCCACGATGTGTTGTCCTCGGGCAGCAGCGGGGCGAGCAGGTCGTTCTGTGTGCGGCCGGGCTCGATGCGGGCAGGGTAGTCGCGCCACATCCATTCCATCACGCGCGAAAAAATCTTGGCGGCTTGGCTCACACCGTGCTTGCAGTGGCTCCAGTCGTAGCCGGCCTTGTATCCGGCAAAATCGAGCGCGCTGGCCAGCATCTTGTTGCCCTCATACCAGTGGCCGAACAGGGCGTTCCACACGTCCTGGTCGCCGTCCTGCAGATAGATGCGCAGGGGCAGAGGCTCATGCTTGCGCACGATGGCCTGCAGATCGTGTCCGCCGCGCATCGATACGAATGTGCCCACGCCACTGAACACGCGAGAGAACATGTCGGGCCTGTGCCATGCGGCATTGAAGGCGCAAATGCCACCGCTCGACAGGCCGAATATCATGCGGTCATTAGCGTCCTTTGACAGCTTTATCTTGCGGCCGTCGGGGGTCTTTTCTGTTTCGACTTTGGGCAGTAGGTCCTTCTCCAGGAATGATGCAAACGTGCCGTCGGTCATGTCAAACTCGTTGCTGCGGTTGTAGCGCAACACCTTGCCGTCCTTGCCCTTGATGACTCCGGGCTGCAGGAACACGCCTATGGTCACCGGCATCTTGCCTGCTGCGATGAGGCTGTCCATCACCGCCGGAGCATCGCACAGCACACCGTCGAGCCCTACATATAGGCAAGCCGGCTTGCTGCCGTCATACTGCTCTGGCACATACACTTGATAAGTGTGCACGGTCCCGGGATAAATGTCGTCAATCTCGTTTTGGGTGAGCGATCCGTCCACCATCACATGCCCGGCCCATGCCTGTGCGCAAGACATCAGCATCAGTGCAATAAAAGTCGCTATTGTTTTCATAAATAAAGTCGTTTTTTGTTTGGTTTACAAATTTACATAAAAAATGCAAGGAGTGTTGTTTTTTTGGGGAAAAAGTAATGTGTTAGTATAAGAAAAATGTCACGTGCAATCTTGCTCAGAAGAGTTCTGAGTGTGTTCCGTGGCAAGAGGGGCAGTCTTTAAGCAAGCTTAATCCTGCCCCTCATGTCACGTCCCACATTGTGGTTCCCCACAACAAAGATTGCCCGTGATGAAAAATGCGGCCCGAGCCTTAGAAAATACACAAAATCATTGCAGATGCCCATTGGATATTTTGTGACTATACACCAGTGGGGATTATCTCGCGCAGATCAGATTTTAATCTGTGAAAATAAATAATCATATGATTAATCCGTGAAATCCGTGAGATCCGCGCGGGGAGTTCGCAAAAACTCTATTGGTGTATAGTTGTGATATTTTCCTTTTTAAAATTATTTTTGTCGAATTCACACGAGAACTGTGGGATATAAAATCCTGGTGTTACTTCATTTAGAGAAGACGTTGGATTAGTGGCATGGGAGTTTTAGGTTTAGAGAAAAATGTCACGTGCAATCTTGCTCAGAAGAGTTCTGAGTGTGTTCCGTGGCAAGAGGGGCAGTCTTTAAGCAAGCTTAATCCTGCACCTCTTGCCGCGTCCCACATTGTGGTTCCCCACAACAAAGATTACCCGTGATGAAAAATGCGACCCGAGCCTTAGAAAATACACAAAATCATTGTTGTATATCTATAGCTATGGCGGGTAATATGGGAGCCCTTAAAATGCTGTGATATCGCCTTCGTGAAAATAGTATCTTTCAATCTGTGCTTTTCCAAATGTGCCAAAATTAACTAATATTGCAATTGGGAATTTGGTACCACGCAAATAGCCGAATGTTTGATAACGTTCAGCATCACCAAGACTAGCAATAGACTTACATTCAATTATCACATTCCCTCTTGGCATTTCTAAGACAATATCCATCCTGATGTGACTTTTTAATTTCTCGCCCATGTACTCTATATGGTGCTGATACTCTTTTAATGGGTTAAAACCGTGTTTTCTCAAACTGATTGCGAGTGCTTCTTGGTACACATATTCCGGCAGGCCATTTTTTAATTCATTATGCACCTCATGCATACAGGCGATTACAGGATACACATAGTCTTTAAGTTGAGAATGTAATTTGTCGGATATTTTGCCTTTTGAATCCATTGTGATTTCTTTTATGTTTCACGCACAAATTTACATAAAAATCGCTAGGAGTATTGCTTTTTTCAGGAAAAAGTAATGTGTTAGTATTAGAAAAATGTCACGTGCAATCTTGCTCAGAAGAGTTCTGAGTGTGTTCCGCGGCAAGAGGAGCAGTCTTTAAGCAGGCTTAATCCTGCCCCTCATGCCGCGTCCCACATTGTGGCTCCCCCACAAAAAAGATTGCCCGTGATGAAAAATGCGGCCTCCGACCTTAGAAAATACACAAAATCATCGTTGTCGACCTATCGCTTTGGTAGTATTGGGGGGCTTATATTCAGATTTTTATCGCATTATTTGTTTCTTTTTCCGGAGAGCAATGATTTTGTGTATTTTATTAGCTTCGGCGCATTTTCTATCACAACCGTTTATTACATGGAGCCAACGGCGACATGTGTATCATGGGAAGAAGGGACATTGAGAAAGTTTACTTTTGAAGATGGCCTTTCTTCCTGTGATGCACAGCCAAGGAGTGGGTGTATAAACGGTTGTGATATTTTTCTTTTTAAAATTATTTCTACGCAATTATGCAGGACAAAAAGCGAGATGTTTAAAATATGATGAGCAAGAAAGCAAAGCGCTGTATAAGAAATCGTCAAATTTTTGTAGGGATGGGAAATTATGTGTAACTTTGCATGAATATTGTCTATAACTAACGGAATATGAAAAAAACAATGATAATGCGCGCAGCGGCAGTGCTGTGCATCGTGGCCACAATGGTGGCTTGTGGCAGTAAAAATGATACTGCCCAGATTAATTATATGCCTGTGCAACTGCAGGGTAGCAACAAGTGGAGCATCCTGGACGTAAACACCGGCAAGCTGGTGGTGAAGGACGCTTACACGCAGACACCCTCAGCGGTGGTTAACGACATGTACTATGTGATGAACGACGACGGTACGTTTAACTACTACAACGTTAATAATCCCAAGATTCCTGTTAACAAGGAGGTCTATGGCAGCGTGACTGGCTTCAGCGAGGATGGTCTGGCCGTGGCTAGCAAGCGCGGTGAGGCTTTGTGTGTGATCGACAAGAACTGTGAGGTGGTGAAAGAACTCCCCAAGGAGGTGAACCAGTGTTCTATGTTCAGTCGCGGCATGGCCATGTATCAGAACGATATGGGCATGTGGGGCTACATCAACACTAAGGGTGACACAGTGATCTCGGCTCGCTACAATGTAGCCAATCCCTTTGTCAACGAGGATCTGGCTATCGTCGTTGAGCCCGACCTGGACAACGATTCTACTGCAAGCTACAGTGTCATCAACATGAAGGGCGAGGTGCAGTTCAACGTTGATGCTAAGGAGTTCGGCATGATTCAGCCCAGCTTCATTGACGGTGTGCTGCCTCTCATGAAGGGCGACTCTATCGTGTGCCTCAACAAGAAAGGCGAGGAAGTGCCCAGCCCCAACGAAAACTACAAGGTGGTGGAGAAGGCTGGTTACAAGAGCTTTGCCCGCAGCGTCACCGGCAACTTCTTTGTCCTGAACAAGGATAACAAGATGGGTGTGGTTGATCCTGACAACAAGGTGCTTGTTCCTGCTAAGTTTGACCGAATCTCTGACCTGCGTGCCGACCGTTACATCGTGGGCAACGACAGTGCGTACAGCATTATCGACGATAAGGGTGCACCAGTGGGCACCGTGAAGTTTGTGCACGTGCACGGCACCGACGGTGTGACACTTGCCAACCGCGGATTCACCGACACCGACCTGGTGGCAATGTCGATGCTTAGCATGATAGGCGACGACCACGTGGCAGGCGTGACCATAGGCACTGACCTCATGACCATGAACGGAGCTCTGGGCGACGATGCCGAGGCCGGAGTGGGACAGGACGGTATATCAATGCAGCAGGGCCCCATCAGATGCTCTTATACATTTGATGGTCCCATCGCCACCAAGGCGGCAACCGACTCGGCTGCATCGTTCAATTATAACGCCAAGGTCAAGATGGTGAACCTGTCAGTTGACCTGAGGCACTGCGGATTTGGCACCGAAGAAACCATTGTTAACACTATGATGGGTGCTATGGGCCGCTGTGGTTTTGTTATGGAAGACAACAACATGTTTGTGAGCGAAGGCGGCAATGTCCTCTCAATGGGCTACTCACAGGGTATCTTGCAGGTAGTGTTCAGCGGCAGAGCCGACGCTAAGCCTGTGCCCCGCGAGCCTCGCAAGAAATAAAAGATTATTGCATACTTACTAAAACCAAGAGAATGAACAAGAAAACATTACTTGCGCTGGCCGTGTTGCTTGCCATGAGCGGCGGAACTACAGCTAGTGCCCGCAGTCCCAAGAAAAAGGTTGTGAAGACTACCCAAACCACAGCCTTCGCTCCCAGCCGCGACATACGTCTGGGCACTGACGATGCAGCTCCTCGCGGTCGTCGCATCGAGGAGGGCAAGCGCTTGTTCCAGAGTCCCGCCATCGAGGACGAGATAGCCCGCATCAAGGCTATGCTCACTAATCCCAAGTTGGCGCAGATGTTTGAGCAGTGTTTCCCCAACACTATCGACACTACCGTGCACTTCAAGACCGACAGCACGGGCCAGTATGACTCGTTTGTGGTCACCGGTGACATCAACGCAATGTGGCTGCGCGACTCGGGAGCACAGGTGTGGCCCTACATCCAGTATGCCCACCGTGACCCCAGGCTCAAGGCCATGATTGCCGGCACCATCAACCGCCAGTTCAAGTGCATCAACCTCGATGCTTATGCCAACGCGTTCAACGACGGCCCCACCGGAGGCTACTGGCAGAGCGACGAGACCGAGATGAAGCTGGAGCTGCACGAGCGCAAGTATGAGATAGACAGCAACTGCTACCCCATACGCCTGGCGCATGAGTACTGGCGCGTGACAGGCGATACCAGCGTCTTTGGTCCCGAGTGGATCAATGCCGTTGAGAACACCCTGCGCGTGTGGGGCGACCAGCAGAAGAAGGACGGCAAGGGTCACTACTACTTCCGCCGCAAGACAACCATAGGCACTGACCTGCAGACTAACCGCGGCTGGGGCAACCCCGTGAAGCCCGTGGGACTCATCTGCTCGGCGTTCCGTCCCAGCGACGACGCCACGGTGTTCCAGTTCCTCGTGCCCAGCAACTTCATGGCAGTGAGCTCGCTGCGCAAGGCTGCCGAGATACTCACTAAGGTGAACAACAACCCCGAGCTGGCTGCTCGCTGCACGGCTATGGCCGACGAGGTGGAGCAGGCGCTCAAGCAGTATGCAGTGGTCGAGCACCCTGTGTACGGCAAGATATATGCCTTTGAGGTGGACGGCTACGGTGGCCGCAACCTCATGGATGACGCTAACGTGCCCAGCCTGCTGGCGATGCCCTATCTGGGCGACGTGGACGTCAATGACCCCATTTATCAGAATACCCGCCGCTTTGTGCTTAGCAAGGACAACCCCTATTTCTTCAAGGGATCGGCCGGTGAGGGCATTGGTGGTCCGCACATAGGCGACAACATGATATGGCCCATGAGCATCATGATGCGCGCATTCACCAGCCAGGACGATGCTGAGATCAAGCAGTGTATCACTACACTCATCCACACCGATGCCGGTACAGGATTCATGCACGAGTCGTTCCACAAGGACAATCCCAATGACTACACCCGCTCGTGGTTTGCATGGCAGAACACTCTCTTCGGTGAACTGATAGTGAAACTCATTAATGACGGTAAGCTCGACTTGCTCAACTCGATTGAGTAAAGGGTTAAAAGGTTAAGAGGTTAATGGGTTAAAAGGTTAATGGGTTAATGGGTTAAGAGGTTAAAAGGTTAAAGGGTTAAAAGGTTAATCAAGTTATCGAAACATCAATAGACAATGAAAAAATTACTTATACTCGCTGCAGTTGCAGCTCTGTCGATAAGTGCTGCGGCACAAAACAATAAGGACTGGGGCCAGATAGGCAAATATGCCGGCGCCAACATCGAACTCAACAGCCACAAGAACAACGGCAAACGCGTGGTGCTGCTGGGCAACTCCATCACTGAACATTGGGTGCGTGACCACAGCGACTTCTTCAAGCAGACTGGCTATCTGGGACGTGGCATCTCGGGACAGACGAGCTATCAGTTCCTGGTGCGCTTCCGCGAGGATGTTATCAACCTCAAGCCCAAGGTTGTGGTAATCAACACCGGCACTAACGACATCGCTGAGAATACAGGCCCCTATAACGAGGACCGCACTATGGGCAACATCATCTCGATGTGCGAGCTTGCCAAGGCCAATAAAATCAAGGTCATCCTCACTAGCGTGCTTCCTTGCAGCAGGATGCCCTGGAGTGGAGCCAAAGATGTGGCCAACAAGGTTGCCAGCCTCAACAAGCGCATCCAGGAGTATGCCAAGAAGAACAAGATACCCTATGTAGACTACTACACCCCCATGGTCTATGGTGACGACCGTTCGCTCAATCCCGCCTACAGTGGTGATGGCGTTCACCCCAACGTGGAGGGTTACCTTGTGATGGAACCGCTGCTGGTGGCAGCCGTGCGCAAGTATGTAAAATGAAAAAATAGTGCCAGGCCTCAGGACTAAAGGGGCTTGGCAATAAAAACAGATAGAGATGACAGTTACTAAACGTGGAATGCTTAAGGTTATCATAATCCTTGTGATACTCAATGTGGTCGCAGGACTGTGGTATGTGTCGCTATGCATTGAAAACAGTGGTGAGAGCTATGACATGTGGCTGGAGGAGAACATTAATATCCCAGCTACAATGGCCGACACTGTGGCTGATGTGTCGCAGCCCGACACGTTTGACATCGTAACTGACAAGGGATTTTTCCAGGCCAAGAGGCATGCCTCGGTGGACGGCGAGAGAGGTTATCCCACCAGCTCGATGGTCGTCAAGGCCAATCTTCCCCGCTGTGTCAACGGCAGCGACAGTCTCGACCTGCTCATCGAAGCGCTCACAGAGAAGGCTTTTGGCCATGCATCCGTTCGCTTTGACGATGCCATGCATCACTTTGTGAAGCATCCCGTATTTATGGACGGTGACTCCTTCAGCCATTATGAAATTGATGCTGCTCCCGGAGTTTCGGAGTTTTCGGCTAGTACTGAGGTGCTGGTGTATCCACTGTTCAACTCTGACCGCTTGCTGGTGATGGAAATAGTACACAGGACCACTGAGGGCAAGCACTCCTCTGTCTCAATCAGCTCTTATGTGCACTATGACCGCATGGTGCAGCGTGTGCTCAGTCGCAGCGATATACTCATGCCTGGCAAAGACCGCGAATTACTCTCAGTGATCAACGAGTGTATAAGCTCGATGAACTCTGAGAAGAGCGAGTCGCAGTATTTCTCTGTCTCTAAGTTGCCGGCAGAAATGCGTGTTAAGGATGGTGGCATAGAGTTTGTGTTTGCTCCCGGCGAGCTGGGACCCTCTAGCCCCCGTGAGCTGGCAGTATTTGTCAGCAATGACAAGCTGGAAGACTTCTTCACAGAGTCTTTCAAGGAACTGGTAGAAGGCAATTCTAACTGGACAACCCTCAAGCGCCCATTCTGATCCCCATCACATACACAAGGCGATAAACCAGGGAAAAATGTCTTCGAGGACATGAATTCCTGTTATTATAACTAAAGTTTATCCCTGCCAAATTTGGTAGGGGTTTGTTTTGTTTGCAAAATGAAGGATGGGATTACTTGGACTCTATGCCCAGGCCGAAGAGGGCATAGTCGTAGAAGACGGGGTCCTCGGGGCGCATGGCACGCAGTGCCGAGGTGATTTCCACCACCGTCTTGCGGTCGTTAGCTCGACGCTGTGTTAGGCCCAGTGCGCGTGCCGTGTTGCCCACGTGCACGTCGAGTGGTATAAACAGCTGTGAGGGCTTGATGGCGTTCCACACGCCCATGTCGACGATGCCGTCGTCGCGCACTAGCCATCGCAGCGCCATGTTGATGCGCTTGAGGGCTGTTGCCTCGAGATGGGTGGGCAGTGTGCGAGAGTCCATGTTGCCGCCATTAGCTGCGGCAAACTCGCCCTGCATGTGCTCTACAAGCTGCCATGAGGGTGTCTCGCTGGCGCCCACGTGATGGTGTGCCGCAAAGTCGTTGAGCG
This sequence comes from Muribaculaceae bacterium, assembly GCA_024400935.1. Lineage (GTDB taxonomy): Bacteria > Bacteroidota > Bacteroidia > Bacteroidales > Muribaculaceae > Sodaliphilus. The sequence goes on along the minus strand of JAKSLZ010000011.1, from coordinate 19,599 downwards.
AACCGTGACGGGTGTAGATAGCACGTAGTCCGCGCAAGGCATACTTGAGGTTGCGGGCAAAGAATGTGCGGTGGATGTTGAGGCCGTCGTCCAGGTCCTCATAGGCTCCCTCAAGCACATAATGGTGCGGGTCGTGCTGCATGATGTCTAGCATCTTGTTGCAGTTGTTGCATATCATCTTGCGGTTGCCCCACGCTATGGTGGCGGCCAAGAACGACACTATCTCGATGTCCTGCAGGTTGCTGAAACGACGTGGAAACTGCACCGGGTCGCTCTGTGCAAACTCGGGTACGCAAATGCGCTGCGCCTCACGGTCAAGCAGCGCCTTCAGTTCGGTGGGGGAGAGGGCCTGTGTCATAGCACAAACCACAGTGATGGGTCAAATCGCGGCAGGGCGTAGAGCTGTATGTCGCGGTCGCGCTGGTCGGGGGCATTTGTGGCGTCACCCACGGTGAGTCCGCGCTCCTTGAACGCCTGTGTGAGCGTCCTGGTGGCTACTTCGGGAGTATTGTTGTCCTTGCTCAAGTGGCACATGAACACATAGCGCAGTCCCTCGTGGTAGTTGTCGACGATAAACTGTGCCGCCTGCTTGTTATCGAGGTGGCCTTTCTCTCCACGCACGCGGTTCTTGAGGTACTCAGGGTAGTGTCCCTTGTTGAGCATCTCCAGGTCATAGTTGCACTCGATGATGAGATAGTTGGCGCGGCTCATGTAGTAGTGGGCCCGTGGTGTGATGATGCCCATGTCGGCTGCTACCACAAAGTGCTTGTCGCCCAGAGCGATGTCAAATCCCATGTTGTCGCTGCCGTCGTGTGATGCGTCAAATGCGGTGATCTTCATGCCTGCCAGGGTGAAAGGTATCTCCTTGAAGATGTTCTCCTGATACTCCTTGACGCGACGTGAAATGTTGTGGCGGCGCAACAGTCCGTTGAGCACGCGGGGTGTGCAGTAGATGTGGATGTGCTTGTAGCGGCGCACCAGCGTGTAGACATAGCGCACGTGGTCCTGGTGGTCGTGGGTGAGCACGATGCCCTTGATCATTGACGGAGTGACCCCGTTGCGCTGCAGTGTTTCAAAGACGATGTCGTCCCTGATGCCGGCATCCACGATGATGCCTCCCAGTTCGTTGCCCACATAGGCGCAGTTGCCGCTGCTGCCACTACCCAAACTGATGAACACAAACCCGGCCACGGCGCCCTCGTTGCGGCGCTGCGGCTTTGTCGCTGGCTTTGCAGCCACTACCTCGTTGTCGTCAAATGCGAAGTTAATAACCTGCTCTCTAGCAGTTTCGCATCGGCGTGGTGGATGTTTTTTATCAATAAATTTATTATTCATCAAGTTTGTGTAAGGCGACCTTACTTATACAGCAGGAAAATGGTGGGTGTCTTGCCGTAGTCATAGGTTGCCTTGCTCCAGTCGCGCATGGAGCGTGTGACGATGTTCTCTTTCTCGCCGGTGATGTCGCTGGCAATGCACAGCTTGAGGTGACCGGGCAGCGACTTGATCATCGTTGCCACCAGCGCATTGTTGCGGTAGGGCGTTTCGATGAAGATTTGTGTCTGGTCATTGTGCATGATGTTGTGCTCCATCTCCTTGAACTTGCGGGTGCGTGCAGCTCCGTCTATGGGCAGGTAGCCCAGGAAGGCAAAGCTCTGTCCGTTGAATCCCGAGCCCATCAGGCCCATCAGGATGCTCGACGGTCCCACGAGGGGTTTTACCTTGAGTCCCTTGCGCTGTGCTATGGCCACCACGTCGGCTCCGGGGTCGGCAACAGCCGGGCATCCGGCCTCGCTTATCACACCCATGGCATTTCCGGCCTCGAGCGGTGCGAGATAAGAAGAGATATCCTTGGGGTCAGTGTGGCGGTTGAGCTCATAGAAGGTTAGTTCGTCGATGTTGATGTCGCGGTCACACTTCTTGAGAAAGCGTCGTGCCGAGCGCAGATTTTCGACGATGAAATGTTTGATTTGACGCACGATAGCAGTGTTGGCTGCGGGTAGCACCGTCGCCAGGTCGCCGTCGCTCAGTTGCACGGGAATGAGATATAGAGCTTTTTCTATCGTCATACTGATTGCAAAGTTACTAAAAAAGCATGAACCTAGCCTCATGCAGAAATACAATTTTTCTTAATAAACATGATTATGTCTTAGCGATTAAGTCCTGGCATGAAAGCAAACACACCTGATATCCATGGTGCAAGACTGTGCGCCGGGGAAACAAATAAAACAGGGCGGGGTGTCTCAACGACATTCCGCCCTGCAACTCGAAGTTGAAAATCAATGTGCAAAAATATAAGTGGTGATGTTATTTGCTTGTCATCTTGTAGAATGAACGGTATACAAAATATATCGCGATGAGCACGAATACAACGCCCACAACGGGTGCGATTGCCTTGAAGTCATCGCTGATGGCGATTTCCATTGCGAGAACGCCGAAGAGTGTTGTGAACTTAATGATGGGGTTCAATGCTACCGAGCTTGTATCCTTGAAGGGATCGCCTACGGTATCACCCACAACCGATGCATCATGGAGCTCAGTACCCTTGGCCTTGAGGTCAACCTCTACAACTTTCTTAGCATTGTCCCATGCGCCACCGGCATTGGCCATGAACACTGCCTGGAACAGACCGAAGACTGCAATAGAGATGAGGTAGCTCACGAAGAGACTCACTGCCTCGTTACCACCAAAGTTGGCAGGTGATGAAAGGCAAGCGAAACCAAGTGCGAAGCAGAAGATTGCGATAAAGATGTTAATCATACCCTTCTGTGCATACTCGGTACAGATTTCAACGACCTTCTGCGACTTAGCGATGTCGGCCTTCTTGGGAGCATTAGCGTCGAGCTTGATGTTGTTCTTGATGTATTCAACGGCACGGTTAGCACCAGTTGTAACTGCCTGCATTGAAGAACCTGTGAACCAGTATACTACACAGCCACCTAGCAAGAATCCAAGGATAGAATAGGGGTTGAGCAGTGTGAGAATCTGTGCGGGGTCAATGCCCAGAGTCTCCTTGATCATGAGGATGAGAGAGAAAATCATGGTTGTAGCACCAGCCACTGCAGTACCGATGAGCACGGGCTTAGCAGTTGCCTTGAATGTGTTGCCTGCACCGTCGTTAGCCTCGAGATAGTATTTAGCCTTCTCAAAGTCGGGGGTGAAGCCAAACTCGCTTTCGATTTCCTTCTTAGCCTTCTCGGTGTCGTCCTCAATGAGAGAGAGCTCGTAAACTGACTGTGCGTTGTCGGTTACGGGGCCATAGCTGTCGACAGCGATAGTCACAGGACCCATACCCAGCATACCGAATGCCACGAGACCGAATGCGAAGATTGAATGGTAAGCGCTGAAGATTGTCTCCATGCCGAAGAGTGTAGAAGCAATGTAAGCACCAAACATGAGCACGAAGAATACAACACCAGTCCAGAAGCTACCGAAGTTACCTGCTACAAGACCCGAGAGGATGTTGAGTGAAGCACCACCCTGACGAGATGTCTCTACAACATCGTTGACATGAGTTGATGTGGGCGAAGTGAACCACTTGGTAATTTCGGGGATGAGCGCAGCACCCAGTGTACCGCAGCTGATAATGATAGAGAGACCCAGCCAGTAGTTGCCGCCCAATTTCTCAAGCAGGAAGTAGCTGGTAGCAAATGTTGCAACGATTGAGAAGATAGAAGTGATCCATACCAGACTGGTGAGAGGTTTCTCAAAGTCAAGGTCATCGACATTACTATACTTAGCCTTGGCAATTGCACCATTTATATAATAAGAAAGAATTGAAGTGGCGATACCGAGGATACGCATCACGAAGATCCACACGAGGAGGTCAATCTGATACTGAGCGGGTACAGCCAGGAGGATGAACGACACGAGAGCTACACCGGTTACGCCGTAGGTCTCAAAACCGTCGGCAGTCGGGCCAATGCTGTCACCAGCGTTGTCACCGGTACAGTCGGCGATCACACCAGGGTTGCGGGGGTCGTCCTCACCAATCTTGAATACCACCTTCATGAGGTCGCTACCGATGTCGGCAATCTTAGTGAAGATACCGCCGGCGATGCGCAGCGCACTTGCGCCGAGCGATTCACCGATAGCAAAGCCGATGAAGCAACTACCTGCGAGGTCACCGGGCATGAACAGCAGGATGACCAGCATGAGCACGAGCTCAACGCAGATGAGGAGCACACCGATACTCATACCTGCACTCAAGGGAATGTTGAGCAGATCGAGGGGGTTGCGACGAAGCGCTGCAAACGCCATGCGAGAGTTGGCAAATGTGTTCATGCGAACGCCAAACCATGCCACAGCATAGCTGCCCAGAACACCTATCACGGTCCAAGCCAGAATCAGCAGTACAGAGCCAATTGCCATGTGCTCGAGTACGCCAAAGTACAGGGCAATTGCCAGACCGATGAACGCGAATAGGATTCCCAGGAACTTGCCTTGCTGCTTGAGGTAGGTAGAGCATGTCTTGAAAATCACATTGCCCATCTCGAGCATCGAGTTGTGTACCTTTAATTTCTTAACGCGGCAAAATTGCAGATAGCCGAAAAGTACACCCAGTAGCACTACAGCGAAACCCCAGTACAGGATAGAAGTCTTGGCATCGCTTGCAAAGCCATCGGGCATCTTCAGGTTGGCTTCACCCGCATGGAGTGCAGCCGGCAGCATCATCGCTGCCATTGCATAAAATGCTTTCTTCATTTGTTAATAAAGTTTAATAAGGTTGTTTTGTTATAAGTTATTAAAATTGATTCAATCAGTAAAGGTGTGCAAATTTATATCTTTTAGTGCAAATCACAAAATATTAAATAAAAAAAATAATAATATTACCCATATTTTGGGAAAATCAAATTGGTTTCAAATGAAATTCATAACTTTTGAAATGAAATTTATGCTTTCGCTTTTCCGTGCTATTTTCTTTCGCTGTTAATGAATGTTAATATTGTGTGCTCGCCCATTTGCCCTCAAAACTATCAGTAAAGGCACATCCCTCACACGGTGTGCTCAGGTGCAAAGACTGATTTTGCAAAACATTGGAAAATAGTTGATTAACAAAAAAGTATCCTCAGAGGGACTGTCCCTCAGAGGACACTTTTTGGGGTGATGGGGTGCGAGTTTGCAATTGTGCTGAAAAAAGACTCGCCCCGAGCAACCGGGGCGAGTTGTGTGATTTATAGGCCTGAAACGGATGTGTTTAGCTCTGGGCTGGTGGCAACAAGCCTGCTTTGATTTTGTCGATGAGGGCTTGGATAGCCGCTACGTCGTTGGGGTCGATCTTCAATTTGTCAAGAAGGCCTATGTGGAAGTAGGCCGCGGTCATGTAGGTGCTGAAACGGTGCATTGCCACACCCATCATCTGCTGGGGGTTGATGGCCAGGTCCATAAGCGTTTTGTCCTCAAATGTCATGCCGTAATCGCTGGCTATCTGTGCTTTGTAGTTGTCATACTGGGTATTAAATCCAGAGACTGTTACTACCGATGCTGCAAGAATCCCATCGCTAAAGGCATAAATGACTGCGGTGTTTGTTCCTTCGTTTTTATAGAAAACGGTGGAGCCCATGCTTGTGGTCTGGACCCATCCGGGGGATGTTGCCATGAAAGCGTCCACTTGGGCTGGCGTAGCGCCCCATGCGGTGCATGGTTTGTAATAGGTGTATTGGGGCGTGGGGTCATCTTTGCCGCACGATGTCATCGCAATGGCTGCCATGACGACCAGCATTAGGGTTAGTAGTTTCTTGCTCATATGTCTCATTGCTAATTGTTTTAGTTTTCTTTTGGTGCATCTGTAAAAACAAAGTGACTATTGCCTTGAAAGTGCAATAGTCTCCTTGTGCTTGTGTCTTGCTGATGCTTATTTTTTCTTGTAGGTGTTCATCTGGAATGAGGTGACCATGTACAGGTTGCGTCCGTCGCTGAAGCTGATGGTGAAGTCGACAACACCGTTGCCCAGTTTCTTGCCTGCTATCACCTCGGCCTTGTAGCGCACTGCAGCTCCGGGCTTCAGTTCGTTGATGATGGTTGTGGGCGACAGGTTGATGTGCTTGGTGCCTGTGACGGTGATGACGGGGGCGATGTCATAGATTGCCTCGGTGCCGTCGTTGCGTATTTCAAACACCAGTGTAGCGTGCTCACCTGCTTCGAGCGAACGGCTGTTGTTGTCGTCGATGAAGCGTATGTTGTCCACTGTGAGGTCGGCAAATGGGCTACCGTAGCTGTTCTCGTAGTAAGCGGGGGCGTCGTTGCTTGCGCACTGGCTGGTGCTGTAGTTGCTCTTGTCGGTCTTGGGAGCGGTTGCTGCGGCTCCCACCACGCCACCTATCACCATGCCGGCAAGTTTGCCTGCGTCATGGCCTCGCCATCCGCCCATGATGCCGCCTAGTGTAGAACCAAACATACCACCCAGGCTGGCACCGGCTGTTGTGCCATATAATTGCTGTGCCGATGAGCAGCTGCTCAGTATCATTAAAAATGCTGTCGAAGCAAGTAATAATTTTTTCATAGCCTTGTTGTTTTTTTTATGTTCTGCCTTTTTAGACTGCCTTCAGTGCCAAAAGGTTTAAGATGTGTTCTTTTAATTGTGATAAATGATAATTAATAGTCCCCACCTTAATAAACATTTTAGATGTCCTGTAGATGGTCGTGCACGCGGTTCATGAGCCATCGCGGGGTGGATGTGGCCCCGCATATCCCTATCTTCTCCTTGCCCACGAGCCATGAAGGGTCAATCTCGGTCTCGTTGCTGATGAGGTGCGAGTTGGGGTTGGCGTCGAGGCATTGTTCAAAGAGGATGCGGCCGTTGCTGCTCTTGTGCCCGCACACAAAGAGGATGAGCTCGTGCTGCTGTGCAAACTGTCTGATCTGCGGGATGCGGTTTGCCACCGAGCGGCAAATGGTGTCGTAGCTCTTGAACTTCACCCCCTGGCCTATGCGCTTGCCTATCTCCTCGACTATGGCCTTGAAGCCTTGCAGCGACTTGGTTGTCTGCGAGTAGAGGAAGATGTCTCGCTTGAAGTCGATCTTGTCAATCTCGTTGATGCTCTCGATGACCAGCGCCGTGCCTTGTGTCTGTCCCACGAGTCCCAGCACCTCGGCATGTCCGCGCTTGCCATAGATGACAATCTGCGCGTTGTGCTCAGTGTCATAGGTTCTCTTGATGCGCTGCTGCAGCTTGAGCACCACGGGGCACGTAGCGTCGATGATGGTGATGTTGTTGCGCTGTGCTGTCTCGTAGGTGGCTGGAGGCTCGCCGTGTGCCCTCAGGAGCACTTTCACGTCGCGCAGTTGTTCCAGCTGCTCGTGGGTGATGGTCTCCAGTCCCTCGTTGCCCAGTCGTTCCACCTCGTTAGAGTTGTGCACGATGTCGCCCAGGCAATACAAGTGTCCGGCAACCTTGAGCTGCTGCTCGGCCTTGCTGATGGCGGTGGTTACCCCGAAGCAGAAGCCTGACCCGTTGTCAATCTCGATAATCATTCTTGTGTGAGGCGGTTGAAGTGTTGCATGAGCCACTGGTCCTGTTCCTCGATGGTCATGTGTGAGTTGTCGAGCACCAGTGCGTCGTGGGCTTGCCGCAGCGGGCTCTCGGCGCGTGTGGTGTCGATGCGGTCACGCTCAGTGACGTTGGCCAGCACTTCCTCAAGTGTAGTGGTGGTGTCGCCCTTGGCGCGCAGCTCGTCATAGCGGCGCTGTGCACGCACGGCAGCATCGGCAGTGACAAACACCTTCATCTCGGCGTCGGGAAAGACCACAGTGCCTATGTCGCGGCCGTCCATCACGATGCCTTTGTCGCGGCCCATGGCCTGCTGCTGGCGCACCATGTCGCGGCGCACGAAGCCTATGGCGGCAATGATGCTCACCTTGTTGCTCACCCGCATGGAGCGTATCTCCTTCTCCACGTTCACGCCGTTGAGGTAGGTCTCGCTGCGTCCCTGGTCATCGGCCTTGAAGGTGATGACGATGCCGGGCAGTGCGGCCTCGAGAGCGGGCTCGTTGACCTTGTCGCCGTCGATGAGTCCGTTGTCAAGGCTGTAAAGAGTCACGGCACGATACATGGCGCCGGTGTCGATGTAGGCATAGCCTATCTTGCGGGCCAGAGCCTTGGCCATGGTGCTTTTACCTGTTGACGAGTAACCGTCGAGAGCGATAGTTATCTTTTTCCTTTTCATAATAGCTTTGTATAATCAATTGCAAAGGTACTATATTTTAATGAAAGGCAAAAGAGGAAAAAACTTTTTTAACGTGACGTGCTGTAAAAGTAATTGTGCCGCAATAAGCATCAGTGGCTCGTAGAGACAAACTTTTTTTTGTTTTTTTGTAGGAAAATTGCTGCAACGTAACTATACATCAATGGGGATAATCTCGCGCAGAACTCGCAGACAACGCAGATAAAAGCGGGATAATTTATTTGCATAACTCAACTTTCGCATGTGTATAGCACAAAACAAAAAACCGAAATCAACCGCTGTGTAAGAAAGGATGGCTATCGCCATTGCTGTCAAGTGTTAGTGATTTCACTTGTGAGCTTTGCTCCCAGCAAAATCCCAAACACTTGCCATCACCCTGATGGGCTTAACTTTTCTCACACAGCCGATAAACAGAAAAAACACAACTGACGATACCGTGTTAACCCATACCGGTTACAACAAAATTTGTTTTTTAGAGAAGCGATGTTTTTTTGTTTTGAGAAATTTCTTCCAGTTATTCCGTGAGTTCTGCGAGTTCTGCGCGAGATTTTACCATTGCTGAATAGTTACTACGGCAACACACTAAATTATCTACTTGCGTAAGTTGAAGAAAATGTTGACGAATATTTGCAGGATGAAAAAAATACGGGGCCGTGCAGCATTGTGCCCACGGCCCCGTTGTTTCGTCTTTCAGCCATTGAGTTAGCGCATGAGTTCGCCCAGGCTGGTGGTGAGGTTGAACATGAATGTGGTGGCTCCGTTGTGAGGCTGTGCCAGAGCGACGCCCACGCCGAATGCCTTGACCTTGAGTCCGGCACCGGCCGAGAATCCTGACAGGATGCTGCGCTGGTAAGAAGACATGTCGGTGCGTGTCTTGTAGTTGTAACCCACACCCACCCACAGGTTATCGTTGGGCAGGAACTCGACGCCCAGCACGACGTGGCGCATGAGGTTGCTGCCAAATGAGTCCTTGAGCACCAGGGGGCTGTTAGTGGAGTTCTTGTCCTGGGGCTGGTAGTAGGGGAGTTTCCACTTGCGCAGGTTGTTGAGGGTGAGCGAGAGGCGGAAGGGTGAGCTGCCCAGCTGCTTTGAAACACCCATCTGGATGTCCCATGGCAGCTTGTCGCTGGTGTCGGTGAATTTTTTGACTTGTCCACCCAGGTTCTTTGCCACGAGCGAGAACGACAGGTCGTTGTTGGGGTTGTAATAGTTTACACCCAGGTCAACACCCAGAGCCGCTGCACTATAGTCCTCATACTTGCTGTGGATGAACTTGGCAGTGATACCGCCGCGCCAGTGCTCGCTGATGTCGTGGGTATAGGTGATGTTAGCGGCCATGTCGTTGGCGCTGAACTGTCCGGTGAAAGCTCCCGAGATGTCATATCCCTCAAAGGAACCATAGCCATAATACTGGATGCCGGCAGCCCAGGCACTGTGGTCGTTGATGGCCTGTCCATAGCGTATTCCCATGAAGTTGCTGCCTCCCAGGTAGTGCATGTAGTTGAGTCCCAGCTGGTGGTCATACTCCGATCCCAGCAGGGCAGGGTTCTGCTCCACCAGGTTGATGTCATCGTCGATGACGGTGATGTTGTTGCCACCCAGCGCATAGGCGTGCGCCGAGGGGGAGAGTTTGAGGAAATTATAGGACGTGGTGCCGTCTTGAGCGTTAACGACAACACACCCCGCAACTGCCAGTGCAATTGCCGATATTATTGTGCGAATGTTCATTTTTAATGCATTAAAACACATATATAACGTGAAATGACGCAGTTATAGTATATCAATTTACATTTTTTTTCAATCTTAACGGCATATTGTAAAAATAATTGAAACATTATTAATCATTTTCAAAATCAGGTAAAAAACTATTGTTTTGTGTGATTTCTTGAGTATATTTGCAGAGAAAAAAAAGATGCGATGTGTGCCCAAGCGCGTGTCGTGAGCTTGAAATTAGTGACTTAATTAGTTAATAATAAGTTATATAAATGTTTAAATCTTTACGTCTTGACCTAGTGTTTATTGTCACCCTGATGGCTGTGCTCGGAGCATCGGCCCAGGTGAGGCACGTGACCACTGTTGACCCCTATGCTCGTTCTAAGGCGGCCATGGTCGAGGTGTATGAGTTTGACTGGGTTGACGTTCAGCCCGAGTTTCCCGGTGGCGAGCATGGGTTGATGAACTTTATCATTGAGACCCGTGTGTATCCCCGTGTAGCCTATGACCGCAAGATACAGGGTCGCGTGCTGTGCAGTTTCATCATTGGCACTGACGGCCGCGTGAGCAACATCCGTGTCATACGTGGTGCCGGCGACGAGTCGCTCAACCGAGAGGCAATGCGCGTCATCAGCGAGATGCCGCGCTGGAAGGCTGGCCGTGTGGGCAGGAATGCCGTTGCTGTGCGATGCATCCTTCCCATCTCATTCCGCCTGTAGAGAAATAGAGCCTACAGAAACTGCCGCAACGCCCCACCAGCGTTGCGTTTTTTGTTTTTTTGCCATTCCGCCAATGGAGGTTGTCTCGTATCTGCTTTTTGGGGATCAGCTGATTTCTCCGGTTGGTGTCACACCCTCGAAATACGGTGGCCAGCCATGAAGGCCTGCAAATGTAGGACGAAATGGCTGGGAAAAGGTACCACAAGCAGGGGCCGTGTCAAAATGCGAGAATCAACAGCGCGCTGTAAGTGCAATGCCGCTATCAGCCCAGGGCAACGCCCTGGGTAAAAGGATATAAAGTCGCCTCGCCCTGTAAGGGCAAAAGCATTGTTAGCTCGAAGAAATGCATTTTGACACAGCCCCAATTTAAAGAAAAATATCATAGTAGATAACGCTCAGCTGGATCCTGAGTGTGCGCCATGGTATGAGATGCCGTCTCGAAGCGAGCTTCGGCCTGCACCCATGCCATGACCCACATTGTGGCTTAACCACAACTGTTATCCACTATGACGAAAATGCGGCTACGCCTAATAAAATACAAAAAATCATTGATCCGGATTTTTCTGATAGCACTTTGTGGTGGGCTATCTGGTGGGCTAACACTGCGATGTCCGAAGGACATTACCTGGATTACCCGGTACACCTAAGTGTAGCGAAGGTGTGCCGGGGAAATGGTAAAGCGAAACTATGCGTCTGGAAGACGCTACACCGCAGGCGGTTTGTAGCGTTTGAGGGTAGGCGATGAGATGTAGCGTCTTTCAGATGCGTTGTTGGGATGATGCTACCTCCTCCACACGCCACTTCGTCTGTTGGCGTTCCTCACGGGGTGGTACTCTACTATATTTTCTTTTTCAGACTAAAAGAACGTATTTGTTTCTTGCCAGAACAAAAGATTTGTGCTGTAAATGAAACGCTACTACTATCGCGAATCCTTATGTTCTTCTATCGTCAAAAAAATCTGCGTGATCTGCGAGTTCTGCGCGAGATTATACTCATTGCTGAATGGTGGGTTTTGCTGCAATAGTGAGGTGTGATTTCTTAAAAGTTGCTTGTGGGGGGTAAAAACACGGCATTGCTCTTTTGTATCACGGGAAAAATGGTTAAATTTGCAAGTTGATATAATACGAACCGAAAACAAAAGGACAATAGATATGAATATAGTAGTTTTAGCAGGTGGAACCAGTACTGAGCGACTGATTTCAATCATCTCGGGCACAGGTGTGTGCCGTGCGCTCAGATCTAAGGGTCACAATGCCGTGCTTCTCGACGTGTTTGCGGGCAACAGCGAGGCTAACAGTGAGGACTTTTTCCCCGCCGAGTATGACGTGGATGCTGCTAGTGCCTACATTAGCAGCTTCAACGACAAGGTAGAAGGCATGGCGAAGGAACGTCGCTCGTTCTTTGGCCCCAATGTGATTGAGATGTGCTCGGCTGCCGACATGGTGTTCATGGCCCTGCATGGCGCTAATGGCGAAGATGGCCGTTTGCAGGCCGCCTTTGACCTGATGGGCATCCGCTACACCGGCGCCGGTTACCTGAGTAGCGCCATGGCAATGGACAAGGCCATCACTAAGAATATGTTTATCGCCGGTGGTGTACCCACCGCTAAGGCTTACTTTGTGGAACGTGGCACCGAGGTCAAGACTCCTGCCCAGCAGGGCCTAAAGTATCCCGTTGTCATCAAGCCCGCATGTGGCGGTTCAAGCGTGGGCATCACCATCGCTAAAGATGACGAGGAGTTCATGCAGTCAGTAAAGATTGCCTTTGACCTTGAACCCAAGGCTGTGGTTGAGGAGTTCCTCAAGGGCCGCGAGTTCTCGGTGGGCGTGATTGACGGCAAGGCTTTGCCCGTGATTGAAATCGCTCCCAAGGAAGGCTGGTATGACTATGAGAACAAGTACAAGCCCGGCGCTACCATCGAGACATGTCCTGCCGAGATTACCGAGGAGCAGACATTGCGTATGCAGCGCCACGCCGAGCAGGCATTTGCCGCCCTGGGCATCGAGGCTTATGGCCGCATCGACTTCATCATGGATGCCGACGGCGACATGATTGCCCTTGAGGCAAACACGCTGCCCGGCATGACTGCAATGAGTCTGCTTCCGCAGGAGGCTGCTCAGGTGGGCTACAGCTATGAGGAACTGTGCGAGCACCTTATCAATGTTTCTATGAAAAAATATAACGCATAAGATGAAAAATCTCACTCTAGCAAATATCGCCGCTGCATGTGGCGGCCGCTATGTAGGTCCGGCCGAGAAAGCCAGCATCGAAGTTTCTGCCATAGAAACCGACAGCCGCAAGGTGGGCGAGGGCGCAATGTTCGTTGCCATCAAGGGCGAGCGCGTGGACGGTCACAAGTTTGTAGACCAGGTGGTTGCTAACGGTGCAGCGTGTGTGCTTGTTGAAAACGACCTGGGCCAACAGCCCTACCCATACATCCTGGTGGAATCGTCCCTGCAGGCGATGAAAGACGTTGCCGAGTTTTATCTCAAGGGTCTCGATATCCCCGTTGTGGGCATTGCAGGCAGCGTGGGCAAGACAAGCACCAAGGAGATGACCCACAGTGTGTTGCGTCAAGGATTCAACGCCCTCAAGACTGAGGGTAACTTCAATAACGAGTTGGGCTTGCCCATCACCATTTTCCGCCTGCGCGATGAGAATCTGGCAGTGTTGGAGATGGGTATCAGCGACTTCGGCGAGATGCACCGTCTGGCCAAGGTGGCGCGTCCTAACACTGTGATAATGACCAATATCGGCTGCTGTCATCTGGAGAACCTCATCGACCGCGACGGCATCCTCAAGGCCAAGAGCGAGATATTTGACTTCCTGGAGCCTGATGCGCACATCATCCTCAACGGCGACGACGACAAGCTCGCCACCGTGAGCGATGTGCGTGGCATCAAGCCGGTAACCTTTGGCCTTGACGAGAAGAACGACTTCTGGGCGAGCGACCTCAAGAGCCTTGGCCTCAAGGGTACAGCGTGCCGCATCCACACCCCCGTGGGCGACTTTGACGCTGTGGTGGGTATGCCCGGCAAGCACATGGTCTACAACGCGCTGGCAGGCGCAGCTGCAGGCGTGGCCTACGGCCTCACGCTTGACCAAATCAAGGCCGGCATCGAGAGCAACGGTTCGCTGAGCGGACGTTTCAATATCATTGACGCTGAGCGTTATACCATCATCGACGACTGCTACAATGCTAACCCCGTGTCGATGAAGGCATCGCTCGAAGTGCTGCAGGACGGCGCTAACCGCCGTGTAGCTATCCTGGGCGACATGGGCGAGCTTGGCACCGACGAGCGTGCGCTGCATGCAGGAGTAGGAGCCCATGTTGCGGGCCTCAACATCGATGCAATATACTGCGCTGGCCCCCTGTGCGAGGCACTGGCCCAGGCTGCCGTAGACGGTGGTTTCAAAGGCGAGGTAAAGCATTTCGCCACCCGCGATGAGCTCATGGAAGCATTGCCCGCACTGCTCCATGACGGTGACACCATCCTGGTCAAAGCGTCGCACTTCATGCAGTTCCCCGCCATCGTAGAAATGCTTAAGGGGTAATATTTGACCGCATACTCAGCGTAAAAGGCAGTGTGTAACCAAAGAAGGCCGTAGGCCGAAACGCAGAACTGTGTTCTGCACATGTCCCCTCACCGAAGGTAGCGTAGCCGACGTGAAAGGCAGTGTGTAACCAAAGAAGGCCGTAGGCCGAAACGCAGAGCGAGTTCTGCACATGTCCCCTCACCGAAGGTAGTGTAGCCGACGTGAAAGGCAGTGTGTAACCAAAGAAGGCCGAAACGCAGAACTGTGTTCTGCACATGTCCCCTCACCGAAGGTAGCGTAGCCGACGTGAAAGGCAGTGTGTAACCAAAGAAGGCCGTAGGCCGAAACGCAGAACGAAGTTCTGCACATAACCCCCACCGAAAGGAGCATAGCGACTCCCGGTGGGGGAAAGGAGCATAGCGACTGCCGGTGGGGGAAAGGAGTGTAAAAAAGTTGCGGCTGTAGGCCGCTACCTTGTAGAAAATATGAGTTATTACAGAAATACATATCATATTGTTTTTAGGACAAAACACAGCCAGTGTACAATCTTTGAGGAATGTGAGCGTGATTTGTATGCTTATATTTTAGGCTTTTGTAACAATTGCAAGTGTAAACTTTATAGAATAGGGGGAATGCTCGACCATATTCACATGCTTGTTGATATTCCGCCAACTGTTGCTTTGTCTTCATTTATGAACAAACTGAAAAGTGAAACGAGTAAATGGTTAAGGCAGAATCCAAAGTTTCCTATGTTTAGAGGTTGGGGAGAAGGGTATGCGTCTTTTACCTATGCTTTTGGTGATTTGGATACCGTCAAGAATTATATTCGCAATCAGAAGGAGCATCATCGTGCTGAGACTTTTGCTGATGAATATAGAAGGCTAATTGAGTCTCAAGGAATAAAAATTGATGAGAGATTTTTTTTGAATGATTAACAAACAAGGTGGCGGTCTTCAACCGCCTTTGTTATTTTAGATATACCCCCACCGGCAGTCGCATACGCTCCTTTCGGTGGGGGTTATGTGCAGAACTGTGTTCTGCGTATCGGCCTGCGGCCTTTAGTTCCTGCTCATTGTGCGGCCCAAAGTGCAAACGGTGCTGTTCCAAAGTGCAAATGGACGAATAGACAACAATCCCCCGGAGTGGATCGCTCCGGGGGATTGTGTTGAAGACGCGTAGACTTGTTATCGCGTTATGTGTGCTATTGTTGCAGGGTTATCGGTATACGTTCAAGAGATGTATGCTGCCGTCGAGACACACGGTGTAGTTGCCGTAGTAATAATTGGCACGTCCCGCATGAGCCCAGATCCAACACTTGCGGCCGTCACGGGCCCATCTGTTAACGCTGTTTTGGGCTTCAGCGCGTGTGTTGTATCGGCCAAAGCATGCATAGTACTTTCCTCCGTCAATAATGATGTCATAGTCATCCCAATCATAGGTGTGAACGTTCTTGGCACCGGATAGGGTGTTGTTGGTTTTCTCGATGACATAATATAATGTCTTGCTGCTGGGAATGCTCTTGTAAGGCTTGCAGTAGCATTCGCTTCCGTCACAATAGTTGTTGCGGGTGGTGACGGTGTGGCTGAGCAGGGTGTTAGAAGGCCATACCCACGCATCTACATCGTCGTGCTCCCTCAGGGCGCTGGCAAATTCCTTGGCGTCAGAGAGACTGTAGAAGCAAGCGGGACATACTCGGTATAGCGTCTTCCCATTGGAGGTGGTGCGGTAAATTGCGCCTTCAACGTTGCACATCTGGGCGCCGCTTTGTGAACTGTAGCTTCCTGCTACAACATAGTAAACCTTGGCTGCTGATGCACTGTGCAGCATGCATGCTGCAACCATAACAAATAATAATGAGATAATTTTCTTCATAATAGTTAGAGTTTTATATTGTCATTCTTCTTCGGGAATCTGGAAGAGGGTGAAGTTCACTTTACCGTAGTTGCGGTGCTGCACGAAGTGTGGCAGGGCGGTGAAATCGTTGGCCTTGCTGTGCTCCACGATGATGATGGTGCCGGGCTTGAGCATGTTGCTCTCGAGTATCATGCGGGGCAGGTCGGGCAGCTGTGGCAAGTCGTAAGGGGGATCGGCAAAGATGATGTCAAACTGCTGGCGGCAGGTGCCTATGAACTTGAACACGTCGCCCTTGATGATGGTGTGGTTGTCGCACTTGAGCAGCCCGCTCACCTTCTTGATGAAGTTGAACTGTGTGCTGGCTTTCTCCACGCTGGTGACGTGTGCGCAGTCGCGCGACAGGAACTCAAAGCTGATGGCTCCTGTGCCCGAGAAGAGGTCGAGAGCCGTGAGTCCCTCGAGGTCAACGAGGTTGCCCAGCACGTTGAAGATGTTCTCTCGCGCCATGTCGGTTGTGGGGCGCGCTGTTATGTTAGTGGGCACGTCGAAGCGTCGACGGCCATATTTTCCGCTTATGATTCGCATAGTGCAAGCATGATTAAGTCAAACGGTGCCTTCATGGCGTTTTGTCCCAGCCTCAGTGCCGCAGCGGGGTAGATGGCCGGCATCACATATCCTATGTATTTGCGCAGGATGGGTGCTATGGCGTCGCGTTGAGCCTTGTCGCCGGTGAGCTGCACCTCGTCGTTGAGTCGGTCCATGCCCATGCTGTCCCATGTGTGCAGCGCAAAGAACGCCGCATCCTGTGGTGTGCGGTAGTCAAAGCTGTTGGCCAGCACCATGCGCCCGTTCTGGTACACTACCATGTCCATGTGGCTGTCGCTCATGTTGATAAACATGCGTGCTATCTCTGAGCCGTCGTTGATGCGCTTGTAGTGCTCGCACAATGGGTGCAGGTGGTGGAACACAGGTGGGGTGAAGAATGTGCGCTGCATAAATCCCAGCACGCCCTTGGGGATCTCAAAGGCGATGTTCACGCCGCAGCGCTTGAGGCTGCACATCGCCATCTCGCCGTCGCTGTCGGGGAAATGGGTGTCAAATACCTCCTGTGCCTCGATTTCGTCATACTCCTGCGGCAACAGCACGAAGTGCGGTGAGTTGTAGATGACTCTCACCTCCTTGTAGTCGTCGAGCAGGAAGGGGTTGTCGTAGACCGCATTCTCCACTTGTCGCAGATATTTGCCTGCCGAGGTGTCGAGCTCGATGCTGCCCATGATGAGCGAATCCTCTTGCGCGTCGGTGTACAGGATGTAGTCCAGCGTCTTGCTGTCCAGTGACATCTGCAGAGTCCACAGTTCGGGTTGCTGAATGTTTATTTTAGTAGTACTCATCAGGTTTTGTTGCTATTTGTTTTGCTAGTTGGGTCACTAGTTCAAAATTGCACTTTTAGTTTCAAATAACAAAGATAGTAATAAAATTGTCAATTGCAAAATTCATGCTCCATTATCTGGAAAAAACGTCTCTTGATGGTACAAAAACGGCGCTGAATGTCGCCAATGCGACACGCAGCGCCGGTGATGATTCTAGCTTTTTGTGGCGTTAATACGAAGTAAGTGTGAACTTGTATTTGTTGCCTCTCTGGTTAGTGAATGTGCCAGAGAATACAGTGCGGCCGTTAGTGTACTTGATAGTGCCGAAGAAGCGACCGCCGGGATAACCCTGGTCATACTCCTGGATAGATACACGCTGTGAGGTGCTGCTGGTGAACTTGCGGCTCACGCAAGAGAGCGACAGGTTCTTGCGGTAAACGTCATAGTAGTAGTAACCATTGCAGTTGCCGTCGAGAAACAGAGTGATGTTTTTAGAAGCCAGTCTTCCGTGGAAAACCTGGTAGGCCAATGCTGATGAGCTGAAGCACAGCACCATGAGCATAACAGTGAGTAATTTGCGCATAATTAATTGATATTTTTAAGTTAGTTTAAGATGTTTATTATTGTGATGTCTGTGTGGCACGTTTGTCACTGTGTAAAGTATTGTTTTGCAAAATTAATAAAAAAAATTAAAACCTACTGATTATTGTATTAAAATCCCGCTTGAAGGCATGCTTTTTTGTATTTTTTTATGCCTAATGAAAAAAGTTGGGCGAAAAGTTAAGGGGATAAGATGTTAATGACCGGAATAATCTTGCTCATTTTTAAGAAAAATGCTATCTTTGCAAGATGTTATAACCTTACGGAAATGATGGACAAGAATAACAACTCCGGACTGTTGCCAGTGGGCACGTTGCTGGCTGGCGGCAAGTATCGCATTGAACGCTATATCGCCTCGGGTGGATTTGGCAATACTTATTATGCCATTAACACCGCCTTTGACGAGCCTGTCGTTATTAAAGAGCTCTTTATAAAGGGTATATGCGGCCGCACGGTCGACACCTCAGAGGTCTCTGTCTCGTTGACCGAGAACCGTGTCACCTTTGAGGACCACCGCGACAAGTTCCGCAAGGAGGCGCGCCGTCTGCGTCGCCTCAACAATCCGCACATCGTTCAGGTGCATGACCTCTTTGACGAGAACGGAACGTCATACTATGAGATGGACTATGTGGACGGCGAGAGTCTCTCGGCTCGACTCGCACGCACGGGAGTGCCTCTGAGTGAAGCTGAGGCAACCGACGTGCTCATGGGCATGCTGCAGGCACTCAAGGCTGTGCACGAGCAGGGAATATGGCATCTGGATGTCAAGCCCGGCAACATCCTGGTGAACAAAGAGGGTGTGCCCATGCTCATTGACTTTGGTGCCAGCAAGCAGCTGCACAGCACCACTCACAACTCTGTGTCGATGGCTTCGGGCATGGCTTACACAATGGGATATGCTCCCACTGAACAGATGGAGCAGAAGCCTGAGAAGTTTGGCCCTTGGACCGATCTCTACTCACTGGGTGCTACGCTGTATAGAATTATGACTCGCAATAAGATTCCCTCGCCCAGCGATATCATAGAGAACGTGGATGAGGCTCTCAAGTTTCCCGAGGGTGTTAGCCGCGAGATGCGTGACCTTGTCGTCTGGATGATGGAACCTTTGCGCACCATGAGGCCGCAGAGTGTCGACGAGGTGCTTGAAAGGATAGAACAGAACCGTTATCGTGCCGAAGCCGAGCAGCAATCTGCTGCCTACTATGCGCCATCGACTGGTGGGGCGGCAGCTGGTAACTATGATGAATATTTTGATGACGAGGAAGAACTCGAAGCAATTATCGTAGACGATGACGACGACGAGTTGCCCGGACAGCTTGCTGTGGAGGGTCTGGATTACGGGCTGTATGGCTCGGGGACAATGCAGCCCTACGAGGAAGAACCTGCAGAAGAACCTGTCGAAGAGGAGCCCGCCGAGGAACCTGTAGAAGAACCCATCGAGGAAGAACCCATCGAGGAAGAACCTGTCGAGGAAGAGCCTGCAGAGGAAGAACCCATCGAAGAGGAGCCTGCTGAGGAGGAGCCCATCGAGGAAGAACCCATCGAGGAGGAACCTGTTGAGGAGGAGCCCATCGAGGAGGAACCCATCGAGGAGGAGCTCATCGAGGAGGAACCTGTTGAGGAGGA
>JAKSLZ010000109.1 GCA_024400935.1 Muribaculaceae bacterium | reverse complement strand
ATTATTTACCAACAGTCGCTTGCGACTGCAAACATAGTAACTTTTTATCTAGAAATCCCAATAACTAGATAAAAAGAATCGTCCCCATTATCTACCCATTATCTATAAAACCGGCTATCTGAAGCGGTTTGGGCTATTGGCCATTGCGTCCTTGTCGGTCTCGGTGATTTTGCTTCTGCACTTAGCCGCAACCATTTCAAGCATCACAGCCATGGCTATGGCACGCGTCATCACGATGTCGTCATGGTGGCCTTTCTTGGCCTCAAACGTTCCTTGGGCAGTGCGTTCATAGGTCACCATCTCGTTGATGGCTTCCTGCTCGCGCTCCACATACGCCCTGTCGCGCACGGCCTTGATGAGCGCATATATCGCCTGAGGCTTGGTCCTGCGGTTGGTCTGGAATCCCGGGCGGCCGTTGGATCGATGATACAGATAAGCTCCATACACTCGCGACAACTGGTTGAGGACAAATTCGCCCGCATCCATGTCGCGGCTCTCGGTCTCCAGTGTGTTGCTCTCGATAACCAACAGGGCATTATTGTAGTAACGTGCTGCACACAATGCCTTCCACGCCAGCAGGTCGTGGTCGATGTGTCCGCGCCACTGTGCCACGA
The DNA here is from genome assembly GCA_024400935.1 of Muribaculaceae bacterium. GTDB lineage: Bacteria > Bacteroidota > Bacteroidia > Bacteroidales > Muribaculaceae > Sodaliphilus. The sequence goes on along the minus strand of JAKSLZ010000109.1, from coordinate 6,383 downwards.
CCTCGGGCCGCAAGTCGCCGCGGTCGCGGTGCGTGTCCATCACCATTATCACTGAGTAATCGGCCTTGGCACTGCGTCCGCCCACATCCACCACTACCATGTATCGGCCGCCCGGCACCTCAGGATCACGGTCTTTCCACACCTTGAACAACCCCGTTGCCGACGGCTCAAACCTCACGTTGCGCCCGCTCTTCTCGTTTCCCACTATGTCTCCTACCATGCTTGGGGCTGACACATCGCAGGCAAAGGCATCAAGCTGTTCCAGGCCAAACACACAGTTGCTCGTGCCCACAAAGGCCTCGATGTCATTGCTGGGAAACTCGGCCATCATCAGCGCCTGGGTAGCATACTCCTCACGCTTGTGATGATACCAGTTTATCATCTCGAGCGTGCAGCCTGAGTCCCACAGCATGTGCTCATATTCGTCCATCGACTCCCACAGCTTTCGGGCGTCGTCCACCGGCATGCGGTATATCTCAATCTCATGCCACGGCACAAACACCGCCGCAAATCCGTGGTCTGATGCCTTGGCTCGCAGCCACTCGTCGTGGAAGAAATTGCCCACACCGTTGGCTGTCGATTCATACACCACCACCGTGTCAGCCATCATCGACACGGTGCCGCTCACGCTGCGCATCACGTCCTGTGGCGAATGTAGCGGAGTGGCGGCCCAGAATGCCACCTCAGTGAGATGCGCCATTGCCAGGTCATAGCCTCGCACGGCATCCTCGCTGCGCGATGTGCCCAGGATGAGCAGGCAGTCGCGTCCCTCGAGATGCTGCACGCTGCTCGACCCCTCAAAGTTGCGGAACTGCAACTTCACTCCCTTGTCGACAAATGCCTTGGGATAGTTGCGCAACAACGTGTTATACATGCGCTTGATGGCATAGGACGTCTGCTTGAGATGGCCGCAAATGAGACTGTTCCACTGCTTGTGGATAACTATCTGCAGCCACGCCATGTACATCTGCACCAGCGTGGAACCTCCCCACTGTCGCGCCTTGAGCAATATCACACGCACCGGTTGGCCTGCCTGCCGCTGGCGTTCCATCTCGGCCAGCAGGCGGCGCTGCGGCATGTTGAGGCGCAGCTTCACATTCCTCGACGATGTCTTGTCCTTGATGGTGGCGCACATCACCGCCCAGTATTCAAAGTCATACCTGATGCGCAACCTGTCAAACTCACCCTTGGGCAAACAAAGGCAGTCCGGGTGGTCGCGCAGCATGATTGCAGGCAGATGCAACTCACCGCACTGCACACGCTCACCGCAGCACCCCTCGCCCGTCATGGGGTCATAACGCATCTTCAGTGCGGCATTGCGTCTGTTGTTTTCATTGATTATGTCTTTCATGGCGTTTATGGTTATTTGATTGTAGTTGACGAGATGACTGTGCCGGTCATTGCCTCTCCGTCTATCTTCAGGCGCACACTGCGGCACAACGGTGACCGCAGTGGCATGTGCAGCGGTGCGTTTGCATCACCGCGCACCCGCAAGCGCCCCACAAGAAACCCGTGACAGGTCATTCCCCGGTCGCCATGCAAGGCCAGCGACACGTCCAGGTCTTGCCCCATCACACACCATGTCACCCCCGAGGGCGAGGCGCACATCGCACGGTCTAGTACAATGGGATGGGACATATATTCCACCGGCAGGCGGGCGCTCTGTTCTGTGGCGAGGTCAAGCACCTGCCCAGTGGGAGTAACTGCCAGCGAGCGAGTCACGTCATCATAAAGTCCTGATGCCTCAATGGTGCGCAGGCCGTGATGCCCCTCGCGCGACATAGCCAGCACATCGCCCTGCTCAGTGATGACGTGCAGTTCGTGATGGGCTGCATCCCATGTCATGCCGGTCACCTTGCAACTCAAGGGCACAAGCCTTGTCACGGCACTGCCGGTGAGACGACACACCCAGTCATGGCTGTCCACATAATACACGTCGCGGTCGCCGTCCACAGGCACACATCCCGGGGCAATCACCGAGCGGTCGACCAGACGGGCCTCGCCCAGCACTCCGGTAGCACTCTGCGCCACGGCATATATGCCCTCGTCGGTGAACAGGTAAACGGCATAACGGCCAAATCCGCCTGAGTACAACGGTCTCGACACCGGAGCAAGCGCCATGATCGAGGTACCTGTCACACGCGACACCTGAGTCACCGACATGGCATTGCCGTGGGCCATCAATGCCAGCTGTCCGTCGCCCGAAGCCACATACAAACGACCGTTGCGCACGAGCGATGCCACCGGCGACACAGCATCCAGACGCGTGTTGATACGCTCCACATCATCACGGCTCAAACTGGCACCGTGCCACATGGGAGCATTGATGATTCCCGTTGACGTTGATGCGGCATAAACCACATTGGCGGCTTCAAAGCGCCCCCCATCCAAGGCTTCAATGCTGCCTGTAGAGGCGACCATAGTCCACCCCGACGCCTCAAGCAACGCCCTGATGCTGCTAGCGGGCACACTTTGCCACCCAAACTGCAACAACGACACTCGCTGTCCGGCCTGGGTATTGACACAACGGTAGACTAGCGATGTGGTATCGGCTACCGCGGCTGTGCGGGTCACAAACACATCAACAGCCTTGACCAGGTGTCGCCAGCGTTGCCCCACGCCGGCGGTCACTCTAAGTCCCAGTTTAAAGCCCTGCAGGCTCAACGTCGAAGCCTCGATGCCGGTATATCGGCCGCCGTCGGTCATTACCTGGGCGCTCACCTGCTGAGCATTGCCCGTGGTAGACTCGCCCAGAAACACCGGTTCGCTCACCCACAGATAATTGTCATCGCGCAGGCGCACGCCATAGCATGCCATCAGCGGAGCATTGTAACCTCCCTGGGCAACAATCGACGCATTGGCGACACTCCACGCCATGCGGTAACGCGACGTCAACGCCGCCACGTCACTTGCATCTAGCGGAGCGTTCCAGCGGCTATAGCCGTGGGCAAAGGCGTATTCGTCCATCGACTGCTGCGAGGTGATATCCTCACCCACTACGATTTCAATGGCAGGGATGGCATCGTGCAAGTCAACCTCAACGCACGCTTCACCGTCATATTGCAGATGACGCAGTCCACGGCGAGTCACCGCTACCACACCGTCGCCCATGCGATGCATTGCCAGCACCTCGCTATCGGCACTGAGCACCACCGACCCATTACAGTAAATGCGATTGTCACACAACGTGAAATAGCGGTCACCATCCACAAGCATCAAGCGATGCCCGGCAGGTATCGAGCCACACGGCACCGGCACACCCACCACCTCCAGCGAGCACTCACGCTCACGCAAATTCTTGACCACAGCCGCTTCACCAGCCACAGCCGCTTCACCGTCACGGTAGTGCCTGGCACATCGCGGCACCACCACAAGTTGAGAAAACTTCCTTTTCATGATATTAAACTAAAAATAAAAAATTGCCACAAAGATACCACCCCACACCCCCTCACCCCTCCATCAACCACACAAAAAGCTCCCTCAAAGCCCCATCCTCAATGCCCGTCCTCAATGCCCTCTAGCATGGCGCCCCTGTGGGGCACGGCTCCGTCGTGCCCGCAAGGTGCTTCGCCAGCTTGTCCTGTGGGGCACGGCTCGGCCGTGCCCATAATTCCCCTCATCCCTTTTAAATTTCAAGAAAAAATCACTACCTTTGCAACATGAAACCTATCACCCCCGAGGGTGCCTTCACCCGAGCCGCAGCCCTGTGCAGCCGCAGCGAGCATGCCGCCAGCGACATCCTGGCCAAGCTCACCGCATGGGGACTGCCCGCAATGCAGGCGCATGCCATCATCGACCGCCTCGTCGACGAGAACTTCATCAACGAGGAGCGCTATGCCCGCGCCTTCACCCACGACAAGCACGCCTACAACGGCTGGGGCCGCATCAAAATTGCCTACCAGCTGCGCGCCAAGGGCATCCAGCAGAGTCTCATCGACGACGCCCTGGCCACCATAGACCAGGACAGCTACCTCGACACCCTGCACAAGCTCCTACGCAACAAGTGGCACGAAGTGTCATCGCGCGAGCCACAAGCCGCACGAGCCGCCATGCTACGCTTTGCCGCTTCACGCGGATACGAGCCATCTATAATCTATGATGCCGCTGACCAGGTAATAAAAGATGCTCAAGACGATTAAGCAATACCTACAAGCCGCGGCCGACACCCTGCTGCCACGACAGTGCCCCGTGTGCCACAACACACTGGGGGCCGACGAGACACACCTGTGCCGACGGTGCCTGGCATCATTGCCGCGCACCCACCTCGAGGAGATTGAGTTCAACGCCATGGAGCAACTCTTTGCCGGCAAAGTGCGCATCGAGCGCGCCGCAGCACTCTTCTACTACGAGAAAGGCTCCCCTTACGCTTCCATCATCCACGACATCAAGTACCGCAACATGGCCCAGATGGGTATATGGATGGGCAAGCATGCCGTGCAGCAGATGGGAGCATTCTTCAACGGCATCGACGCCATCATCCCCGTGCCCATGCACCGCGACAAGGAAGCACAGCGCGGCTACAACCAGGCCACAAAGATAGCCCAGGGCATATCGCAAGCCACCGGAGCACCCACCGGAGCGTGGGTCATCGCCACACGTCCACACACCACACAGACTCAAAAAGGAGCCTACGAGCGATGGCTCAACACCCGCGACACCTATGCCGCTTCACCACAGGCACAGCAGGCACTTGCCGGCAAGCACGTCCTTCTCGTTGACGACGTCATCACCACGGGAGCAACCATCATCGCCTGCGCCGAGGCCCTCGCACACATCCCCGGCATAACCATCTCAATCTTCACCCTCACAGCCGCCCGCCTCGACTAAAAAACTCCCCACACTATCCCCACTATCCAGGCCATAAGGGGCTATAAAGGCTATAACGGCTATCCAGGCTATAACGGCTACAGGCTCTATAAAAAAAGGCCGCTGCAAGCAGCGACCTTTTTTTATAGAGTGAAGTATAAATTACTTGATCTCCTGACCCATTACGTTGTACTTAGCGTCACCCTTAACGATAACAACCTGGCCATTCTCGATAGTCTTGTAAGTCTTAACATCGTTAACCTTGAGGTCGTTAACACCTGTAACACCGTCAACAGTAACCTTGCAGAGTTCCTGAACGTCGTCCCAAGTTGCATAAGAGTCATCGCAGTAAGCAGTGTACTTCAGGCAGTCTGCAGTGATTGTGTACTCACCACTCTTCATACCCTCGTCAGCCTTAACAAAGATGTTGATCATGTGGCAGGGGTTAGCTGTGATAGGAGTTTTAGTCATGTTAGCACCTACGAAGCGGTGGTTGGGATAGAAGTCAGTGCGGTTGAAGTTGTCGCTGAAAGTTACGATAGCGCCATCCTCGTCCTTAGTGTCAGCACCGTTCTGAGTGTATTTACCCTTAGCGTTAGCAGCGGGGCGGATTCCTTCGGGGAAGTGAACGTCGAGCTGGATGTTAGTGAAGTCGGGAGAAGTCTGACGAGTCAGGTAAAGCTGAACTGTACCACTAGCACCACCTGCTTCGAGAACGAGCTCGGGAGCACTTACAACGTCACCACAATCAGTGTAATTAACCTCAGCATTAGCTGTGAAAGCAAAACCTGCTACGAGAGCAGCAAACAATAAAGATTTGATCTTCATAATTGTGTAAAATTAAAAATTAATATTTAATATAAAAATATAATATTCAAGCAAATAAGATGCGTAATTAAAGCCACATATTGTAAAAGCATGCTACCTAAACAAAACCAGCACATTATACTTCTACTCTTTCAAGCCAAAATTCTTTGCAATATTACTAATTTTTATTGACTTGACCAAATATTTATGAGATAAATATTAAAAAAACATATCAATCCCTCACATTTCATCCCATCGCCATCATCTCTCTTTTCTCCATCTTCCCCTTCCAAAAAAACCTCACCAAGCCTTTTCAAGCCCCCTGCCATCCTCTTCTCTCAAGCCCACGACCATCCACTTCTCTCAAGCCCTCTTGCATTCTCCCTGGTCCTCTCTTCTATCCGTTAGCCCCTGTGCCCCGTGCGTCAGCGCGGGGTGTTGACTCTTGCATCCTCCCTGGTCCTCTCTTCTATCCGTTTGCCCCTGTGCCCCGTGCGTCAGCGCGGGGTGTTGACTCTTGCCTCCTCCCTGGTCCTCTCTTCTATCCGTTAGCCCCTGTGCCCCGTGCGTCAGCGCGGGGTGTTGACTCTTGCATCTCCAGCTCTTCCAGTTTTTCACCCTGAGCCTCATTCAGCCTTCTAGCAATCCTCTTGCTTCCTGCAGCATCCTCTTGCCTCCTCCCTGGACCTCTGTTGTCCTCTCCCCCACACCACCACATAAAAAAAAGACCGCTGCAAGCAGCGGCCCTTTTTATAGGTTTGAATCTTATG
>JAKSLZ010000108.1 GCA_024400935.1 Muribaculaceae bacterium | reverse complement strand
GCTTGAACCAAGGACTCCCTGATTATGAGTCAGGTGCTCTAACCAACTGAGCTATAGGACCGCTTTGATGGGGCGTTTTCCCTTAAAGCAGCGCAAAGTTACAACTTTTTTGTTGAACTGCACCTAAAAAATGCGAAAATTATTTCTTTTTTTTCATTTTTTAGGTGCAACAGTGGTTTTTGAACTACCGGTTTGCGCTATAGTTGCCTTCATTCCCGTGAGTGGCGTAGGGCATCAGTGTGCGTCGAGCCAGTTGGTGGCTGATGCGTGCGACGCGGTGAGATGGACGCGGCCGGTGTAGGCTCGTTCCATCTCTTCGACTACAATGCGCTGCACCTGGTCGAGTTCGGCGGGAATGACGTCAAAGTTTAATTCGTCGTGTACCTGCAATATCATCTTGGAGCGCAGGCCCTCGGCCTCAAAGCGACGGTCGATGGCTATCATGGCACGCTTGATGATGTCGGCCGCGGTGCCCTGGATGGGTGCGTTGACGGCGTTGCGCTCGCTGAAGGCGCGCACCACGGCGTTGCGCGATTTGATGTCGGGCAACATGCGGCGACGGCCGTCCAGAGTGGTGACGTAGCCTTTCTCTCTGGCCTGTGCCACGCTGCGGTCAATGTACTGCCGCACGCTGGGGAATGTGGCAAAATAACTGTCGATGAGTTCCTTGGCCTCGCTGCGTGGTATGCGCAGTCGCTCGCTCAGTCCAAATGCCGAGATGCCGTAGAGGATGCCAAAGTTGGCCGTCTTGGCCTTGCGTCGCTCGTCGCCGGTAACCTCATTAAGAGGCTTGTGATAGATGCGTGCGGCGGTGATGGCGTGGATGTCGTGTCCGGCGGCAAAGGCGTCGAGCATGGTCTGGTCGGCAGCCAGATCGGCCACGAGACGCAGCTCGATTTGCGAGTAGTCGGCGCTGAAGAACGTGTTTCCGTCGGCAGGGATGAAGGCGCGGCGTATTTCGCGTCCTTCGTCGTTGCGCACGGGGATATTCTGCAGGTTGGGGTTGGTTGAAGACAGTCGGCCGGTAGCGGTAACCGTCTGGTTATAAGTAGTGTGGATGCGTCCTGTGCGTGGGTTGATGAGTGCGGGCAGCGCATTGACATAGGTCGACAGCAGTTTGCGTATGCCTCGCAGCTCCAGAATCTTGTCGATGAGCGGATGACGGTCGCGCAGCTTGAGCAGCACTTCCTCTGTGGTGCTGTACTGGCCGGTCTTAGTCTTCTTGGCCTTCTCGTCAATCTTGAGGTGGTCAAAGAGAACCTCTCCCACCTGTGCCGGTGAAGCCGTGTTGAAGGTGACTCCTGCCAGCTGGTGGCACTCGGCGTCAAGGGCATTCATGCGCTCAGTGAGCAGGAGCGAGTATTCGCCCAGGGCTTTGGTATCGATGCGTGCTCCGGCCATCTCCATGCGTGCCAGCACCTTAACCAGCGGCATCTCAATGGTTTGGAGCAGGTGTGTCATTCCCTCTTGTTCCAGATTGCGGTCGATGATCTCGGGCAACTGCATGTTGATAGCAGCATGCTCACAAGCCACTGCTGCTACCTTCTCGGCCTTGACCTGTGCCCACTTGAGCTGGCGCTTGCCCTTGGCGCCCAAGATGCTCTCGGGTGTTGCGGGCTCATAGTAGAGCATGTCCTGAGCCAGCTGCACGGTGCTGTGGCCGCGCTCGGGCTGCAGCAGGTAGTGTGCCACGGCGGTGTCATAGTAAGGTGCCTTCCACTCCACACCGGCGCAGTGCAGCATCACCATGTCGCGCTTCACGTCGTTGCTCACAATGCAGGTGTATCCCTGGAACAGCGGCGCTACGGCTTGCATCATGAAGCCAAAGCCATCGCAAGGCAGATACACTACCTGGCCCTGCGGGGGACACACGGCAAAGCCCACGATCATAGCTCGCATGGCCTCGTCGCCATCGGCGATGATGTTGACGGCCAGTCGTTCCTCTTTGAGCAGTTGTGCTATGAGAGCCTCGGCCTCGTAGGTGTCACTAACGATGCGGTGGTCGCGCTTGGTGTACAGGCACACGTGCTGTGGCTCGGTGGAACGCGGTGTCGGAGTAGCCGCAGGGGTGTCAAAGAGGCTCAGCTGGCCGCTTGCTGCGGGGGCAGGTTGCGGTGCTGCTGCAGGGGCCTCGGGCACTACGACACCACCCAGGCCTACATTAGCCTCGCCGTGGTCGATGATGCGTGTGGTGAGGGTGCGGAATTCGAGTTCATTGAAGACCTCACGCAGTGCGTTGAGGTCGGCCGGCTCGCGCACCAGAGCCTGCTCGTCCCATTCTATGGGAACGTCGGTGATGATGGTTGCAAGATATTTTGAGAACTTGATTTGCTCCACGTTGGCCTCCACCTTGGTTTTGAGGGCGCCTTTGAGCTCGTCGGTGTGCTCCAGGAGGTTCTCGACGCTGCCAAATTGTGCTATGAGCTTCTCGGCTGTCTTGGGGCCCACACCGGGGCATCCGGGGATATTGTCGGCGCTGTCGCCCATAAGTGCTAGCATGTCGATGACCTGCAGCGGTGAAGTGAGTCCGTACTTCTCATTGACCTCGTCCACGCCCAGTATCTCGCCCTTGCCGGGGTTGTAGACCTTGACCTGTGGTGTGACGAGCTGCGCAAAGTCCTTGTCGCCGGTCACCATGTAGGTCATGAAGTCGTGGTCCTGTGCCTTGTGCGCCAGGGTGCCTATGACGTCGTCGGCCTCATATCCCGGAATGATGATCACCGGTATGTTATAGGCCTCCAGGATGCGCTTGATGTAAGGCACGGCGATGAGGATGCCCTCGGGCGTCTCGCTGCGGTTAGCCTTATACTCGGCATAGGCCTCGTGGCGGAATGTCTTGCCGCCGGGGTCGAAGCACACGGCGATGTGCGACGGCTGCTCGCGCTTGAGCAGGTCCTGCAGGATATTGACAAAGCCAAATACGGCCGATGTGTCAATGCCGGTGCTGGTGATGCGCGGGTTGCGTATCATGGCATAAAAAGCCCTGAATATCATCGCATAAGCGTCAATGAGCAGAAGTTTCTTCATAAGAGTGCTTTTTTATAAAGTTTCAAGTTTATGAGCTACAACTCGATTATTAGGGCTATAGCTCAACTTTTTGAGTTTTTCTTTTTGGATATATCACATCAACATCTTTATTCAAAGCGTGTTACAGTCGAAAACAGGTCTTCGGCAATTATCTCGCTGTGCATGATGCCTGAGTGTATATTGCGTTTCACGCCATAGGGGGTTGCAAACGTTACAACACAACTGCGCAGGCCCGTTACCTGACTGAACACATTCTTGCGCTCCATTAGGCGCTGTTCATATTGCTTTGTGATGACATAAGGGCCTTGTGCAAACTTCATTTCAACCAGGTGTATCATTTCGTCAGACCGCTTGATGACAAGGTCGATTTGCGCACCAGGATGTTCGTCGTTTTGCTTGGGAACAAATCGCCATGCCGACGCCTCAGTGGCAAGTCCTGCGATGCCAAGCCCCACCTTGATGTGTGTCAGATGGCGCAAGCACAATTGTTCAAACGAAAACCCTTGCCATACTTCCACATCTCGACTTGAGAAGTGATGTTGCCAGTAGTGTTCGTCCTTGTAATTGTTATTCTCAACATATCTGAAATAGAAAATGCTATAGAAGTCAGACAAACGGTATAGGGTTAATTTGTTCTTGTTTCCAAATTGAGAATATGACAGGATAAAGTCGCACCGTTCCAGATTGTCGAGCATTTTAGAGAGTCCTCCGCCACTCAGTTTTGTGCCTTGCTCAATTTCTGAACGAGTGAAACCTTCACGCTTGCGAGCCAAGAAGCGCACAATTTCTATATAATTGTCGGCCTTGTTGAACAGTGCATTGTATAACTCGTTAAACTCGTTGCATAATGCGCCGCCACGTCTAAAAATTAAGTTGTCTATATTTTCCGGGAGGCTAAGTTGTGGACGAAGCAAGCTCAAATAGTAAGGTGTGCCTCCTAATATCATATAACACTGCATTATCTGGTAGTCGCTCCATTCAAAACCATGATTGTTAAGATACTCACGGCATTCGTTCAAATAGAACGGTCGCAAATAGATGCGATGTGTGATGCGATTGTGCAACCCTCCCTGGTTGTCCTCGAGTTTCTCTTTCATCCAGCTCGTTGCGCTGCCACAGGCAATAAACACGATGTCATCACGATTTTGAACCCAGCTTGCCCAGAAGTATTCCAACTCTTCGACAAAACCTCCGCCATGAGTTTCCATCCACGGCATCTCGTCAAAGAAAACTACCTTTCGACGGTCAGCACATCCCTCAAGCAACTTGGCAAGTTGCTTGAATGCGGTGCGCCAACTGTCGGGAACGGGATTGTCTTGGCCCGAGAACTCATCCAAAGCATCCTTGAAATTGAGTAATTGCTGTCGTTTGGACTGCTTGTGAGCGCCCACAAAGCGAAAACTATAAACGTCATTGAAGTAGCTGCGCACCAAGAAAGTCTTGCCCACTCGCCTACGTCCGTAGAGCACGACAAACTCTGATCGCTCTGACTCCATCGCCCATGACAATTCTTCGCATTCGCGTTTTCGACCTACTAACTTCTCCATAAATTATCTGTTTTTTTATGTGGACAAAATTAGTGCTATTATTCTGTTTTTCCAAGCGTTTTTATCCAAATCTATGGTTTTGAACCCACTTTTGGATAAAAATGGAGCGATTTTTGTCCAAATCTATGGTTTTGGACCCACATTTGGACAAAAATCGACTTTTTGCAATATTTTACCTGTAGAGGTTTTTCAGTATGTAAAACTGCTTCCGCCCAGGAACTCGCGCAGGAGGCTGGTGCTGGGGATGTCCTTCTCGTCCAGGGGCTCAAAGTAGTCGAGGAACGTGAGCAGGCGGTGTGCCTCGGCATACTCGGGCGAGCGTGGGGGCACCTGTCGCAGGACTGGCTCGGCGTGTTTCTTCATGACCGCAAGCTCAAAGATGAGCGACGAGTTGAAGGTTGCGTCGGCATTCTCCTGGAAGGGGTAGATCCACTTGTCCTCGCCACGGCGCACACTTGCCCAGCGGGCGATGGTGCTCTGTGCGTTGCTGCCGCGATACTTGTTGTCGCGCACGATGCGGCGCAGCAGGCGGTTGTCGCTGGTGGGAATCCAGTTGTGGTCGTCGATGCTGAGGGTGGTGAGCGCACTCACATAGAGGCGGAACTTCTGCTCCTCGGGGATTTGTCTTGTGAGTTCAGGGTTGAGTCCGTGGATGCCCTCGATGAGCAGTATGTTGTTTTTCTCGAGCTTGAGGGTGTTGCCTCGGTACTCGCGGCTGCCTGTTGTGAAGTTGTAAGTGGGCAGAGCCACTTCCTCGCCTGCAAGGAGGCGTGTGAGGTCGCTGTTGAACTGCTCCAGGTCGAGGGCGTAGAGCGACTCGTAGTCATAGTCGCCGCTCTCGTCGCGCGGAGTCTTGTCGCGGTCTACAAAGTAGTTGTCGAGCTCGATGACCTTGGGGATGATGTAGTTAGTCAACAGCTGGATGGCGAGGCGCTTGCTGGATGTGGTCTTGCCGCTTGACGACGGTCCGGCGATGAGCACCACGCGTGCGCCGCCGGCCTGGTAGCGCTGGGCTATGTCGTGGGCAATGGCTGCAAACATCTTGTTGTGCAGAGCCTCGGCCACATTGATGAGCAGGGGCGCTTTTTTCTCCCTGATAGCCTTGTTGAGGATTCCCACGTCGGCAAGTCCGATAATGTCGTTGAACTCCACATAGTCAGTGAAGGCCTTGAACATCTTGGGCTGAGACTCGACGGTGGTGACGGGCTTCATGTCCTTGCACGGGGTGAGCAATATCATTCCCTGCTCGTAGGGCTGCAGGTCAAAGGCCGTGAGCATGGCGGTGCTGGGTATCATGGGGCCGTAGAACGCGTCGGCAAGCGTGTCGAGCGTGTAGTAGGTGCTGTAGAAGCTGCCGCTGGATGCCAGCACGCGCACTTTGTCATTGAGTCCCTGTGCCTCGAAGATGTCGATGACGTCCTGTGTGGGTTCCTCGTGCTGCACAAAGGGGAGGTCCTGGCCGATGATGTGCTGCATGCGGGCCTTGATGGCTGCCACCATTTCGGTGCCCAGCGTTTCGTGCTCATGCTTGACCCTGCAGTAATATCCGCCCTTGAGCGAATGCTCGATGCGCAGTCGCTTGCCGGGGTAGAGGTCGGCGATGGCCTTGTAGAGCACCATGCACAGCGAGCGCACATAGGCACGTGCTCCGGCCGGATGGGTGTAGTCTACAAACTCGATGTGCTTGGGTGCATAGATGTTGTTGCACAGAGGCTCGCACATGTTATTGACGATGGCACACAGCGGGGTGATGGCCAACTTGTCTTGCAGCGATGCCGCGAGCTGTTGCAGCGTGGTACCTCCTTTTATTTCAAGATATTCCTGGGTGTTCTTGCAGAAAACTTTAATCATAGCTATCAGTTTATATTTTATTCGGTTATTAGTTGTCGTTGTTGGGTGAGGGGGTGGGAGGGTGACGGGTGCATTGTCACGACTCGATGCCTGTCTCGCGCCAAATGAAGAGCTTGTCGCTGGGGCGTATCTTGGTGTCGGTCTTGATAGAGAAATGCTCGCCCTTGACGGCCTTCTCCACGGGGTCGAGGTCGACGCGTATCTCCTCCACGGTGGTCATGATGGCTCCGGTGGTGGGTCCGGTGATGACTATCTCGTCGCCCACCTTCACCTCGCCGGCTTCGACCAGGAACTCGGCCACGCCCAGCTTGCTATAGTAGCGTATGCCCTTGGCGGCATATACCTTGACGCGTGTGGCACTTGAGCCATACTTCATGGTCCACTCGCCCAGTCGCTGTCCCTGGTAATATCCGTCCCAGAAACCGCGGTTGAACACCATCTTGAGCCTCTCGTCCCATGCAGCCACCTTCTCCTCGCTGTAAGTGCCGTCGATGAGGCTCTCCAGTGCCTCGTGATAGCAGCTCACCACGGTGCGCACATACTCGGGACCGCGGGCACGGCCCTCGATCTTGAAGACGCGCACGCCGGCATCCACCAGCTTGTTGAGGAAGTGTATGGTCTTGAGGTCCTTGGGCGACATGATGTACTTGTTCTCGATGTCGAGCTGCTCGCCGGTCTCGCGGTCGGTGACGGTGTAGGAGCGGCGGCATATCTGGCGGCAGGCACCGCGGTTAGCGCTGTAACCGCTCTCGGCCAGGCTCAGGTAGCACTTGCCCGACACTGCCATGCACAGTGCGCCGTGGCAAAACATCTCGATGCGCACGGGGGCACCGTGGGGTCCGCACACGTTTTCCTGCTCTATGACGCCATGGATGGCCTTGACCTGGTCCATGTTGAGCTCACGCGCCAGCACCACCACGTCGGCCATCTGGGCATAGTACTTGAGTGCCTCGCTGTTGCTCACGTTCACCTGTGTGGAGATGTGCACCTCCACGCCTATGCTGCGGGCATAGAGTATCGTGGCCATGTCGCTGGCGATGATGGCGCTCACACCTGCCTCGCGCGCAGCGTTGACGATGCGGTGCATGTAGTCCACGTCCTCGTCATAGATGATGGTGTTGACGGTGAGATAGCTCTTCATGCCGTGCTCATGGCACCACTGCGCTATGGTGTGCAGGTCGTCGATGCTGAAGTTGACGCTCGAGCGAGAGCGCATGTTCAG
>JAKSLZ010000107.1 GCA_024400935.1 Muribaculaceae bacterium | reverse complement strand
AATAAATATTAAATTACCAAATTTGTTTGGTTTTCAACATAGAAGAACCGTCCCTGTTGTCTAGTTTCCGGGTTGCTGTTATTCTAAAAGCAGTTGCTTGAATGACGTGTAGCCCGAGCTTATGCTGACGACCTGACGTGTGCCGCTCAAGAAAGAACGCAGCTGCGCAGGTACTTCTATTTCGTGGCCTATTGCCATCTCTACCTGGGTGCTGAACTTGGCCGGGTGTGCCGTTGCCAGCGACACGCCGGTTTCTCCGGGCTGGATGTCGTCGCACAATCCACGATAGGCAAATGCACTGTGCGGGTCAAGGATGTAACCATACTGCGAGTAGACGCTGTTCATGGTGTCTATGATCTGCTGGTCAGTGTAAGCCATGGCATGGATGCACTTGCGGGCATTCTCCACGCTGCCGGTGATGTCGACGATGCGTTCAAAGTTAGTGGGGTGTCCCACGTCGAGTGCCGGAGCGATGCTTCCTGCACTGGGCCGGGGCTTGAAGACTCCGGTGTTCATGTAGTTATAGAAGATAGAGTTCTCGTTCTCGACAGCTACAAAGCGCTTGACGGGCAGTCCCATTTGCTGTGCGACAAGCCCTGAGACAAGGTTGCCCAGATTAGCGCACGGCACTGAGAACACCAGGTTGTCTGCCTTCTTGCCCATGCGCATGAGCGAAGCATAGGCCCAGAAGTAGTAGATGGTTTGCGGCACGATGCGTGCCACGTTGATCGACGTGGCGCTGGTGAGCATCATTTGTCGGTTAAGGTCGGCATCCATGAAAGCCTGCTCCACAAGTCGCTTGCAGTCGTCAAACGTGCCGTTGACCTCCACGGCCTGCACGTTGCCGCCCAGTGATGCAAACTGGGCCTCCTGCATGTAGCTGATGCTGTCCTGCGGATATAGCACCCACACCTTCACGCCGGGCACGTTGTGGAAACCTCCGGCAACTGCTCCGCCGGTGTCGCCCGATGTGGGCACTAGGATATTGACCGTCTTGTCGATGCCCATGCGGGTCATGTAGTGCTTGAGCAGGCCGCCCATGAACTGGGCGCCCACATCCTTATATGCCATTGTGGGGCCGTGAAAGAGTTCCATGACATACTTGTCGCCGTCGATGTGACAAACGGGTATGTCATAGTTCAGGGTGTCGTTGACGAGCTGGTGCAGCACGCTGGCTTCTACGTCGCCCTGAAAGGCATAGTTGGCTATGGCGTAGGCAATGTCGTGCAGACTCATCGCCTTGAGGTTAGCGATGAAGGCCTGTGGCAACCGGGGTATGGTGCGGGGCATGTAGAGCCCGCCGTCTTCGGCCAGTCCCTTGAAGACGGCATGCTCCAGTGTCACGTCGGGTGATTTATGTCTTGTGCTGTAAAATTGCATGGTTAAGAGGGGGGTGGGTTAATGGGGGGACCCTTGGCTGTCGCCAAGGGCACGGTGGCTGTTTTTAAGGAGGTTAAGGGTTAAGGGGTTAATGGGTTAAGGGGGTAAAGGGTTAATGGGTTAAACTCTTAAACTTTTAAACTCTTAAACTCTTAAACCTTTAAACCTTTAAACCTTTATTTAAACCTTTACTTAATTACTGTGCCCACTGCTGTGGGGTTGAAGGTGTTCTTGACCCACACGGGTATTCCCTTGCCAGCCACGGGTGCGATGGTGGGCGGATAGATGACCTTGGCTCCGGCATCGCACATTTCCTGTGCCTGCTCGTAGGTCATCTCGGGGATAACGGTTGCGTTGGGGTCCTTGCGAGGGTCGGCAGTCATGAAGCCGTCCACGTCGGTCCAAATCTCAAGGCAGTCAGCACCCAGAATGGCTGCAAGTATGGCACCGGTGTAGTCGCTGCCGCCACGTCCCAGATTGGTCTTGAGGCCAGTCTCCACGTCCTCGGCGATGAATCCCTGCACCACGATGCGTTTTTCTTGTGTGCCTTCAAATTCCACCTTCACCATTTCCTCAGTGGCTTCCCAGTCGAGGCGGCGCTCGCCGTTGATCTCGTGGGTCTTGATGAACTTGGGTGAGAAGTGGGGGGTGGCCTCCTCAATCATGCACGACACGATGGCGCTCGACATGATCTCGCCGTGTGCCACGATGGCGTCGCGCACCTGTGCGATGACCACTTCCTCGAGGTCCTCGTTGAGCTGCAGTGTGCCGTAGTAAGAGCGCAGATTACCCTCGATAAACTGCTCTATCACCTGTTTGCACATTTCCTGTGCTCCCTCAGGGACCACAGCGTCGATGATGTCCATGTGGCGTTGTTTCACGGTGTTGAGGATGGGCTGCCATGCCTCATCGTGCTTGAGTGCGATGTCGCACATCTCGAGCAACTGGTTAGTAACGCCACCCAGGGCCGAAACTGCCACGATTACCTGCTCGTCGCATGACTCAACTATCTTTTTTACATTCAGCAGGCTCTCGACCGAACCAACCGATGTTCCACCAAATTTCAGTACTTTCATTGTATATATGTGTGTAGTTATATTTATTCTAAATATAAAACGATAAAAAGACCTGTTTATTGTGGTTTTTTAGTAACTTTGTGGAAAATAATTTCACGCACTAGCATTACAAGATATGGACGATATTTTCAACATCAACGACGAGCAGCCAGTTCCCGTCAACGGGTCGCTGCTTGTGGCTAAACCCACGGTAAATGACGACTATTTCCGCCGCTCGGTGATTATGCTTGTCAATCATGATGATAAGGGCGCTATGGGGCTGGTGCTGAACAATATGTCAACGCTCATGTTGAGCGAGGTGCTACCCGACGTCAAGGTGGTGAACGATGCTCCGCTCTACATAGGCGGGCCGGTTAATCCCGAGGTGATGTTCTACATTCACACCCTGGGCCCCGAGGTGATACCTGACAGCCTTCCCATGGGCGACGGGATATATTTTGCCGGTGACTTTGAAGCCATGAAAAAATATCTTGAAAGCGGTGGTGAGACGGCCGGAAAGGTTAAGTTTATAGCCGGTTATAGCGGCTGGAGTGCCGGCCAGCTGATGGATGAGATTGACCGCAGTGACTGGGCTGTGCTCGACGTGTATAATAGCGACATGATGATGACGGGAGGATTTATTGAAACCTGGCAGTGGGCCGTGTCGTGTTTTGGATCACGCTACCGCCTATGGAACAACATTCCCCTCAACCCCATCGATAACTAAGGTTGTGGATTAATGGACCATTGCAGGTTTTCTGAAAGATAAATAATTACAAGAAGTATTGCAGGATGACGGTGTCGTGGTAGGTGGTGCCGCGTTTTACCCATGACTTGAGGAGGCCCGCCTGCTCAAAGCCATAGTCGCCAAACAGCTTGAGGCACACCTTGTTCTCAGTGTCGACATAGATGTACAACTGCTTGAGACCTATGTGGTTGCGTGCATAGTCGCACATCAGGTCTATCGCCATGCGGCCCAAGCCCTTGCCGCGGTGCTCGGCTGCTATGAGAAGGCCCAGCTCGGCGCGGTTGTTGAAGGGGTCAAAGTTCAGGAAATCCACTGTGCCCAGCGGCTCGCCGGTATCGGTGTTCACAATCATCAGTCGCAGTGCCCGGGTGGCATAGATGTCGTTAGTGTTGTTCTCAAGATATTCCCACAGCACACGGCGCGAGTAGGGCGCAACGGTATCGCTCACCGCCCACAGGGCAGCGTCGTTTTCCCACTTGTAGAGCACGTCAAGGTCGGTGGGCTCCAGCGGGCGCAGTGCTATGGTGGAATTGTGCATCATGCCATTTTGGGAGAAATGATGTGGCCGTGTCGGCGCGCCAGGATGTGGAATTCCAGTCCCTTGCGGCTGTTAGAGGAGATGTAGTCTACTATCTCGCCATAGGTCATGCAACCATCGTCGATGAGCACTTGTGCCTTACCTTGTGGCAGCGATGTGCCATAAGAAGTGATGCCGGCTGCTGTGGCTGCCTGCTGTGCATTGTCGCTGATGATGACCCACTGCTGGTCCATGCGCTTGTCCTTCTTGCTCTTGAACGGGTTGATGATGATGCGCTTGAGCATTGCCATGCCGGCACGCACCAGTACGCCTAACTTGATGATGGGGTAGGCCACGGTGCTGTATCGCGGGAAATGCTTGCGATAGAAGATGAGCATTGCCTCATAGAAGATGCGCACATAGCGCATAGTACCTTTTTTAGTGCTCTCGCCCTTGTAGTGTATCATGTCGAGCGGCAGGAACCAGTTCTTGTAGCCGTCGCGGCACAGGCGGAATGACAGGTCGATGTCCTCGCCATACATGAAGAAATCCTCGTCCAGTCCTCCTATGCGCTGCAGCATGTCGGTGCGGCACAGCATGTAGGCACCCGAGAGGATGTCGACCACGTGTTCCTCGCGGTCGCTGAGGTAGCGCAGGTGATACTTGGCAAACCGGGGAGAGTTGGGGAAGAGCTTTGACAGACCGAAGATCTTGCAGAATGCTACCCACGGGGTGGGGAAGGCGCGCTTGCTCTCGGGCAGGAACTTGCCGTTGCCGTCGACCATGCGTATGCCTATCGAGCCGCAGTCGTCATGCTTCTCCATGTGCTCTATTGACCCCCTGATGCATCGCTCGGTGACGATGGTGTCGGGATTGAGGATGAGAGTGTATTTGCCCCTGGCCATCATGATGCCCTGGTTGTTGGCACGCGCAAAGCCCACGTTCTCCTTGTTTTCGATGAAATTGACCTCGGGGAAACGCTCGCGTGAGAACGCTATGGAGTCGTCTCCGCTATCGTTGTCTATGACAATAACCTCGGCCTGCAGGCCACGGGTGGCCTCCATCACCGAGCGCAGCGTCTGTTCCAGGAAATACTTGACGCGGTAATTGACTATAACAACGGTTAGATCCATAAGTGCATATATATAACGAGAAATAGGCATTCTTATTTTGTGCTCGTCCAGAAAAAATGGCACATTGTGCCCATATCCCGCGGTGATGCGCTTTTTTAGATGCTAAACATCATCCAATATTTGCTCATATCACATTAATAACTTACTTTTGTAAAAAAAATAAATTGAAAACCTAGATATGGGACTAATATTAGGAATAGACGTGGGCAGCACCACCACTAAGATTGTGGGCCTGGACAACGGCAAGATTGTGTCGCCCATGTTCATCACAGCAGCCGACCCCATCACCTCGTTGTTTGGGGCATTTGGAAAGTATATTTATGACAATAACATAAAACTAGAGAATATAAAACAAGTGATGATTACCGGTGTGGGAGCATCGCAGGTGGCTACTCCCATCTACGGCCTGCCCACAACCAAGGTGGATGAGTTCCTTGCCGATGGTCTGGGCGCCCGTTTTGTCACAGGTCTTGATCGCCTTGTGGTGGTGTCGATGGGCACCGGCACGACCTTTGTGCGTGTAGATGGCGACAACATCAAGCACCTGGGTGGCATCAGTATGGGCGGCGGCACATTGCAGGGACTGGCCCATCTGCTGCTGGGCACCGGCCACATCAACGACATCATCGAGATGGCACAGGAGGGCGACTCGGCCAACGTGAATTTGCTCATTGGCGACATATGCCACGGCGACATCGAGGGCCTTCCCACCCATGTCACGGCATCGCTCTTTGGCAAGGCTCGCAACAAGCAAGTGTCACGCGGCGACATCGCCAGCGGTCTGGTCCACATGATTCTTGAGACGATAGGCTGCTGTGCTTATATGTCGCAGGTCAATGGCGAAGGCGGCATCAAGGATTTTGTGCTCATAGGCAACATGACCCGCCTGCCTCAGTGCAAGGAAGTGTTCCCGATGATTGAAGATTTGTACGGCATACGCTGCATTATCCCCGACTATGCGCAGTATTGCACTGCACTGGGTGCCGCGCTAGCCTTTAAAGATAAGTAAATGGAACAAGAATTTGCATCGTCACTGCTAGAGAATGCTGTGAGCGCATTTGCCTCGCTGCCCGGCATAGGGCGCAAGACGGCGCTCAGGCTTGTGTTGCACCTGCTCAAGCAAAACGAGCAGGACGTGACTGCATTTGGCGAAGCATTCATCAAGCTGCGTCGCGAGATACGCTACTGCACCATGTGCCACAACATCAGCGAGAGCGAGGTGTGCCCCATCTGCTCGTCGCCGTCGCGCGATGCCTCCACGGTGTGCGTGGTGGAGAATGTCAAGGACGTGATGAGCATCGAGAACACGCAGCAGCACCGCGGTCTATATCACGTGCTGGGTGGTCTCATCTCGCCCATGGACGGAGTGGGACCGCAGGATATCGAGATCGACAGCCTCGTCAAGCGTGTGGCCGACGGAGGTGTCAAAGAGGTGATACTGGCCCTGAGCGCCACTATGGAGGGCGACACCACTAACTTCTATATCTTCCGCCGGCTGGCCCCTTACCCTGACGTGAAGATAACGATGCTGGCGCGCGGCGTGAGTGTGGGCAATGAGATAGAATACACTGACTCGCTCACCCTGGGCCGTTCCATCCTCAACCGCACCCCCTTCCAGGATTCATTCTCAACTAACCAGTAAAAGATAAAGGGTTAAAGGGTTAACCGATTAAACTTTTAAACTTTTAAACCTTTAAACCTTTACAAAACTAAAACAACATGGCCGACAATTACATAGAGAACCAGTATAACGACTTCCTCAAGCGACAAGCCAAGAAAGAACAGGAACGTCGTCATCGCTTGCACAAGGCATTGGTGGCCTACCGCAACAAGTTGAAAAAACAACAAGAAGAGGAGAAAAACGAGTGACCCCTCGTTTTTTAACCTCTTTTAGTTTGTTAGTGTGACAATAATTCACTAACTTTGCCGTTAGAAAATAAACAACTCTAATATTATAAAATTAAAAATCAATCATGGCTTTTTTAACAAATGACAAACTCGTGATCGTTGGTGCTGGTGGCGCTATCGGTTCTAACATGGTGCAGAGCGTTCTCATGCTCGGTCTTACTCCCAACATCTGTCTGTATGATATCTATGAACCCGGATGTCATGGTGTATATGACGAAATGTGCCACTGCGCATTCCCCGGTGCAAACCTTTCTTACACTGTAGATCCCGCTGAGGCTTTCACAGGTGCTAAGTACATCATCTCATCAGGTGGTGCTCCCCGCAAGGAGGGTATGACTCGTGAGGATCTGCTCAAGGGTAACTGCCAGATCGCTGCCGACTTTGGCGAGAACATCAAGAAATATTGCCCCGACGTTAAGCACGTTGTAGTTATCTTCAACCCCGCTGACGTTACTGCACTCACAGCACTCATCCACTCAGGCCTCAAGCCCAACCAGCTCACTTCACTTGCAGCTCTCGATTCAACTCGTCTGCAGCAGCAGCTGGCTCAGGAGTTCAAGGTACAGCAGGACAAGGTTACTGACGCCTTCACTTATGGTGGCCACGGCGAGCAGATGGCTGTATTTGCTTCAAAGGCTAAGATCGACGGCAAGCCCCTCTCAGAGATGGAACTGAGCGAGGAGCGCTGGGCAGAGATCAAGCACATGACTATCCAGGGTGGTTCTAACATCATCAAACTGCGTGGCCGCTCTTCATTCCAGAGCCCCGCTTTGCAGGCAGTTAAGATGATCGAAGGCGCTATGGGTGGTGCTCCCTTCACTTGGCCCGCTGGCTGCTATGTGAACTGCGACAAGTGCGGTTTCAAGAACGTGATGATGGCTATGCCCACTACTATCGACAAGGATGGCGTTCACTTCGTTGCTCCCGAGGGTACTCCCGAGGAAATGGCTGCTCTCAAGGCTTCTTACGAGCACCTGCAGAAGATGCGCGAGGAGATTATCTCACTCGGTATCATTCCCGCAGTTGAGGAGTGG
>JAKSLZ010000106.1 GCA_024400935.1 Muribaculaceae bacterium | reverse complement strand
AAGGGAATAGGCAAGGTGGAATTTGAGAAGAAAGATATCGTGCGTCACCAGTTGGTACAGCGCATCGTCGAAGCCTATGAAAAGCACGACGCACTGCGCAAGGCCGGACTGCTCGACGACACAGGTCTACCAGTTGAGGACCAACCCGAAACTGCCAAGAACGACGATTGATTTTTACTTAATAATTTTTCAAAACAATGGCTAAAACTTTAGTTCACACCGATTTCAATTTTGAGGGACAGCGCAGCGTCTATCATGGCAAAGTGCGCGACGTGTACAACATCAACGACGACATCCTGGTGATGGTGGCTACTGACCGCATCAGCGCCTTTGACGTGGTTCTGCCCAAGGGCATCCCCGGCAAGGGACAGGTACTCAACCAGATTGCAGCAAGTTTCCTCGACGCAACTGCCGACATCGTTCCTAACTGGAAACTCGCTACCCCCGACCCCATGGTCGCCGTGGGCGTGAAGTGCGAGGGATTCCCCGTTGAAATGATCATACGCGGCTACCTCACCGGTAGCGCATGGCGCGAGTACAAGAACGGATGCCGCGAGCTGTGCGGTGTGAAGCTCCCCGACGGAATGCGCGAGAACGAGCGCTTCCCCGAGCCCATCATCACTCCCACCACCAAGGCCGAAGCCGGTCACGACGAGAACATCTCTCGCGAGGAAATCATCGCGCAGGGTCTCGTGAGCGAGGAAGACTACAAGGTCGTTGAGCAATACACACGCGCCCTCTACAAGCGCGGCAGCGAGATTGCAGCGTCTAAGGGTCTCATCCTGGTCGACACCAAGTATGAGTTTGGCAAGCGCGACGGCAAGGTGATACTCATGGACGAAATCCACACTCCCGACTCAAGCCGATACTTCTATGCCGAGGGCTATGAGGAGCGCTTCGAGAATGGCGAGCCCCAGAAACAACTCTCTAAGGAATTTGTGCGCCAGTGGCTCATCGACAACAACTTCATGGGCAAGGAAGGCCAGCAGGTGCCCGAGATGACCGACGAATACTGCGAGAGCGTTGCGGCACGCTACATCGAGCTCTACGAGGAAATCACAGGCACCAAGTTTGAACGTGCCGACGAGAACGTAGACCTGGCAGCACGCATCGAGAAAAACGTAAGCGAATATCTTGCACAAAACAAGAAGTGAGCAACAAAGTAGAAAACATAAAGCCCTATAGCGGCGAAGGCGACAAGACCGGGCAGGTGCGACAGATGTTTGACTCTATCGCACCGGCCTATGACTTCATGAACCACGCCATGACCATGGGCATAGACAAATGGTGGCGCAAGGTGGCCGTTAACAAGGTTAAGGCCACCCAGCCCGCCTCTATACTCGACGTAGCCACCGGTACTGGTGACTTCGCCATCACACTTTATAAAACAATCAAGCCCGAGACCGTGACCGGCATAGACCTGAGCGACGGCATGCTCGAGGTAGCCCGCCGCAAGGTCAAGGACAAAGGTCTGGACCAGGTCATCAGCTTTGAGCAGGGCGACTGCCTGAAGATGCGCTTTGCCGACGAGTCGTACGATGCCATCACCGTGGCATTCGGGGTGCGCAACTTTGAGCACATCGACCAGGGCTACCGCGAGATGATGCGTGTGCTGCGTCCCGGCGGCATGCTGTGCGTGCTTGAGCTATCCACTCCGCGCAATCCGCTCATCCGCTGGTTCTATGACCTCTACACCCTGCACATCATCCCCTTTGTGGGCTCGCTCAAGAGCCACGACAAGAGTGCTTACCGCTACCTGCCACTGAGCATAGCGGCAGTGCCTCAAGGCGAAGACATGCTCAACATCATGCGCGCCAAGGGATTCACCCACTGCGAGGTGCACCGCCTCATCCTGGGCACATGCAGCGTCTACACTGCCCGCAAGCCCGAGTAATCCCCTACCCCACAGCAGCGCAGTACACATTTCACCAGGGGTGTTCTAAACAAAACAGAAGTTGATGTGGGTGTGTCAAAACACATGAAAAAGCGGCTAAGGTGTCTCAAAAAGCATAGAGCAACGTTTTGCCCGGTGTCGTCCCTTAATCATTGCCCGTTTGTATTTTTCTGATTTAATTGACCGTGAACTGATTAGGTGCTAGCGGTTCTCTTCAGGCTGATAATTGATGAGGTAGACGCGCTGGCGGGCTCGTGTGATGGCCGTATAGAGCCAGCGGTGGTAGTCGATGGTAAGTTTTGCCTCGGGCATGATTCCGCCCATGTCTATGAGCACGTTGGCCCACTGACCGCCCTGTGCCTTGTGGCACGTCACCGCATAGGCAAACTTGACCTGCAGGGCATTGAAATAGGGATGTTTCTTGAGTTCGCGGTACTTTGAGCGCTTGTCGCCGGGCAGCTCGCTCATCACCTCGTTATACAACTGCTCGCTCTGCACGCGGATCAGCGCCGGGGCATCGCTCATGAGGCAATCGAGCACAATCTTGGCATCCACCTCGATGTCGCCGTGGTCAGGGAAGGCTAAGGTCACATTAGCAAACTGCAGCCCATAGATGCTCTCAGTTTCGCCCCACACCCTCACAACACGGGCCACATCGCCGTTAGCGATGAAATCTATCTCTTCATATTCCTCGCTCCAGTAGTAGTTATTCTTAGACACCAGCAGCAGGTCACCGCTCACCAGCAGGTCCTCGCGATACAGGATGGTGTTGCGTATGCCCTGGTTGAACAGATTGGCGCGCTTGTTGCTGCGAGTTATCACGATGGTCTCGTTCATGCCGTCGCGGTCATAACAGTCGCTGATGGTCTCGAGCAGAAACTCGCTTGACAGCGGCTGTATGTCGTCCATGCCGTCGAGCTGTAGTGCGGGCTCGCTAGCCATGCCTTCTTCCATGCTCTGCCTCACTATTGTGGCATTGCACAGTATGCCCGACTCAAGCGACTGGCGCGCCACCTCTCTCAGGTACTTGTGATAGACTGTGAATCCCAGAGCTTGCAGGTAGCCGTCGTTGAGGGCGGGGCTCTCCACCTGGCCCACCGGAGGCAGCTGTGCATCGTCGCCCATCATGAGCAGGCGACACCCCTTGCCGTTGTAGACATAGGCAAGCAGGTCCTCGAGCAGGCGACCCGAGCCAAAGCTGGCCACACTGTCGCCCAGTGTGTTGGATATCATCGAGGCCTCGTCTACGATAAACAGGGTGCGCGTGTGCTTGTTCTCGGCTAAGGTAAAAGCCGTGGAGCCATATCCCTGCTGGCGGTAAATCTTGCGATGGATGGTGAATGCCGCATGACCCGAGTATTCGCCAAAGACATGTGCGGCGCGGCCTGTGGGTGCCAGCAGCACACACTTGATGCCCGCCTGTGCCAGCGCCTTGACAATGGCACCCGTGAGCGACGTCTTGCCTGTGCCGGCATATCCGCTGAGCAGCATGAGCGACTGCTCGGAGGAGAACATGAGAAACTGAGTGAGTGCAATGACAAAGTTGAGCTGGTCCTCGTTGGGCACAAAAGGCAACTGGCCGATGACATCGGTCGCAAACGCCCTTACCCTGGCATCCTCTATTTTGTCAAGTGAAGTCATTGTTTTTCAAAGTACTGTCGTCAGGAGTCACCACACGCGGCAGCCGTTATCGGGGCATGAAGCGCGAGTCGTCTTCTTTGTCCTCGGGAATGGGAGGAATGTCCACCTCGGGTATGGGAGGTATATCTGCCTCGGGCTGCTTGGGTGCCTCGGGCTGCGTAGTCTTAGCGTGGCTGTTCTTTTTCTTGACGCGGCCCACAGTCTTAGACTCAATCTTGTTCCACTCACCACGCACCTCATGGCCCAGCGACTTGATGTGCTTGCGGCCTTCTTCTACACTCTTGTCGAGGGCATCGTCGACAACGCGCTCGATGGCCTCATTGAACTTGAAGGGCAGCAGCGACACTATGGCGCTGATTATCGACAGGCCCACCAGCACACAGCTGCTCAGGAATCCATAGCCCAACGACTCGATGGGAAGGCCCTCGCCCAGATCGTCCATGGGAGTCACCTCGGGCGAATGTGCCAGCGAGAATGCAGTAAAATGACCTGCGGTGTGATAAAAATACAAGCTGCAGCACAGCAGCAACAGTGATGCCAGGCTCCAGTATTTATTCTTGAGGCTATTAAACATGATAGCCAGGAAACAGCAAATGAACGGCATGAGCGCAAAGCCGATGCCCTTGAAGGTGCCGGTGCGGGTGATGAGGCCTGCAGTGAACTCCAGACCGCTTATCCCTCCCTGCAACTGTATGTTGTAAAAGGGGAGAAACACATAGCAAACCAGTGCTATAACCAGCAATATATTTGTGATGGGTTTCATTGTTTAGTTACTCTATAATGCGCCCAGAGGCGGTGTTTTAGATTGCGAATTTACTAAAATACCACAAAAAAAGCAACTATCACCATAATAATTTAGTATTTTTTCACGCACCACAAGCCACCACACAACCACTCAGCAACGCGTTCCAACGGGCAAAAACAGGCTTAAGACTAACAGAAATTAAGAAGAAATTTAAATTAAAATTCGTGTCTTTTATGTTCTTTTAGTCTAAAAAGAACACGAAGTAAAAAATCTCAAACTAAACCCAAAAACGTCTTTAAAATGACTCAAACTAAACCCAAGAGCAAAAAAAATCCCTCGACGTGATGGGCATCGAGGGGTATATTGTGTGGGGTAAAGATGGACAGGAACAGGTGCCTGCCTTCACTCTATCACTCGTCAAAATAAGTGCCGGGGAGACGACGCATGTTATACTGGCTTGCCATTGACTCGCCATAGGCTCCGGCACTGCGCAGGGCAAAGATGTCGCCGCGATGGCTCACGGGCAAACGCTCGTCCTTGCCGAAGACGTCGCTCGACTCGCATATGGGTCCCACCACGTCATAGGTGTCGCTGGCGGTATCCTGCGAGGTGAGGTTCTGTATCACGTGATGAGCCTCATAGAGTGCAGGGCGAATGAGGTCGGTCATGCCGGCATCGAGGATCACAAACTTCTTGTTGCGGTTTTCCTTCACATATACCACTCTCGCAATGAGCGACCCGCACTGCGCCACGATGGAGCGACCTAGCTCAAAGTGCAGTTCCTGGCCCTCGCGCAGCTTGAGGTTGCGGCGGAAGGTGTCAAAGAAGTGCTGGAAGTCGGGGATGCGGTTCACGTCGGGCATGTCATAGTCAATGCCCAGTCCGCCGCCCACGTTGATTATCTCAAACGAGATGTCGTGACGGTCAAAGTAGTCGAGCAGTGTATTGACGCTCTCGCACAGCATAGCGAAGGGCTTCATCTGTGTGATTTGTGAGCCCACATGGAAGTGGAGGCCGCGCAGGTGTATCGCCGGCAGGCTGTTGGCCGTCTGCACTGCGGCAGCAAGCATCTCGATATTGATGCCAAACTTGTCCTCGGCAGTTCCGGTGGTGATATAGCGGTGAGTGTGGGCGTCGATATCGGGGTTGACGCGTATCGACACCGGAGCCACCAGGCCACGCTCCTGTGCCAACTGGTTGATAACCATAAGCTCAGGTATCGACTCAACGTTAAAACTGTAAATGCCTGCCTCAAGGCCTTGGATTATCTCACGGTCAGTCTTGCCCACTCCTGAGTAGACCATACCCGAAGGCTTGAAACCGGCTTCAAGTGCCGCAGCAATCTCGCCACCGCTCACCAGGTCCACACCCAGCCCGTGGGCTGCTATGGCCTTGAGGATGGTAGGGTTGCCATTGGCCTTCACCGCATAGTGCACCTCATAGGGCAAGTCCTTAATCTCTTTCTTGATAGCCTTGATTGTGGCATCAAGCAACGACATGTCATAATAGTAAAACGGAGTTTCCATCTGCTGGAACTCTTTGAGAGGGAATCTAAGCTTCATTTGTAGTAGTCTTAAAAAAAATCTGGCACAAAGTTAATAAAAATTAGTCATTTATACAAAAATTGACGTGCGCAACCGCTGTTAACGAAATTATGTGTAACTTTGCAGTCGCATTTTCAACACATGACAATATGAACACTGTAGACGATATACGCAACATACGCATCAGCGAATACAACTATGACCTGCCCGACGAGCGCATAGCCAAGCACCCGCTGGCACAGCGCGAGCAGTGCAAGCTGCTACACTATGACGGCAACGAGATCCACGACCGACACTTCTATGACGTGCCGGCATTGCTGCCCGCAGGCGCCACACTCATCTATAACAACACGCGTGTCATCAACGCACGCCTGCGCTTCACCAAGGCCACAGGATCCACCATCGAGATATTTTGCCTCGAGCCGGTAGCTCCCGTTGACTATGAGCTCATCTTCCAGACCACACAGTCGTGCACATGGCTGTGCCTGGTGGGCAACAGCAAGCGATGGAAACAAGGCGCGCTGGAGCACATTATAAATATAGACGGCAACGACATCACCCTGCGTGCCACACGCGGCGAGCGTCGCGGCAACTCGTGGGAGATAACATTTGACTGGGACGGAGGCGCAACATTTGCCAGCGTGCTCGACGCCATAGGCGAGATTCCCATCCCCCCCTACCTCAACCGTGGCACTGAGGAGAGCGACAGCGAGGACTACCAGACGGTGTACTCACACATCAACGGCAGCGTGGCTGCACCCACGGCCGGACTGCACTTCACCGACGAGCTGCTCAAGGAATGCGACGAGCGAGGCATACGCCGCCGTGAGCTCACGCTGCACGTGGGTGCCGGCACTTTCCAGCCCGTCAAGAGCGAGAACATAGGCGAGCACGAGATGCACCACGAGTTCATCGCCGTTAAGCGTGCACTCATCGAGGAGCTCATCGCCGGCAACGGCCCTGTGATAGCAGTGGGAACCACCAGCGTGCGCACTCTTGAGAGCCTCTACTACGTGGGGCAGATCCTTGAGTACAACCCCAATGCCGACGGCGACGAGCTCACCGTGAAGCAATGGATGCCCTACACCACACCTTGCGAGATCTCAATCAAGAAAGCCCTGCAAAACATCGTCGACTACCTGGACCGCACCGGCAGTGACGTGTACATGGGCAGCACACAGCTCATGATAGCTCCGGGATTTCAGTACCGCATCGTGAACGGCATCATCACTAACTTCCACCAGCCGCAGTCAACACTGCTCCTGCTCGTGGCAGCCTTTGTGGGCGAGGACAAGTGGCGCACCCTCTATGACTTTGCACTTGCCCACGACTACCGTTTCCTCAGCTACGGCGACGGATGCCTCTTCCTCAAGTAATCCCCCCTACCACACCATATGACAAGGGGCCGCACATCACAGTCTGGCCCCTTGTTATCATCCTTTAACACTGTATACCAAACACTTAAACACACATTTAAGCACTTCGAAATATAAAAATTATTACAAATTTTAAACCTATTGCGTTCATCCAAGTCTAAACAACAGAAACAAATTTTAATGACACCCTAAAATTTTAAGCGTTATGAGAACTTCTGTAAGAAATATGATGATGAGCTTGATGCTCGTTGGAGGCATGCTCGTGGCAGCTCCAGTATCGGCACAGATGTCGAACCGTCGTCCCGCAGCAAGTGGCGCATCAGTGTCAAGTCGCAGCGCAGCAAGACCCAGCAGTGGCTCAACCTCTATGTCGAGCAACCAGGGCCGCGGTGCTAGCGCAACCCGTTCAAACGATACACGTAGCGCCCAGTCAATGAACAATGGCCGCACTCGCCCTGAAACCAGCAGCGCGTCAGCAGGCTCAAGAGCACAGGCGTCTACCGGTAAAGATACTCGTCCCAACGGTGGCAGCAGCTATGGCAACAACAATGGCGGCAACCGTCCCAACGGAGGCAGCAGCTATGGCAACAACAATGGCGGCAACCGTCCCAATGGAGGCAGCAACTACGGCAACAACAATGGCGGCAACCGTCCCAACGGCGGCAGCAGCTATGGCAACAACAATGGTGGCAACCGTCCCAACGGCGGCAGCAGCTATGGCAACAACAATGGTGGCAACCGTC
>JAKSLZ010000105.1 GCA_024400935.1 Muribaculaceae bacterium | reverse complement strand
TCGACCTGCCAAGCATCGAATCCTAATTTGGGTGACGCATTGACGAAGTCAGGAAATGGGTGGTTTGCATCCTTGATGGCTGGTGATGATCTTTGAGAACTAAACGGAATAAACGGAAATATTCTAGCACGGGTTTTTGGGGGGTGTGAAGGATTCTTCGGCATGTTTTGTGGATGGGGTGGGGGCTAAAAAATGTTTTTGCCGTGAATGGCTTGTGTATGAACAGAATTTTTGCGAAATTTGCGGAGTCAAGAGATTCTTAAAAATTTATACATGGATGCCATTAAGAAATTAATATGCTTTGTCGCAGTAATTATTGTTATTTTCCCGTTGCAGGTGTGGGCTGGGAGCAAAGAGGAGCAATTGTTGCAGCGGCTCGACAGCGTGGTGTCTATGCGCGAGTCTATAAGTAAGCAGCGTGAAGCCGAGATTGCCGTTGTCTCTAGCCAACTGGTTCGTGCCGATGACCGCACACGCTTTGAGTTGTGCCATGAGCTAAGTGTGAAATATGACAAATTTGTTCTCGACTCGGCTATGGTGTGGGCGCGCAGGGCAATGTCGATAGCTTCGTCGCTCAACAATGCCCAGTACAAAGCTCGCGCTAATGTGCAGATTGCCTGGGTCTATAACAACTACGGGCTGTATAGCGACGCAATGGACGCGCTTGCAACCGTGCGTGCTGCCGACCTTAACCCTGAGGACAGGCCGCATTACTATAATCTCATTGTCAATGCTAACAAAAACATGAGTACATATTCGCCCGACAATGTGCAGCGAGAACATTTCAAGGCGATATATGCGTCATATACCGACTCTGTCAACAAGAATCAGCCCAACAACGCGGGCATGCATGCGCGAGCACTAGAGGCCGAAGGGCGTATTGATGAGGCAATTGCACTGTTAAAAGCTAATGTAAAGGATGGGGAGACTACTGCATTGGCGGGTGTGAGGTTCTTCATCTTGTCGCAGTTATACCAGCAACAGGACAATGTGGAGATGCAGCGTCGCTACCTCATTTACTCAGCCATTGCCGACATCACTAATGCTAATCGCGATTACATATCGCTGCGCATCTTGGCCGAGATGCTGATGGAAGACGGAGAACTGGAACGCGCTTACAAATACATACATGTGTGCGCCGAGGATGCCTACCTGTCGGGGTCTCGCACACGTCAGTTTGAATGCTCTAGGTTGATAGCGACCATTGACAAGCAACTTGTGGACCGTGACACTCAGCGCCGCACTATGCTTGTGGTTCTACTTGTGGTGGTGAGCGTCATAACGCTATTAGCTGCCGTGCAGGCGTTTTTGTTACGCCGCCGCAATCGCGCGCTTGAACGCATCTCGCTTGAACGCGACGATGCCTTGAAACGACTTGAAACCATCAATGTCCAGCTCGTTGAGGATAATGCTGAGCAGTTAAGGCTCAACCAGCTGCTTGAGGAATCAAATCAAGTCAAAGAGACATACGTTTTACGCTTCATGGCCCTGTGCCGCGACTACCTGCACAAGATGGAAAACTATCGCAACTACTTGAACAAGGTGGCTGCCAAGCGCAACTTTGACGACCTGCTCAATGCCGTGAGTTCTACCCGATATATTCATCGTGAGATGAGTGAATTCTACGCTAACTTTGACGAGGCTTACCTCAAGCTATTTCCAACATTTGTAGCTGATGTCAAAGCACTGATGCGCACCGAGGATGCTATACCCACTCCGGCTCCCGGCAAGCTCAATACCGAGTTGCGTATTATCGCGTTGCAACGACTTGGCGTGAGTGATGTGGAGCAGGTGAGCGAGTTCTTGCAGTGCTCGACTTCTACAGTATATAACTACAGGTCAAAGTTGCGCAACAATGCTCGCGACAAGGCTCTCTATGAGGCGTTTTTGAAGCCGAAACACCAGAAAAACGTCTAAAAATCATTTACAAAAATCAATACTGCATCTTTTGTTAGTTGTCTAATTACTAACATTATAGCCTGTTGTTGTTTTTACAAATTGCCTACAAACACATTGTTTTGCGGAATTAATGGTTTATCTTTGCATAAAACTAATGAATTAAAAAGTAATATTAACCATTAAAACCTTCTCAAAAAACATGAAGAAAAAGTTCAATTCTTTTAAGGCGGTTGTGGCTCTTGCAGCTATGGCATTGCTCCCCTGCGGTGCTGTGGCGCAGGACGGACTGCAGATGAGCAAGGACGTTCCCACTGTTACCGAGGACTTCAACTCGATGTGGGACGCCAGTGCTTCGGCGGCATTGCTGACGATGCCCCAGGGTTGGAAGGTAGAGCGACAGCTCAGCAATCCCAACCAGGTGGGTGCCTATAGTGCGGCATCTGCTTCAGTGATGTATAGCGGCGGCGTGAGCCTCGCTTCCAATGCCAAGAACGGCACGTGGAACTTTGGCAGCAGCAGCGATCCCAGCGATCGCGCTGTGGGTGGCCTCTCAACCACAGTTGCCGACGGCACACGTTGCGTGAGCGTGATGACTAAGGTGCACAACAGCGCCGACGAGAAAATCGGTGCGCTCACACTGAGCTACGATATTGAAAAATATCGCGACGGTGACAACGCTGCCGGTTTCTGCGTACAGGTTTACTACTCTTATGATGGCAGTAGCTGGGCTTCGGCAGGATCCAAGTTCTACACTTATTTCAGCCCCGATGCTGCTACAGCCGGTGCAGCAGTTGTTCCCATCAGCACCACACAGGTCAAAGAGCAGGAGCTCGTTGTCAATGTGGCTGCCGGCGCCGACATCTATCTGGCATGGAACATCAGCGTGGCAAGCGGCACAAGCCCCAACAAGGCTATGGGCCTTGCAGTTGACAACATCAAGGCCACTGCAACCTTTGGCGACGTGAAGGGTGACGACCGTCCCCCATTTGTGAGCTCAGGTATCTACCTGCGCGGTGAGATTAACAGCTGGGGCGCTCCTACGGCATGGGAATTCAGCGACGAGGGTAACGGCGTTTACCGTCTGTATGACAAGATTGTTTCGGGCCAGTTCAAGGTAGCCGACTCAAGCTGGTCAAGCGCTTGCAACTATGGCAGCAATGGCGACAACATGTTGATGGACGAGCCCTATGCTCTCGTGGCAGGCACAAGCACCAACATCTCTTGCGGCGCTAATTCATACACATGCAAGGAAATCACTCTCACAATCAATGCCGACGGCGCAACACTTCTCTTCACAAGCGATGACGATGCCACTGGCCTCGATAAGGTTTATGTGATAGGCGACAACAATGCGTGGAACTATATGAATCCTGACGGTGCGCTCAACCTTGTAGACGGCAGTGAGACATTGTTTGCTGGCCAGCTCAGCTTCCCCGCTGGCAACGACGGACTTAGCCACTGGCTCATTTATCAGAAACTGGGTATGGCAGGTGCATGGGGCCTCGAGGCCGATGCTACCGCAGCAGTTCCCGCAGGCACACTCGTCAAGGGTGCTAAGGGCACGGTTGCTGTTGCTCCCGGAACCTACGACGTGACATTTGACATCGCTACAGGTAACTACACATTGGTGGCTAAGGAATCTACAATCCAGTCGCTCGACGTTATGCCCCAGAACGTAGTGCTTGTTAAGCAAGTCCCTGATGAGGTTAAGGTGCTGTCACTCAACAACAGCCTCATCTACTACAACGACCAGGATGCCGTGTTCAACGACATAGCCAAGGCTATGGGCAAGAAGGCCAACTGGACCAAGCACACACTGCTGGGCCAGCCCCTGAGTACTCACTGGAACGAAGGCGAGGGCCTCACAAGCGAGGGCACTCCCGGTGCTAAGATGATGGTTCGCTCTGAGGCATGGTCACACATCATCCTGCAAGAACAGAGTTCACTGCCCCGCACAGGCATTGAGACATTCCGTGCCAACGTGAAGAAGTGGGTAGAGTACATCCGTGCTAATTGCCCCAACCCCAACGCTGTGATTATTGTCCCCGTTAACTGGGCTTACAGCGGTGACTGGAGCAACTACACCGAGTATAACCGTCAGCTCCTTGCCAACTACCGCGATGTAGCGCGTGAGCTGGGCGTGACACTGTGTCCCGTAGCAGTTGCTTACCAGAATGTATATAACAAGGAAGGCGCATCGGGCACCGAGACATGGTTCCTCGACGACCGCCATCCCACTCTCAAGGCCACTTACATGGCTGCATGCATGGAGTATCAGCTCATCTACGGAGAGGACGCTTCAACCATCACCTACGTCCCCGCTGGCGTGAGCGCAAGCGATGCACAGTCAATGCGCACCTACGCTTCACAGGCGATGAGCGGCTTTGTAAACTATGTTGACCACACAGCAGGCAAGGTTAACTATGCAGTGGTTGCACGCGACCAGTTTGGCAACGAGGTTGCCGTTCCCGAGTCAACTACAGTAACGCTGAGCGGCGGAGGTACACTTGACGACAAGTACACATTCACAAGCGATGGCACTAAGGGCACGTTTACAGTAAATGCTGTGGACGGCATCTTCAACAGCACAGCGACTGTAGTGGTTGCCGATCCTGTTGTGATCAACACCGAGACCGAGGCTGTTGTTATTGGCGAAAACAATACCGTTTCTCAAGACTTCAACACAATGGCCACCGACGGTGCTGCTGCTCTGCCCGCAGGCTGGCGCATCGACCATCCCACTACCGCACCCCGCACAGTGGGCAAGTTCTATGAGGCTCAGACCGAGGCCATGTACAGCGGTGGCACATCGCTTGCCTCTAACGCTAAGAACGGTACGTGGAACTTTGGCGCCACAAGCAACGCCAGCGACCGTGCCGTGGGTGGTATCTCTACCGGCGTAGCAGGCGGTACACGCTGCGTTAATGTGTATGTACACATGCGCAACGACGGTGTGCTCAACCTCAAGGACGCTACAGTGGCTTATGACATCGAGAAATACCGCACTGGCAACAATCCCGCAGGTTTTGACGTTCAGCTCTACTACTCACTCGACGGACAGCAGTGGAAGTCGGCAGGCGAGGCATTCCACACTCACTATGATGCCGACGCATCTACTGCAGGCTATGCCGACGCTCCCGGCGTGACTACTCATGTGACTGGCAACCTCCCTGGTGTGGTTACTCACAACAGCGACTACTACCTGGCTTGGAACATCAGCGTAGCAAGCGGTGACGCAGCTAACGGCGCTATGGCTCTCGCCATTGACAATGTTGAGTTTGCGGCCGTTCCCGGTGAGACTTATCCCGGTCCTTACACAGTTGCCGGTGTGGCTGCTATTGCCAACGGCATCTCTTGGGATCCTGCTGCAACAGTTAACGACATGAAGAGCGAGGATGGCCTCAACTACACTCTCAAGGTCGAGAACTGCAGCCTCAACGCTGGCACATCTTACCAGTGGAAGGTAGCTGCCGACCATGCTTGGACAGTGTGCTACGGTGACCCCAACGCAAGCAATGTCGATGGAAATGCCGAGCTTAAGGTTAACGAGAGCGGCACATACAATATCACTTACCACTTCAACGCTGCAACTCACGCATTGAGTGCCGACGCTGAGCTCGTTGGCGGCCCTGCCCCCATCTATCCCGGTCCTTACACAGTAGCCGGTGTGGCTGCTATTGCCAACGGCTACACATGGGACCCTACTGCAACAGTCAACGACATGAAGTCGGAAGACGGACGCAACTTCACGCTCGTAGTGAATGGCTGCCAACTCGTGGCAGGCACCGTGTATGAGTATAAGGTGACTGTTGACCATGGCTGGGACACTTGCTATGGCGACCCCAACGCAAGCAACGAGAACGGTAACGCTGAGCTCACAGTTAACGAGAGCGGCAATTACAAGGTGACTTTTATGTTTGATGCTGCAACCCATGAGGTTAGCGCTAAGGCAGAGAAAGAGTCGGAGACAGCAATCAACGACATCACAGTGACTAAGGGCAACGGCAAGACCTACAACATGATGGGTCAGGAAGTTGCTCCTAACACACGTGGCATCGTGATACGCAACGGCAAGAAGGTCTACAACCCGTAAACCTCAGCTCGTAACACATATTGCTGTTTGATAAACCCCCAAACAGCATAAAACACCACCCCGAAGCCCTGTATAACACGGCTTCGGGGTGCGTTTTCTCAAATCAGAGTATTCCCTGGTTGGCGAGCCCAGTGGTATGCACAAGTGCAGGCTGCGGTTACAGTTCGCTTGCAGTGGGGATGTGTTAGGGGTTCTTCGCAGCGTGGCGCACAAGCTTGCCGTAAACGCCCCCAATTATCTCTCCTAGTTTTGCCGGATTGTCCATCTTGTCGACTCCGTTGTCCGACTCAACGCTCACCTTCACGGCACTCTTAGTCATCATGTCAACCAACTGGCTATAAGTTATCGGATAGAGAGCATAAGAGAGCGTCGTGGTGTAAGTGTGCCGCTCGGGTACGATAGCAGTCACATAGTTAGGTGTGATGTAGACAGCGTCAGTATAGGGACTGTAAATGTAGTTGTAACCCACCTGAGCGTCAACGATGCGTTCGCTCTCGCTCTGAGTGGTCTCTTTCTCATACTCCTTGTCATATATGTTCTTTAAAGTGATAGACGAGCCGTCGGCAAAATCCACCTTCAGGCGGTCGCCCTTGCCAAAAATGCCACGACAGGCATTCTTCTCGCTAGTAAGCAGCAATCCAGCAACAGTGTCCTTCTTATTGATGCGCACCCCCAGAGCCACATCAGTCTCATTCATGAAACGCTTGTTAGTTGTCAAAACCGTGCGAACGCCATCCATGCTAGTTGAATCCATGGCGATATCACCCATCAGCCCGCATGACGAAAACAGCATTGCCAATGCCGATACTAATAAAACCTTTCTCATCTTCTTATGTTTATTTGTTTAGATAATGAGCGCAAAATTAGAAAAAAATAAGTATTGCCAAGTAAAACAAAGAGAAAAATATTACGGTGACGCATAATTCTTAGAGTTCCCGACAATTATTCTCAATTGCCAGGACAATCCCCCAGCCAGAAATGAATACCCCAAAAAGGATATTCTCAAGAGTTTCTGGTGGGGGAAATATACATTAACCCAGCTTTGAGCAGCGGAAACTTTTTTCAATGAATTTTCGGGGAGGCCAAGCTGTATTGCTTGAGGATATCCTCAAGCAATACAGGGCAACCAGCAATAACTTGACACGTTCCAATTAGGGCTAACAACCCTTTCTTCTTTAATCTTCTCAAGCATCATCTTAAGACAACGACTCTTCTTGTTTTTAACACTAGCCACACTCTTGTAACCTATCTTGGCCTTAATCTCCTCCATGCTCAATCCTTCCCAGTAATAGCTAACCAAGATAATTCTGTCAATATCGCTCAACTTCTCCCAAACAGAGCTTAACCTAGCCAATTTCTCTTCTTCATCATCACACGACGAATCTTCAAAAATGTAAAACATCTCATCCATAACATCATCAGTGTTATAGATGCTAAAAAAATCACCAT
Source organism: Muribaculaceae bacterium (assembly GCA_024400935.1). Lineage (GTDB taxonomy): Bacteria > Bacteroidota > Bacteroidia > Bacteroidales > Muribaculaceae > Sodaliphilus. The sequence goes on along the minus strand of JAKSLZ010000105.1, from coordinate 753 downwards.
CTATCATACCTTCTATGCTCAAAACACAATCTCTCACATTGCGCAAATAATGCATACCCACATTTAAACAAACCCTTGTCAAATATTTTACAAAACTCTCATCATCAAGCTCAACTTTGCCATTAAGCATATTAGTATAAACTACCAAACACCCATCCATATACACCTCCTCCAAATCCTCCCAGCTCAATCTGCTGAATCTTCTGTTGAGAACATACATGACCGGCACTCTCAACTCCGTGATAATTGAAGAAAACCACACTTCTTTCAATATCATCACCTCATTAATTGAATCAAAATTCCTCATAGCAGTAAAAATTAAAGTTTGTGTAAATAATACACACAAAAATCGTGCCACGATGTATGTGCCTGTTTGCTAGGTGCTTGTGGAGTGCCAAAACAACCTTTACCCCAACAGCTCATGGGTGTGCGAGTCTAAGAAAACAAGAAATTATTGTTGTTTCGGGAGGTTAAAAGTCGAGAGAATTGTGCGCCGTTTTGTTTGTTAAGCCTAAGGATTGCCTAAGTTGTGTAAGGATTTGGGGATATCGTGTGAGTTTTTGGGTAAAATCGTTATTATTTTCGGAAATGTTATAACCTTGTAGATTGGATAAATCTTTTTGAGCGTAACATGCTTTTGTTGTGCGCTTGATACATTGATGAAATCATCGGATATGGAGGAACGGTATTATTTGGCATTTCCTGACTTCATCACTTTTCTGCGCCATTAGATAGCGCACATTGAGAATCAGT
>JAKSLZ010000104.1 GCA_024400935.1 Muribaculaceae bacterium | reverse complement strand
TTTCGACCTGCCAAGCATCGAATCCTAATTTGGGTGACGCATTGACGAAGTCAGGTGTAGGCAAAAAAAAGCTTCGGCAGAGTGTTTATTCTTCTTGTGTGTCATTGTTCTCGTTGAGGTCGATGTTTTCTATTATGCACTTGGCTAAAACGGGTGTGTGGCCGTTTAGTTGTGCTTCAACACTTGTCACCGTGGGTTCTATTTTTTCTTCCACAAATATAAATTCCCTCACATAGGTGTTCTTGTCTCCTGTGCGGGCAAATGTGGAGTTGACCACACCTTTATTATTGGCATCACATTTTACCAGAAAATGGCAGTGGCGTTTAGTGATAGTCCCTGCATAGTCGTTTTTCATTGTGCCCGGTTCGTTGGGATCATGGTTGATTACGGTAATCGTTGACCCGTCAGGGGAAATGTCGAGCGAGAAAGTGCGGCATGTAGAGGCATTGTCGGCCACAATTGTAGTGATTGAGTCAATTGCCTGTACAAGTTTGGGAGACGCATCGTTCTTGAATTTGAGTATCTTGTACGACACCTCGATGGTCTTGCTGGGGAGCAGGTCGCGCTCACTCTCAAGTAGTTGGATGGGGACTCCCACGGTGATACCGCCATACATCGATGTGGCGGTAGCTAAACATGAGATGAGTGCTAAAACTGTTTTCTTCATGATGTTATAGTTGTATATCGTGTGTGTTGAGATGACGTTTTAGTTACGCTTTATTCTCTTGTAGCAGCATGACAAACGAGCGGGGGAGACAAATGTTTTCCTCGTTAATGGCTTCAATGAATAATGGCGCGATTTCTTGATCGCTGAAGCCTGCAATGCCACATCCTATGCGGGTCACATAGAAGAAAAGCTCTCGATGCTGTTTTGCAAAGTCGATAAATGTGTCTACATAGGGCTTGATGACATCCACGCCGCCGTGCATGGTGGGGATAGCGTAGCTTTGCCCCTGAATGCCATCACCTTGTCCCCAGATTGCACCGAATAGCATGTGCGCTGCGTGTGCTGCACCACCGGCGTGCATACCTGCCAAGTTGCTGCCGAAGACAAATATCTCATCGTCCTTGAGGTTCCTGATCATGCCGGGGGTGTAGTCCGGGCGTTCAATGTCGTTATATTGTCTGCTCATACAATAGTTTTTTTGTTAGACTGGTGAAATGTGAAATGGATTATCCTTTCTGATGGTGGGTTCTATTAATTATGGGATAAAGTTATTATTTATTTCGGTCGCTTTTGAACCTGTTTTGGCATCTTTTTGACATTCAATCGGTCACGAAGATCGTTTCGCTCCCTCTTCATGCCAAAAACCTACTCAAAACATATTTCAAAATCGCCTCGACATAATTAATAGAAACCACCTGATAAGAAAATGGGGAAAACCTGACGTTCTCCCCATATAGTCTTGTTATCCAAAGTTGTCGTAGTGTATTGACGACGGGTCAACGCCCAATGAGTCGAGCAGGTCGTTAACGGTCTTGCTCATCATTGCCGGACCGCACATGTAATACTCGCAGTCTTCAGGAGCCTCGTGTGCGGCAAGGTAGGTGTCGCGCATCACAGGAGCCACAAAGCCTGCTGTGTACTTAACTCCAGCCTCGTCGGCAACGGGATCAGGACGGTCAAGTGCCAGATGGAAGTGGAAGTTGGGGAATTCCTTTTCGATCTCCAGGAAGTCTTCAAGATAGAATACCTCGCTGAGCGAACGTGCACCATAGAAGTAATGCATCTCGCGGTCGCGAGTTTGCAGTGTCTTGGTCATGTGCATGATTTGAGCACGCAGGGGAGCCATACCGGCACCACCGCCCACCCATATCATCTCTTTCTTAGAGTCAAAGATGGGATGGAAATCTCCATAAGGACCGCTCATGATTACCTTGTCTCCGGGTTTGAGCGTGAAGATGTAGCTGGATGCGATACCGGGCATTACGTCCTGGAAACCCACTTCAGGCTTGGGCTTGAAGGGTGGGGTGGCAATGCGCACTGTGAGCATGAAGCGGTCGCCCTCGGCAGGATAGTTGGCCATACTATAGGCCCTCACTGTGGGCTCAGTGTTGCGGCACTTGAGAGAGAACATGTCATATTTTTCCCAAGTGGGCAGGTACTCGCCCAGTGATTTCTTGTCAATGTCCTTGTCATAGTCCATCTCATACTCGGGAATGCGTATCTGTGCATATGAACCGGGGATGAAGTCCATGTGTTCGCCGGGAGGCAGGGCTACGATAAACTCCTTGATGAATGAAGACACGAGCCTGTTGCTCACCACGGTACATTCATATTCCTTTACATTGAGCACTGATGCGGGGACAGCAATCTCCATGTTGTCTTTCACTTTGACCTGACATCCCAGTCGCCAGTGGTCTTGTTGTTCCTTGCGAGAAAAATGTACGGTCTCGGTGGGGAGGATCTCGCCGCCGCCCGAGGTTACCTGTACGCGGCACTGTCCGCAGCTACCCTTACCGCCGCACGCGCTTGAGAGCATCACGCCCTCGCCATGCAGTGCATTGAGCAGTGAGGAGCCTGTGTTGACTTCTATCTCCTTAGTGCCGTTGTTGATGTTGATGTGCACTTTTCCGCTAGCCACAAGATAGTGACGGGCCACGAGCAGTAGTATCACGAGAAACAGAGTGAGGATAAGGAATATCACTGCACTCGACATGACTGTTAGTCCAGTTGCTTCAATCAGTATCATAATAGTCATTAAAGTTTAATGCCCAGGAAACTCATGAATGCGATGCCCATGAGACCAGTAATAATAAATGTAATGCCTACACCTTTCAGGGGAGCGGGGATGTTGCTGTAAGCAATCTTCTCGCGGATGGCGGCAAGGCCCACGATGGCCAGTAGCCAGCCTATGCCCGAACCTGCTCCGTATACTGTGGCGGTGAGGGCCGACCCAAAGTCCTTTTGCTGCATGAAGAGAGCTCCGCCCAGGATGGCGCAGTTAACAGCGATGAGCGGCAGGAATATACCCAGTGACGCATACAGTGAAGGTGAGAATTTCTCTACGGCCATCTCAACCAGCTGTGTGGCACTAGCGATAACCGCAATGAACATAATCAATCCCAAGAAACTCAGGTCAACCTCTTTGAACGAATCGCCCAGCCATGCCAGGGCTCCGGGTTGAAGCACATAGGTGTTGAGCATGTAGTTTAAGGGCAGCGTCACGACGAGCATGAATGTGACGGCGAGTCCCAGACCAAATGCTGTCTTTACATTCTTGGAAACGGCCAGATATGAGCACATTCCCAGGAAGTAGGCAAATATCATGTTGTCGATGAATATCGACTTTACAAACAAATTAAGTTCTTCCATTTTCAGTCAACGTTTAATGGTTTTACTTCTCTTGCAGTTGCGGGTTGCGCGCGCGGTGAACCCAAATGATGCATGCGCAGGTGATGAGTGCCATGGGGGGCAAAATCATCAGTCCGTTGTTCTCGTAGCCATGGTCGTAGCACCATTGCGGAATCACTTGGAAACCAAACAGAGTGCCGCTGCCCAGCAGCTCGCGGAAGAATGCTACTATGACGAGAATGATGGTGTAGCCCAGGCCGTTGCCTATGCCGTCGAGGAAGGCAGGCCAGGGACGGTTGTTGAGCGCAAATGCCTCGAGACGTCCCATGAGGATACAGTTGGTGATGATGAGTCCTATGAACACCGAGAGTTTCTTGCTCACGTCATAGCTGAAAGCCACGAGAAATTGCTGCACGATGATTACCAGGGCTGCGACAACTACCAGCTGCACGATAATGCGGATGGTAGAGGGGATGGTGTTGCGCATGAGCGAAATTATCACATTGCTGAGGGCCAGCACGACAATTACCGAGAGACCCATTACTACGGCAGGCTCAAGGCTTGCTGTGACGGCAAGCGTAGAGCATATACCCAAAATCTGCACGAGAACGGGGTTCTCCTGTGACAGTGGGTTGAAAAGTGCCAGTTTATTCTTTTTAGAAATCATGTTTCTTGTAGTTTTAGCGATTAGTTCTCTTGTAATTTTTTCAGGAAAGGCTCATAGGGTGCCAGTCCGGCTGCCAGCATGTCGCTCACGCCACGGCTGGTGATGGTGGCTCCGGTGAGTGCGTCCACATAGTCGCCGTCATTGCTGGGCTTCTGTCCCTTCTTGACCACTTCCACGTTCTTGAAAGCACCTTCTTTAAAGAGCTGTTTCTCCTTGAATGCGTCCTGGAAAGGCTCCTCGGCGATGCGTGCGCCCAGACCCGGAGTCTCGCCTTCGTGCGAGAAGTTGGCGCCATAGACGGTGCTGCCGTCGGCATCAACTGCTACAAAGCCCCAGATGGGTCCCCACAGTCCTGCGCCATACACGGGAATGACATATTTTGTAGAACCGTCGTCGAGCTTGCACTTGAGCACGGGCAATTTGCGTGACTGTGCGTCGCACTTGGAGTTAGCCTTCATGTCCACGTTAAACGCCACTCCGGCAGTAGTGTCGGCCACATTGCCCTTGTCATCGACGAGCATGTCGAGCACGATGTATTTCTCGTAAGTCTCCTTGACATTGTCGCCGCCGGCTATGTGCAGCGCGCTCAATATCTGCATGCGCTTGTCATTGGCAATGTTCTCGTCCTGCATGGGCTTGAGACTCATGTATATCAAAGCCAGCACGGTGCCCACGAGCACAACGAGAATTGCCGAGTACACGATTTGGTAAGTGTTACTGTTCTTATTCATAGTCATGTCCTCCTTTATTTAGCTTTAGCGCGATTGAGTCGACGCTTGATGTTGAACGATACTACACAGTGGTCGATGAGCGGCGCAAATGCGTTCATGAGCAGGATTGCAAGCATTGCTCCCTCGGGGTAACCGCTGTTATAAACGCGTATGAGCACTGCAATGACACCAATGAGGAAACCATAGATGAATTGTCCTGTGTGGGTGCGTGCTCCTGTAACGGGGTCGGTGGCCATGAATACTGCCGCAAACGCAAATCCGCCGTAGCACAGGTGTGCCAGGGGATCAAGCATCGATGCAGGGTAGGTAGCGCTGGGCAACGCATGAGCCAGTGCACCCATTGCGAGTCCTCCGGCAAATACCGACAGCATCACGCGCCATGAAGCAACGCCGGTGACGAGCAGGATGATGGCTCCGATGAGAATGCATGCAACTGATGTCTCGCCGGGAGAGCCTGCGATGGTGCCCCAGAAGGCGTCGCACAAGCTGAGTTGGCTGCCGTCAACACCTGTCATCGTGAGTGTGTCGCCCACGTTTGTTGCCACCTGGCCGAGCGGTGTGGCTCCGGTATAAGCGTCAATCATCTGGCCTCCGCCAAATCCGAATGCCGAGTCGGTCTTTACAAAAGCCGCGTCGCCACTCATCTTAGACGGATAGCTGAAGAACAGCACCGCGCGGGTGATGAGTGCCACATTAAATATATTCATTCCAGTTCCTCCAAATACCTCTTTGGCAAAGATTACTGCAAAAGCAGTTGCCACGGCCGTCATCCACAGCGGTGTGTTGATGGGGACGATGAGAGGAATGAGAAGACCTGTGACAAGGAAACCTTCCTGGATTTCCTTGTGGTGAATCTGAGCTGAGATGAATTCGATACCCAGGCCCACGCCGTAGCTAACCACGATGACGGGAAGCAATGCCAGCAGGCCAAAGATAAACATAGAAACGACACCGGCATCGGGCTGACCTATGGCAAGGAAATGCTGGAGGCCGATGTTGTACATTCCAAACAACAGACACGGCAAGAGCGCTACGATGACTGTGATCATGGTGCGCTTGAGGTCATTGCCGTCATGAATGTGCACGCCCGATGCGCTTGTGGCATTGGGGGTAAACAGGAATGATTCCATTCCGTCATAGACGCTCTCAAGCTTGGCCAGTTTGCCGCCCGGCTTAAAATGCGGCTTGAGGTTGTCCATCTGTTTTCTTAAAACGTTCACTTTATATAATGTGTTATAGGCGGGTTCTATTTGAACCCCCTGGAAATGATTTTTGAGTTAATTATCACGACATCTCGGCACGCATGCGGTCAAGTCCCTCACGCACGATGCGTTGGAGCTCAATCTTAGACGTGTCGGCATATTCGGCAAGAGCAAAGTCTTCAGGAGCCACCTCGTAAATGCCGAGCTGTTCCATTTTATCAATGTCAAATGAGATGATTGCTTTGATCAGGAACTCGGCATAGATGTCCATGGGCAGCATCTTGTCATATTCGTCAAGGCACACGATTGCCCTCTCGCCGCCCTTGATGCGTGCGTCCATGTCACACTCTTTGTGGCGCTTTCCGGCAAGCCATGTGGTGAACAGGCGATAGATGCTGTATCTGTTGGGGTTGAGCGAAGCCCATCCCATAAACTCGTCCTTCTTGCTTATTTCAGGTATCACGGTGATGTGGCGATAAGGAGCTCTGAGCCATCCGTTCTCCTCGGCCTTGGTACCGGTCAGGACATTGCCGTTGATGATGCGGTTGCCGCCTTCGTTGGGGACAATGTTGCCGTTGAGTAAATCGGCCAGGCCGCATCCCATGGTAGCCTCGACCACCTGTGGGTGCTCAACACTTTGTCCTGTAACTGCAACGCGGGTTGTGTAGCTCACTTTGCCGGTGCTGAATGCTTCGCCTATGCGGCAAAGAGTCACCAGGTCGAGCGTCCACACAACGTCACCCTTGTTGACGGGTGCGATGTTGGCGGCCTGTATGCCGGCGTTACCGGCAGGGTGGGGGCCATGTACTGTGTGGCACTGTGCACCTTTCAGCTCCATCTCTTGTCCTGGGGCAAAGCACACGTGCACGGCTCCGTCGGTGAGCTTTGAAAGCACTTCTACGCCTTTGCCGGCATAGCTCAGCTGCTTCTCTGCCACCATGATTAATGACGGTGCCAGCGGTGCCGAGTCAAATGCTGTGACAAAGATGTCACGCGGGCGAATGCCGGGTACGGGTACTACATCATATGGCCTCTGGCGCATCATTACCCACAGTCCGCTCTCGAGCAGAGTGTCTAAGACCGGTGCTTTGAGGTCCAGTTCATGATGCTTGTCCTCGCCATCACACTCTATGACTATTGATTCAATTTTGCGGCGTTCACCGCGTTTGATTTCCTTCACTGTGCCTGAGACTGGCGATGTCACCCTCACAGCGGGGTACTCCTTGTCGTGGTAGAGGGGATCGCCGGCCTTGACCGTTGCGCCCTCTTTTACATCAAGACGGGGAGTCACTCCATGGAAATCGTCGGGGATGATTGCGCACATCTTGCTGTCCACTCTATCCTGTAGCGGAGCGTCAGTGGCCACACTTCCCTTCAGTTTAAGGTCGAAACCTTTGTGTAACTTGATAGTTGCCATTCTAAATGTAATTTAATACGGTTTTAGTCATTAGCCCATTAATAGCTAATGCGACTATTGCAAATGCAAAGTTAATCAATTTTTGCGAGATATTCAACAAAATCGGGAGATATATATAAATATGTGATGAGTGATGAGTCAAAATGTATGTTTGAGGGGGCAAGAAGAGGTGGTGTGGTTATAGGTAGAAAGACTGTGAGGCATGCCGTGCCTTGCCTCGCTGAAATCGGTAAGCTGAAATTGAAATTTATTAGAAAAAATGCACAAAAAAATGCTTTATGCTTTGCATTATTGAAAATAATTTGATAAATTTGCGTTGATTTTCTAGAAGCATCTAACCTTTGACTGTTAATATTGACCGGCATCTTGAAGTGAAGTTGCAGTAAAACAACATGATAGAGTCGATATTCGCCAGTTGTGGGGTGAAGGCTGTCTTGATGATTAGAATGAATTTTAAACTAAATTAAATAATTTTTTTTATTAATCTTTTAAATTAAATTTTCAAATTATGGCTGAACAAACAAAAATCCAGAAGCCACAGGCCGCTCCCGCGCCTAAAAAAGCTGACAACAAGAATGTTAGCAGCAACGTTGGTGGAGTTAAGAATGCATCTATTGTAATTCTTATCTGCTTCGTACTTGCAGTATGTTTCTTCATTTTCGTTCTTGGTGACGGTTCTCACTTCAAGGATGGTAGCAACGCTAATGCTCCTCTTGATATCCTCGGAACTATCTACAAGGGTGGTGTGATTGTGCCTGTTCTCCAGACACTCTTCCTGACAGTTATCGTTCTGACAGTTGAGCGTTGGATCGCTCTCGCTAAGGCTAAGGGTAGCGGTAACATCGCTAAGTTTGTTGCTAATGTAAAGGCTGCTCTCGCTGCTAAGGACATCAACAAAGCTGAGGAACTCTGCCGCAAGCAGAAAGGTACTGTTG
>JAKSLZ010000103.1 GCA_024400935.1 Muribaculaceae bacterium | reverse complement strand
AGGATCAAACTCTTCGTTGTTGTTATCTTGTCTTCTTTTCTTTTCAGAAATTTTTAATGAGACGCGTTACCGACAACTGAGATTCCTGGTCTCCGGTGTATCGCCGATTTACTGTTTTAACCTGTGTTGTGGAATCTGACTTGACGAGGACTCCGGAATTCCTTTTCCTTGTCTCTACACAGTCATTTCTATTCCTCAAATTGCAAACATTTCAATGATCGTGTGCTTCCGTGTTCCCGAAAGCGAGTGCAAAATTAGTGCAAATTTTTGAACTGGCAAAATATTCCGGCGTTTTTTTTCAAAAAAATCGCATTTTTTACGTTTTACTACCAAAAACAGTAGCAAAAACCACGCCCGGACAGGAGTGGAAGGAAGAGGACGCGGCGGAGAGACGCGGGAATGCAGGAGAAAACCGGGGGGATGCGGGCGGGGAAACACGGAACGCAGGGGTGAAAGCAGCGGTGCGGGAGGAGAAACAGGGGGAAAGCGGGGGATGCAGGAACAGACACCCCGCGCTGACGCACGGGGCACAGGGGCCAACAGCGAAGCACGGGGCATGGAGCAGATGGATGAAAGATAGGGGCACGGAGCGGAAGGATGAAAGATAGGGGCACGGAGCGGAAGGATGAAAGAGAGGAGCACGGGGCACAGGGGCGAGCGGAGAGAAGCATGAACACGGGGCGGGTGGATGAGAGAGGAGCACGATGGATGAGGGAAGGATGGACGTGACGGGCGAAGGGGTGAGGGGAGGAATGGGGCGAAGATGATGGGGAGAGGATGGCTATAAGGGATAATACACCTTATTATATATAATGATGGGGGTTTTAACTTTATTTATAGGTGTTTTTGTGGCGTTTTTTAAATGTTTAGTGTATTTTCGCAAAAAATTTACCGAACGTCATGAAAAGATATTTGCTTATTCTTACTTTTTTCCTAGCCATGGTGCACTGTGTGGCATTTGCACAGGAGGAGGAGAATGTGGTCAGCACGCTGCAGGTTCCGTCGAGCTTGCAGAAGGTGTGGGCTGGCAAGTATCGCTTCAAGGTGGGCAATGACACGCTGACCATGCTGGTGTTTAACAACATCACCATCTACCCTCCCGAACGTTTCCGCAACAAGGACGAGGAGGAGTTCTACTGGCGAACCGTGCGCGACGTGAGACGTACGCTGCCCTACGCCAAGCTGATTAGCTCAACGCTGCTTGAGACGTATGAATACCTGGGTACTTACCAGAACGAGAAGCAGAAACAGGACTATATGCGCGAGTTTGAGAAACAGATTTTCAACGAGTACAAGCCCGTGATGAAGAAGATGACCAAGAACCAGGGCAAAATGCTCATCAAGCTCATCAACCGCGAGACCAACCAGAACAGCTATAACATCGTGAAGGCCTTCCTGGGCACGTTCAAAGCGGGATTCTGGCAGACGTTCGGGCGTTTCTTCGGGGCGAACCTCAAGGCGGGCTACCACCCGACGACCAACAATGAGGACGCGATGGTGGAACGCATATGCGTGCGCATCGAGCAGGGAACACTATAGCGTGGAGCCTATTTAACAGAAACGAGACAGAAGTGCGGGCGACCGCACTTTTATTTTATAAGCAACACACCACTGTTTTCTTTATATCTTTAAGCATTCTGCCTTGTTACCCTTTGTTTTTTCACAATTATATTGTTTATACCATAATTTATTAGTAATTTTGTGCCGCAAATTATAGATTGAAAGTTTTTATACGTTTTTTCTCTAGTTTATTAATTATAACATGTCAAAAAAGAAGAGAATGGGATTTGCGACCCGCATGGGTGCCGTAGCGGCAACCGTGGGCGGCGCAGTGGGTTTGGGCAATATATGGCGTTTCCCCTATGAAGCCGGCCAGAACGGCGGCGGCGCATTTATCCTTGTTTACCTTATATGCATATTGCTGCTGGGCATCCCTGTGATGCTGAGCGAGTTTATCATAGGCCGCTCTACGCACAAGAACATGATGGGTGCGCTCAAGCAGCTGTCGCCCAAGAGCAAGGTGTATGGATTTTCATTCATGTGTGTGGCGGGAGCGATAGTGACGCTGGGGTTCTACAGCGTGGTGTGCGGATGGGTTATCGAATACCTGCTGCAGGCCATCCAGGGCAACCTCTCGGGACACACGCCTGAGCAATACACCGAGCTTTTCAGCAGTTTTGTGGGCAATCCGTGGCAATGCACGCTATGGACCGTGGTGTTCCTGGCCGTCAACTTCCTGGTTATGAGCCGTGGTGTGCAGCACGGCATTGAGCGTGTTTCAAACGTGATGACACCGTTGCTCTTTGTGCTGCTGGTGGTGTTCTGCATCAACTCGCTGATGCTCCCCGGCTCGTGGAAGGGCGTTGAGTTCTTGATCTCGCCCGACTTCAGCAAACTGACGTGGAAGGGTGTGCTCGACGCCATGGGCCAGGCCTTCATGTCGCTCACCCTGGGCATAGGCTGCCTTGTGACCTACTCGTCATATTTCAAGGATGAAACTTCGCTCACGCGCGACGCAACGATCATCGCGTCGCTCGACACCCTGGTTGCCGTGCTTGCAGGCATCGTCATCTTCCCCGCAGTGTTCTCGTTCGGGATGCAGCCCGAGGCGGGCCCAAAACTGGTGTTTGAGATCCTGCCCAGCATCTTCCAGCAGATGACAGGCGGCTATGTGTGGGCCATCCTGTTCTTCGTGTTGCTGTTCTTTGCTTCGCTCACATCGACCATTATCCTGAGCGAGGGCCCCATAGCGTTCATCAGCGAGGAGTTTCACATGAGCCGCAACCGCGCCATCGCATGGGTGGCAGGCTTCACAGTCACGGTTGCCGTACTCAGCGCGCTGTCGTTCAACGTGCTGAGTGACTTCACACTGTGGGACATGAACCTCTTTGACCTGTTCAACTATGCGGCATCCAACATCTTCATGCTCATGGGCGGACTGTTCACGGCAGTGTATGTGGGCTGGTTCCTGGACAAACGCATCATCGCCGACCAGATGAGCAACGGCAACCACCTGAACAAGGTCGTGCTCAACTACACCGTGCTGTGCCTGCGCTTTGTCGCTCCTATAGCGGTGGGCCTCATCTTCCTGTACTACGTGGGCCTTATCTAGGAGGCCCAAACACACAGGTAGCACAAGGTCAAAGCCATGGTTTTAGCACAACTTGTGCCCGTGAGGGACGAAAACTGTGGCAGCGTGTGGTTTTTTCGTCAAAAAATCACTAACTTTGCACCGCAAAGATGAAAGGACTGCGATTATACAAAAGCGAGAAACTGTGCAGCCGCACTGCGGTGGGCAACCTCTTTAACGGCGGTGGCAACGCTACCATCGCCTATCCGTTGCGTGCAGTGTTCCGCTTTCACGAGCCTCAGGGCGACGCTCCGGCGCAATTCCTCATCACCATCCCCAAGAAGAAGATACGCACCGCTGTGGGCCGCGTGCTGCTGCGCCGCCGCACCCGCGAGGCCTACCGCCTGAACCGCGAGCTACTCTACCCCGCCCTGCGCGAGGCTGGCCTGGCCGCTGACATCGCGTTCATCTACCTGTCGACCGACAAGGCCCCCTACGAGGTCATAGAGGCCAAGATGCAAGAACTGCTGCGACGCATCTCTCGCGACGCGCTCAAGACCACAAGCCATGAAGAGACTGTGGACTAAATTCCTGCACGGCCTGGGATGGCTCCTGTTACAACCCATCTACTTTTACCAGCGCTTCATCTCGCCGCTCACCCCACCCGTGTGCCGCTTCACTCCGTCGTGCAGCCAATATGCCGTGGAGGCCATCAAGAAGCACGGCCCGTTCAAGGGGCTTAGGCTGGCCGTGTGGCGCATTTTGCGCTGCAACCCCTGGGGCGGCAGCGGCTATGACCCCGTGCCATGACTCCCGTTATCGACATCCACACCCATCGTCTCGACGCTGGCCCCGGTGCCATCATCAGCGTTGAGCCTCACATCTTTGTCCCACAGCCCGGCCGGCTGTACAGCGTGGGGCATCATCCATGGAGCGGCATTCCCGGGACGCTCGACGAGCTCGCGCAGGCCGCATCACACCCGCAAGTGGTGGCCATGGGAGAGACCGGCATCGATGCGCTGCGCGGAGCCAGCATTGCCGAGCAAGAGGAGCTCTTTGCCCACCACATCGCCCTGGCCCAGGAACTGCACCTGCCCGTCATTGCCCACATGGTGCGCACCTCGCAGCAGCTGGTGAAGGTGTGGCGCCGCATGCATCCTGCAGGCATAGCCCTCGTCGTCCACGGCATGCGCGGCAACGCCAATGTGGCACGCACACTGCTCGACGCCGGGTGCTATCTGTCTTACGGCGAGCATTATAACCCTACAGCACTGGCAGCCACCCCTCTCAATCGCATCCTGACCGAAACCGACGAGAGCACAATGCCCATAGAGCTCATCATCGAGAAGATAGCACACACCCTGGGCATGTCGCCCACAGCCTTGACTTCAGTCATCGCACACAACACAGCCACACTGCTCAGGGGCGTCACAAGCGTCAAAGAGTAGTTTTTAGGCAATCGTTTTTCGTCTTTTCGTCAAAAAAGTAGTACCTTTGCAACATGAAACAGGAAAAAGGCAAAATATGCGTCTTTGCGGCTTCGAGCGCCCGCATCGACAAGGTGTATAACGATGAAGCCTATGAGCTGGGGCGCATCATGGCCGAGCACGGCTGGGGATGCGTGAACGGAAGTGGCGGCATGGGACTGATGCGCAGCGTGAGCGACGGCGTGCTTGATGCCGGCGGACACGTCACCGGCGTGATACCCAAGTTTATGGTCGACAACAACTGGGGTTATGACCGCGTGAGCGAGGAAATCATCACAGCCGACATGCACGAGCGCAAGGAGATGATGAATAACCTGAGCGACGCCGTTGTGGCACTGCCCGGCGGATGCGGCACCCTGGAGGAGCTGCTCGAGGTAATCACCTGGCGCCAGCTGGCCATCATCACCAAACCCATCATCCTGCTCAACACCAAGGGGTACTACGACCCTCTGGTAGAGATGCTCAACCGCAGTGTGGCCGAGGGCTTCATGAAGCACACCCACTGCGTCCTGTGGACTGTGGCCGACACCCCCCTCGAGGCAGTAGAGGCCATCGAGAAACAACTTGAAGAAGGAGTCGCCGTGAGCGACACCAAGTTTTATGACTGATTATCAACAATATGCCTGACAGTATAGCAAATAACATAGACAGCAGCGTCGTGATCATCAAGGCCAGCTGGCCGCAGGGATTTCCCCAACCCGAACCCGGCGACAGCACCGTGGCTTCCATGACCACCTATCCCACCATGGAGGTGCCCCAAGCGGCCACTCCCGGCAAGCCGGTGAACACGCCCCTGCGCGACACCGGCACCATGGGCATGCTGCTCGTTGCCCTGCTGATGGTGGTGCTGAGTTACCGCACCGGCTACAAATATATAGAGAACTTTATCAAAAACCTGTTCTCGGCCAAGAAACGCGAGAACGCCCTCAACGACCGCACGGCCAACGAGACGCAGATACTCACCGCCCTCACCCTCAACACGTGTGTGATGGAGTCGATACTCATCTTCAACGCCATAGAGATCTTTGTGCCGTCGCTCAGCCAGGCCATGCACTCGCATGTGTTTGCTTGCACCGGCCCGTTCATGCTCATAGGCATCATCTTCTATCTGGCCCAGCTGGGCGTGTTCACACTTGTGGGGCACGTGTTTTCTGACGCCCCTTCGACCCGACTGTGGACCGACGGTTTCAAGTCGGCGCACTCGGCCCTGGGACTGGTCCTGTTTCCCATCGTGGGCACGCTGCTCGTGTGGCCTTCAGGAGGCAAATTTCTGCTCACAGTGGCAATATTCTTGTATATTTTGTGCCGAATCACATTTATTTATAAGGGTTTTAGGATTTTTTATAACAATTTGCCATCACTTGTCTATTTTATTTTGTACCTTTGCAGCGTGGAAATCGTTCCGTTGATATTGTTATCAGCAGGATCGGTTTATTTGTGTAAAATAATTTGTATATAAAATTTGACTTTAAATTTTAGACTATAGTGGCCATACAGAAAATACTTGTATCGCAGCCAAAGCCCACCACAGCCAAGTCGCCTTATTTTGACCTGGAGACAAAACACGGAGTTGAGGTTGTATTTCGCCCCTTCATTAAAGTTGAAGGACTGACTGCTAAGGAATTCCGCCAGTTTAGGATTTCAATTCCTGACTACACGGCAATAATATTCACATCTCGCACAGCGATAGACCATTTCTTCCGCTTGTGTGAAGAGAGTCGCGTGAGTGTACCCGAGACACTGAAGTATTTCTGCATCAGTGAGATTATAGCTCATTATCTGCAGAAGTATATCGTGTATCGCAAGCGCAAGATCTTCTATAGCGAGACTGGCAAAATCGAGGGTCTCATCCCCTTGATCCAGAAGCACAACAAGGAGACTTACCTCATGCCCGTGAGCGAGAGCCACGACGACACCAAGGCATCGGCACTTGACACTAACAACATCAAGTACACCACAGCCGTGATGTATCGCACCGTGAGCAACGACTTCACCCCCGAGGAGAAGCTCGACTATGACATGCTCATCTTCTTCAGCCCGTCGGGCGTGAAGTCGCTGGTGAGCAACTTCCCAGATTTCAAGCAGGAAGAGATTGCCATAGGCGCAATGGGCCAGCCCACCATCGACGCTGTGAACGAGGCCGGACTGAGACTCGACATCACCACCTCGCCCAAGACACCATCGATGGCAGCAGCTATCGACGCCTATCTGACCGACCACAAATAAGTCGACACGACTTGCAACACATAGCCGCAAGGCACTCTCTGAATCCTGAGGGTGCCTTGCGTGTTTTGTCTCCTGATCACAAAAAGTAGTGGCAAGGCTTTGTGCTGTCGCAAAAAAGTAGTAACTTTGGGCAAATATCAATCAACTATACAATTATGACTAACGCTAAAACACTTTTTACATGGGCAATGATGGCTGGCACAGCGCTCACCATAAGCGCGGCACAGCCCCGCGAAATTGCCGGATACAAGTTCACTGACACTAAGGTCGTGAAGACTACACCCGTTAAGGACCAGAACCACACTGGCACATGCTGGAGCTTCTCGATAACCGCATTTCTCGAGAACGAGATACTGCGCACCACTGGCCAGGAAGTGGACCTGAGCGAGATGTACCCCGTGCGCTGCCTATACCCCGAGAAGGCGCAAAAGTTCATGCGCATGGAGGGCGAAATACGTTTCAACGAGGGCGGCGGCATCAAGGACGTGCTCTATGCCTGGGACAAGTATGGCACAGTGCCCGAGAGCGCCTATGACGGCCTGGCATATGGCGAGGACAAGCACGACCACCGCGAGCTCATCGCCGGCATGAAGGGATTCATGAAAGGCATCGTGGCCAAGCCCGGAGACCGCTACACCACAGCCTGGAAAAACGCCCTTAACGGCATCCTCGACGCCTATCTGGGCAAGGTGCCCGAGACCTTTGAGGTGAACGGTGTCACCTACACCCCTCGCAGCTATGCCGACTCCTTCGGCCTCAACATGAACGACTACATCTCGTTCAGCTCTTTTACACATCATCCTTTCTACCAGAACTTTGTGATCGAGATCCCCGACAACTGGCTGTGGACTCCCATGATGAACGTCAACCTCGACGAGATGGAGCAAATCGTGGACAACGCCATCACTAACGGCTACTCAGTGGCATGGTCGGCCGACATGAGCGAGAAGACATGGCAATGGGGCAACGGATATGCAACCATGCCGTTCATCAAGAAAGAAAAAGACATGACCGAGCAGGAGCTGGCCAAGTGGAAAAAGATGTCGCGAGCCGAGCGCAACGCCATCCTTGACGACATCGACGGCCCCAAGCCCGAGATGGAAATCACCCAGGAGGTGAGACAACGCATGTTTGACTCGTTTGAGACCGTCGACGACCACCTGATGGTAATCGTGGGCCTGGCTAAGGACCAGAACGGCAACAAGTTCTACAAAGTAAAAAACTCATGGGACACCGACCAGGTGTATGAGGGATACATCTATGTGTCAAGCGCCTACTTCCGTGCCAAGACTATCGATATCATGACCCACCGCGATGCTGTCCCCGCAGCCATTGCCGAGAAAATTAAATAATCCCAACTATTAGACTAAACTATTACAACTATGCTTAAGAAAACTTTATTACTCGTAGCTTGCGCAATCATGTCATGGAGCGCAATGCTTGCCGACGAGGTTACAATCAACGCCATTAAGTATCG
>JAKSLZ010000102.1 GCA_024400935.1 Muribaculaceae bacterium | reverse complement strand
TATCTCCTGGCCGACGACGACACCGCTGCCAAGTACTATGCCGACCTGTTCCCCGAACCCACACCCGACTTCAAGACAGGCGACGTGAACGGCGACGACACAGTTGACGTGACCGACCTCAACATACTCATCAACATCGTGCTGGGCAACGACAACGCCTCTAATTATGGCGGCCGCGCCGACGTGACCGGCGACGGCACTGTAGACGTGAGCGACGTCAACGCACTGCTCAACATCGTGCTTGGAAATTAAAAGCCTCACCCCCGACCCCTCTCCTTTAGAGAGGGGAGAATAGAAAGCTTAGATTGCTGATGGGGGCTTGTGATAAACAATGAAATAATAAATTAACTAATAAATGCCTCAATTATTTGTTTCGCATTGAAGCACCCTTAAATACCCCCTCTCAGTAGGAGAGGGGGGGAGGGAAGAGGCTTTTATATAGCAATGAAAAAGTATTTATCACTTATTGTTATGGCTGTTGTTGTCATGCAGGCTTGGGCTGCAGGCTCGTGCAAAAGTACAACTTCGCGCCACTCAAAAGAGCAGGTTGCCGATACACGGCAACCTGTAAAAATATATAAGGCCAACATTCTATACACTCCGTCAGCCGAACGACTTGAAGTGTTGGCTGGCGGTTACATTGTCGTTGATGCCAATGGTAGGGTAGAGGGTACCTATCCCTCGTTGCCTGAGCATCTTAAGGATTACCCTGTTACCGACTATGGCGACCAGTTGCTCATCCCCGCCATGAACGACCTGCACCTGCATGCACCGCAATATCGCAACACGGGTATTGCCATGGACATGCAGCTTCTCGAATGGCTCGAGACATACACGTTTCCCGAAGAAAACCGCTTTGCGAGCGTTGACTATGCCCGTAACATCTACAGCCGTTTTGTCCATGACCTGTGGCTGCATGGCACCATGCGCAGTTCAATTTTTGCATCAATACACCCTCAAGCCACTATGCTGCTGGCCGACCTCATTGACCAGAGCGGCATGGGTGCCATGGTGGGACTGGTGGGCATGAATCGCAATTGCCCCGAGTATTTGCAGCGCTCTACATGCGATTATGTGAGTGACATGCGTCAACTCATTGAACACCTTGAAGGTATGCCTCGGGTGAGCCCCATACTCACACCGCGTTTTATCCCCTCGTGCACCGACGATATGCTCGACACGATAAGCGCGATTGCGCGTCAGTACAACCTGCCGGTGCAGTCGCATCTGAGCGAGAATCCCAGTGAAATAGAGTGGGTAAAGCAGCTGCAACCTGAAAGCGCTAACTATGGCGACGCCTACTATCGTCACGGCCTCTTTGGGCACACTCCCACGCTCATGGCACACTGCGTGCACACCGACGGTGAAGAGCTCGAACTGATGGCACGCCAGGGGGTGGTGGCGGTGCACTGTCCCACCAGCAACAGCAACCTGGCATCGGGAACAGCACGTGTAAGGCACCTCATGGACGGTGGTGTGAAGGTTGCGCTGGGAAGCGACATCTCGGGAGGAAACACCATGTCGATGGTTGCAGTGATGCAGCACGCCCTGCAGGTGAGCAAGATTGTGCAGGCACGCACTCAAGGCCGCGAGAAATCACTCACTGTGAGCGAGGTCATGTGGCTGGCAACCAAGTCGGGCGGAGCATTCTTCGGCCAGATAGGTTCATTTGAGCCCGGTTATGAGTTTGATGCCCTCGTTATCGACGACAGCAACCTCGCATCAGGCCACGACTACACATTGATGCAGCGACTGGAACGCTTCATCTACTTGGGCACTCCAGCCAACATCACCCACCGCTACTGCAGTGGCAAGGACCTGCCCGAACCAAAAATCGCAGATATCTACAATAAGTAACATTCGATGTTCCCTGTGTGGGTTAAAAATGGGGGAGATGCTTGTGTAGTTGTGATAATTGTTGTAACTTCGCATTTGGTATGGTATGTACCATTGTATTGAAGCATGACTGAACAGGAAATTGAAAATAGAAATAGGGTGGTATCATGCCTTGAAGTGTTGAGGCAGTGGGATGCTGCGGGAGTTGCTCCGTGTGACGATGCGGAGAGCTATCTGCATCACATTCTGGAAGATGTAATCACAGTTGCTGAGCAACAGGGACTCTATCAGGAACAGCACGAGATTCAGGACCTTGTGGTGAAGCTGGGTTTTCCTGATGACTACAAGTACATCAGGAGGCTGCGCATGGAGAGTGAGCTCACTTGCGAGATGGTGTTCCGCACGTTTTCGCTTCCCATCCGCGCGATGCTTGACGACATGGGTATTGAGTATGACTTCCAGTATCGCATGAAGTCGATATATAGCATCTGGCGCAAGATGCGCAACAAGGGCAAGTGTTTTGATGAGGTGTATGACCTCTTTGCCACACGCATTATTTACAAGCCCAAGCCTGTGATTGATGCCCTGCCCATGGTGTCAAACAATGAGGTGGATGCAATTGACGAGGTGAACTGCAGCAAGCAGTGGCAGCTGGCAAACATGGATGTCGAGAAATTCTATTGCTGGCGCATATACACTGTTATCTCGATGCTATACCGCATTCATCCTGACCGCATCAAGAATTGGATTACTAACCCCAAGCCATCGGGCTATCAGGCGCTGCAGCTCACGGTTATGGGCCCTGACTGCAACTGGGTAGAGATTCAGATAAGGTCAGAGCGCATGAATGATGAGGCTGAGCACGGCAAGGCTGCGCACTGGAAGTATAAACAGGAACAAAAGTGCTATTAGTCGTTATATTGTGCGGTCATGAATAAAATTCTGGGCATAAGAAATCTCATCAATATTACGCTTGCAGTGATGCTGATAGGCGGCATAGTCTTTGCCTCGGGCTTTGGCATCAGCCTGTATTGGGCCCAGCAAGAAGTGACCACTGAGGCCGACATGAAGATTGCCGCCAACATTGACTGCATCCACACCTATGTGGACGGTCAGCTGCAGCGGGTGGAGGATGCCGCTTATACGCTGTTGTGCACTGAGTTTGGCAACACTGTGCGCAATAATGACAGCACAGCCCGTGTGATGATTGATTACAGGAACTTCAAGAAGCCCTCGCCTCAGGAGATATTTCACCTGCTCAGCAAGTTCCTGGATTCAAACCCTCAGGTGTGTGGTATTGCTGTGGGCCTGGAGAAAGAGGTATATTCAACTCCTGACCAGCCCAATGGTTTTGCTGCCTATGTGACTAATGTGGGTGGCCGCAAGGAAAACCTCAGTTTGGGTGCCATGCATGACTTCAGGGAGAAAATGTGGTACAATAATGCAATCAAATCACGCAAGCCTGTTTGGAGCAATCCCTTCCGTGAGACCAGCCATGGCAGGGTGGTGACTTGTTTCAGCGTGCCGCTGTATGGCGACCACGATAATATATTAGGTGTTCTGGCTGTTGACATTAATACAGAGACATTTAGAAACAAGTGCAATGCCATCTCTCCATTTCCTAACAGTACTGTGACATTGACCGACAGGGACTTCAGGTTTGTGGCTCATCCTGACACCACATTGCTGTTGCAGCACGTAGAGCAGGCTGGGGAATATTATAACTGCAACGACTTTGCTGACAGCGTGAAGAGCAAGATGGAGGCTCACCAGAGTGGCCACCACACCATGCGCAACGCCAGTGGCGATGACGTTTTGTTCTATTTCACGTCGATAGAGCGTTCAGGCTGGACCATAGCAATCGAGTGCCCCAAGGCTTCAGTGTTTGGCAGCATTGACCGCATGCGCCGCGATACTATTATCATTGCTGTTGTGAGCATTCTCATTATGGTCGTGTGTTTCGTGTGGCTGTTCCGCCGCATTCAGGGCGTGGCTCTGTCTAAGGCCGGCATGGAGCGTGAGCTCAAGATTGCCGCAGGGATACAGCGAGGCATGCTGCCCGACGATGCGTCGTCGCTGCATCGCGATGAACTGGATGTGTGCGGCTATATTTGCCCTGCAAAGTCGGTGGGTGGCGACCTTTATGACTATTTTGTTGTTGACGACAAGCTCTATTTCGGTATAGGTGATGTGTCGGGCAAGGGTGTGCCGGCATCGCTGTTCATGGCTGTGGTTCACACACTGTTCCGCAATCTGAGTGCTCACGACTCCGATCCTGCTCACATTATGTCGGCAATGAACGAGGCACTGTGCCGTGGCAATGAGCACAACATGTTCTGCACGATGTTTATGGGTGTGCTAGATCTCTCTACCGGCAAGTTGAACTACTGCAATGCGGGGCATTGTGCTCCGGTGCTGAGGCGTGGCAGTGAAGTAGAGGCCTTGAGCGTTAAGACAAATATTGCGCTGGGTGTGATAGAGGGCTTCCCTTATCAAGGACAGGAGACCTATCTCGCAGGAGACGACGGTGTTTTCTTGTTCACTGACGGGGTGAGTGAGGCCGAGGACAGGGATAAAACGCTTTATGGTGACAACAGGGTGCTGAGTGCGCTCTCAGCAGCCTTTGCACAAACAGACCACAAGGCAAAAACTACTATAGATATGATGATAGATTCGCTAAACGATCATGTGGGCGATGCCGAGCAGAGTGATGACATTACAATGCTCATGATTTCCTATAATGGGGGGAGGGTGCACACACTTAAGCTTGTGAACAACATAAATGAGGTGTCGCAGCTCGCTACATGGGTTGATAAAGTAATCAAGGACTTCAATTTACCGCAAGACAAGGCATTTAACCTTAATCTTGCCATAGAGGAGGCCGTGGTGAATGTGATGAATTATGCCTATGATGAACCGGGACAGCCCATCACTGTTGAGGCAACCATGAAGTGCGATGAATTGCTGGTAACTATCACCGACAATGGCAAGGAGTTTGACCCCACTAATGCTGCCGATCCCGACCTTGATCTGCCGGCCGAGGAGCGTCCTATAGGCGGGTTAGGTGTTATGCTTGTGCGCCACATCGCCAGTGAGGTGAAATATGAGCGTGTGAATGAGAGCAACAAGCTCTCGCTATACTTTAAATAGATTCCATCATAAAAAATTCATATAGATGACACTTGAAATTACATATAACGATGATACCGTCAACGCTGTATTGTCGGGCCGACTAGATACAGCTAATTCCCAACTGTTTGCTGTAGAGATGCAACCTCTCATGGACAAAGCCGACAAGCACATTGTCCTTGATTGCACTGACCTGGAGTTTGTTTCGTCGTCGGGGCTGCGTCTCTTGCTCTCGTTGCGCAAGCAGACAATAGCAATGGGCGGTGACGTCACTATCAAGAATGTGCATCCTGAGGTGATGCAGGTCTTTACTATTACCGGATTCTTCTCTCTCTTTAAGTTTGAGTAAAGCTTTGGGCCTGTGGAGTGTATGGTGCTGACCTTCGAGTCTCCGTTTAAGGTGCCTGCAGGGACCTACATGAAGCGCGTGTTTGCCATGTGGCTGTCGCGTCATGCATGGTGGTTGTTGCTGCTAGTGGCGGTGTGCGCCTCGTTGTGTGCGGTAGACGTCAAGTGGAGCGTGATATCCTTTATTCTCTTCCTGGCGGCGCTCATGATGGTGATGAGTCTGGTTTATTTCAACTATGCTTTCTCGCCGCTGGCCCGGTGGTCAGTTATGGAAAAAACGATAATGATGGACGGGAACGGGCTGCACATCAAGTTTGATCACCCCAAGATGAACGACCACGATATAGAGTGGGGTAGCGTGCGCTCGGTTCAGTTCCGCGCTGACTGCACGGTGCTCCATATCTCGCACAATGTCGACAATGGGGATGCGGTGTCACCGTCGGCAATAAATTTTCTCCTCTTGCCACCTCTCATGCAGGAACAGGTTGCTGCGTTCAAGCAACTTTACCTGGCACGGTGACTTTGAATTTCAGGTGGCGCTGTTCCTTAGCAAGCGTTGATGGTCTAAGTGAATGAGACGAAGCGACCGAGTCGCTTCGCACAGGGACCTGTTGTGGAGTTAATACTTGTGTACAAAAGAAAAAAGAAGCTTGAGGCTTCTTCTTGTTTTAGTTCTCCGCGATGAAATAAAAATCAGTGATTTAGTTGCACACCCATGCGTCGCTATACTCTTCGGGCAGATATTGTTTTGCCTTCATGAGTCGTGATGGGTCATTGTCGCGTGCAACATAGATGCGCAGCTTGTTGCCGCGTTTCAACACGTGCATCTTGCCCTTGAGATTCTTGTGGCTGGCCATGTAGTCGCTCACCTGCTTGTTAGTGACAAGTGACGATACCACAAGATAATAACGTCCTGAACCGCTGGTGCCTTCCAGAATGTCCTCTTTCTTGTCGTCAATCTCAATGTCGTTTTGATTGTTGATCTCCTCTTCTTCAACTTTTGAGTGATGGCGATGTGAGTGCTTGTCGTCAAATGCCTGGTCGGGGAGAGCAATTGCAAGGTCCACGTTGACCGAGTCCCAATTTACTATCGTGCTAGCCTCGGCAGGTCGCTGCATTTGTGGCAGGTTGATGCCGGCAAGGTCTTTGTTGTCCTCTCGCATGATGGGGGTGGTGAGCACGGGTACGAGGGCCAGCAGCAAAACCACTGAGGCGGCAATCTGCATGGCACGTCTAGCCCAAGAGCGCTGCTGTGGTTTCTCGATGATGGCGGCTGCAGCTTCTGCTTCTGCTTGATCCTCAGCGGCAAATTGCTCTTCGCGCATCTGTGCCAGGGTCTTGAAGTTGATGCTTCGCAACCCAAAGTATTCGTCGTTGCAGCTCTCATGGAAGAAGGGGATGAAGTCGGGCTGTCCGTCACAGTTGTGGAAGAATCCCAGTCGTCCCAGCGACACCTCGCCGTCGGCATTGAGCTGCTGCTTGAAGGTGGTAACGCTATCAGCGATGAAGCGCATGGCCTCGTCGTAAGTGATGCCCTCACGTCGCACAATAGACTGAGCCAGCAAGCCATCATTGTGGTTTACTGACGAGTTGAATCCCACCTTGCGCTGGGGCTTGTTGATGATGCCGGCATCCTCGTTATAGAACGATTCGCTGTACTGCGCAATGAGAGCTCCCCAGCCGGGAACTATCACGCAGTCGTGGCTCATCATCAAGTATTCTATGTGCTCAATTAGAGAAAACATCACGCAAATTTACTCAACTTTTGGGACTCTACAAAATATTTGCTCCACTATTTTTCTTGTTGGTGTTGCAACGTGCTCATACTCAACAATAAAATTTTATTGGCCCGTTATGTCGCCAGAAGAAGGTAAAGTGTTAACTATTATTAAACGCCTTTATTTTATAATGTACATGCGTGTAAGTTGATTTTTATTTATTAATTTTGTAAATTAAACTAAATACGCAAAATAATTAAATAACTCGATATGAAAAAATTACTGACATTTGTTTCAATGATTGCCGTGGCGCTGTCGTCATGGGCACTCAATGTGGGCGACACATTCAATAGTTCTAATGGTGACTACACCTACGAGGTCAAGTATGCTGCCACTTCCTCTTCAGCGGGCAAAATTGCCGTGAAGTCGTATAACAACACCACTGCTACCAGCAGTAAGATTGCACTCAGTCTTGTGGGCCCCGATGACAAAATTTATGACATCTACGAGATTGGTGATTTTGCTTATGATGGTCGTTCAAACATCACAAATATTACTATTGGTAGTAATGTGACCAGTATCGGTTTTTGTTCCTTCAGTGGCACGAACATAAAGACCCTTGAAATACCCAGCGCAGTCACATACATCAACATAGGCTTTACGATAGGTTGCAATAAACTTGAAGAAATCACTGTTGCTGAGTGGAACAAGAAATTTGCAAGTTATGACGGTGCCCTTTATACTAAGGACTTGACCAAGTTGCACACAATGCCTGCTGCCAAGAAGATTGCGGTTTACCCATCACAGCTCACCACGATAGGCAGTTATGCATTTGCAAACTCTAAAATGGAAACCATCGACATCCCATTCGGTGTTACATCTCTGGATATGATGCCGTTTTATTATATCATTAGTAAAGCAGTAGTTATTCCCAGTTCGGTAAAAGATTTCTATGTCACTAGTGATGGCTCCGGACCATTTTTGGGTCGCGCCAATCTCGATGAGGTAGATGTTTATCTTAACACAACCAGTGTCCCCATAGAGAAAGCTGACGAATTTGCAACTTCAGCTCTCCGCCAGTATATCAACCTGCATGTTCGCCGTGAGCTGGCTTCAGAATTTAAATCTAAATGGAGCGGTTTCAAGTCGATCAACGTTGACCAGCGAGTAGGCTTTGACCTGAGCATTGGCAAGCTGGACTTCTCTATCAACAGCACCGAGCCCTGCACAGTCAACGGAGCAAAATATGACGGACGTGCATCTGTTGTGCCTGGTATCAACTATGGCAACGTTAGCGGCGAGAACAACATCCCGTTTGTTCTTTCGATTCGTGGCAAGTACTATGCCGTCACTCAAATTGCCAATTTCGCTTTTCGTTATTCTAACCCAACGAAATTTACCGGTGGAGAAAACATTGACTCTGTTGGCTATTCAAGTTTTAATGGTTGTAAAAACCTTACATCGGTTTCGCTGCCCAACCTCAGTTACATTCGCCAGTATGCATTCATGGAGTGCAGCTCACTCACCTCATTTG
>JAKSLZ010000101.1 GCA_024400935.1 Muribaculaceae bacterium | reverse complement strand
GAGTTGAGGATAAACAACTCACAATCTTCTGATTATTTTCATCGAACTCACGTTATATTAGGACACCGCCAACACAAAGTTCCTGCCAGGAAAATCTGCTGATCATTTAAAAAGAGGCCTCAACATTGTGTTGAAGCCTCTTTAATTGTAATATGATTCAGTTGTGGATTATACCCACTTCATGTAAGCGAAGTCCTGGCGGTGTGCCATCTTGTCATTCCAGGGGAAGATGCGGAATGAGAAGCGGAATACACCCGAGTTGCGGAGCTCGTAACTTACCTTATAAGTAAGTACATCACCATCCTCGGCAACAACCTCCATGGGGATTGCCTTATAGAAGTTGCTCTCACCGTCCTCGTCCTTATAGGCAACTACCTCGACCTTGATGCTCTTGCCCAGTCCGGCTGTATTGACACGGAGTGTTGCTTCGAGCTCATTAAACTCGCTAGTTGCATTTGCATTCAGGACGTTTTCACTCAGTTCAACTTCGCCCACGAGGTTAACGTCGTTCCAGCGTGCTGCCACGTTCTCCTTCCATTCCACGATTTCGCGGGCCATAGCATAGTTGTTAGCTTTGAGCTGGCTTGCGCGGTTAGCCTCGGGAGTATAGAAGCGCTCGAAGTAGTCGCGCATCATGCGAGACATTGTGTAGTTGGGAGCGATGTGAGCGATTGAGTTCTTGATGTACTGAACCCACTCGGGAGAGTAGCCCTTGCTGTTCTTAGCAAAGTAGAGAGGTATAATCTCGTTCTCAAGCATTGAGTAGATAGTGGCTGAGTCGAGCTTGTCCTGCTGACCCTGGTCAGTGTAGCTGCGCTTAGCAGTGAGAGCCCAACCGGCACCCTTACGATAGCCTTCATACCACCAGCCGTCGAGCACTGAGAAGTTGAGCAGACCGTTCATCTCGGCCTTTTCGCCTGATGTACCCGAAGCCTCGAGAGGACGAGTGGGAGTATTCAGCCAGATGTCAACACCAGTGATGAGGCGCTTTGACACTGTCATGTCATAGTTCTCCAGGAAGATGATCTTGCCCAGGAACTGAGGCATCTTAGAGATCTCGATGATGCGCTTGATGAGGTCCTGACCGGCACCGTCGGCGGGGTGAGCCTTACCGGCATAGATGAACTGAACAGGGAACTTCTCATTGTTAACGATGCGTGACAGGCGGTCAAGGTCGTTAAACAGCAGGTAAGCACGCTTGTAAGTAGCAAAGCGACGTGCGAAACCAATGAGGAGCGCATTGGGATTGATCTTGTCAACAATCGACATGATGCGAGCGGGATCACCCTGGTTCTTGAGCCAGTTAGCAGTGAAGTCGCGCTTAACGTAGTTGATGAACTTGTTCTTGAGCTGCATGCGCAGGTTCCAGATTTCCTCGTCGGGAACGCTGAGGATGGGAGACCACGCTGCCTCGTCTTCCTGGTGGTTCATGAAGTCAGCACCGAATGTCTCGGTGTAATACTTCTTCCACTCTGACGCTGCCCATGTGGGCATGTGTACGCCATTGGTTACATAACCCACGTGTGACTCTTCGGGTGCATAGCCCTTCCACACGCCCTGGAACATCTTCTTTGACACCTCACCGTGGAGCCAGCTCACGCCGTTAGACTCCTGAGTGGTGTTGAGGGCGAAGACGCTCATTGAGAAGCGCTCGTTAGTGTCGGGATTCTCGCGACCCATGTTCATGAGGTCAGACCATGAGATACCCAGCTTAGCGGGGAACTCACCCATGTACTTGCCGAAGAGACCCTCGTCAAAGTAGTCGTGGCCGGCAGGCACGGGAGTGTGAACGGTATAAAGTGATGTTGCACGCACGACCTCAAGAGCCTCGTTGAAGCTGAGGCCTTCTTCCTGTACATAGTCAACCAGACGCTGCAGGTTGAGCAACGCTGCGTGACCCTCGTTGCAGTGGTAGATGTCGTTCTTGATGCCCAGACGCTTGAGAAGCAGCACACCGCCTATACCCAGCAGATACTCCTGCTTGATGCGGTTCTCCCAGTCACCACCATAGAGCTTGTGGGTGATGGGGCGGTCAAACTCGCTGTTCATGTCCAGGTCAGTGTCCATGAGATACAGGTTCATGCGGCCCACGTTAACGCGCCACACATTTACATATATGTCACGGCCAGGATAAGGCACTGCAAGCACCATCTGGCGGCCATTCTCGTCAAGCACGGGCTCGAGGGGCAGCTGGTTGAAGTTCTGGGGCTCATAGTTGGCAACCTGCTGGCCATCCATCGACAATGTCTGAGTGAAATAGCCATAACGATACAGGAAGCCCACAGCAGTCATGTTGACACAGCGGTCACTGGCCTCCTTGATGTAGTCACCGGCAAGAATACCCAGACCACCTGAGTAAATCTTGAGTGCGTTGCACAGGCCATACTCCATGCTGAAGTAAGAAATTGAGGGCAGGTCGTCGCGCATGGGTGTTGCCATATAAGCCTTGAAGTTGTCATACACCTTATCAACACGGGCCATCATCTCTTCGTCAGCGAGGATTTCGTCAAGACGTGCGCTGCTGATGCGCTGGAGCAGCATCACAGGGTTTTCACCTGTAGAGCGCCACAAGTCGCGGTCGAGGTCGTGAAAGAGTGTTTTACCTTCACTGTTCCACACCCACCACAGGTTCTTAGAAAGCTCATCAAGCTTTGACAGCTTGCCGGGGAGCTTAGATTTTACAGTTAACGATCTCCACACAGGAGCATTAGTGTTGTTTACTTGAAGTTTCATAAAACTTTTTTATTTATTGTTTTTGTTTTTATTCAGTTCTATAGCCTTGATGTAGGCCTGATTGTAATACTCGATGAAGTTTTCCCACGATGCCATGCGGGCAGTCTCCTGCGCCTTGTTGCGCATTGACTGCATCTCGTCACCATCCATGCGGTAAAATGCCTCAATGCAAGAAGCTAAAGCATGCACGGTCTCGCTGTAGTTAGAATCGTTGCGATGGAGCACCACCGCACCGCATTTGCTCACCTCATTGCCGCATGTGTCCAGTATCCACTGGCCATAGCCGGCAAGGTCGGTAGTGATAGTGGGAACAGCAAAGGCCATGCTCTCAAGCGGTGTGTAACCCCACGGCTCATAATAAGAAGGAAATACCGAGAGGTCCAAGCCTGCCAGCAGGTCATAATAAGCGATATCCACGATGCCGTCCTCACCTGTGAGATAGCACGGCACATATATCACGTCAGCATTACTGCCAGGGTAAAGTCCCAACTCGTTAATCTTGTTCTCAATGACATCACAGCCATGATTGTGAAGCTCATGGGTGATGATTTTGTTATATTCCACCTGCTTGCCGCCGGTCAGAGCTTCTTTCAAGTCTTCGCGGGCTTGTTTGCACCAAGCGGGTACAAGCACAAAGGCTAATACCTTGCGGCCGTCAGTGCCGGCAAGCCTTGTGCGCAGCACGTTGAGTGCGTCAAGATACATATCGATGCCCTTGTTGCGGAACTCACATCGGCCTGATGTAGCCACCACCATAGTGTCATCTCCATAGGTCTCACCAGTAAGCGCTGAGGCAACACTGAGCAAGCGTTCACGCGCCACCTTGCGGGCCTGCACATATTTCTTGCCTCGGGGAACAAATCCCTGTTCAAATGCATTAGGAGTAACCACAGGCGTGCGTTCGAGCAGCTGTTCGCATTCACGACCGGTGACCTCGCTCACGGTAGTAAACGAGTCGGCAGCGTGTGCAGCAGCCTTTTCAAGCGAGTGCTTAGACTGCATATTGAGTTCTCCTGCCATCTGGTCGCCATTATAGCCTTCCATATAGTCATATAAAGGCTTGCCGTTGCCGCTGATGCTGCGGCCTATGCTGGTTGCATGAGTGGTGAACACCGTAGCTACCTGTGGACAGTGGTCCTTAACATGGAGCAGACCCATGCCGGTAGTCCACTCATCAAAATGAGCAATCACATTGCCCATGGGCTCAGCCCACTCGACAATGCTTTCTATAACCATAGCGGCAGCCACACCAAACATGCTTGACTCATCATAGTCGCCATAGGCATGCAGCGAGTCCACACCATAGTGTTCCCACATCTGGCCATAAATGTCATCCTTGACGTCATAAACGCCCTTGTAGTCAACGAGAATAGCAATGGGATTGCCGGGCACATTCCAACGCCCCACCCTCACACTCACACCATGAGGCAACTTAGCGTTGCGACGCCACGATGCAAGCAAGGTCTTTCGCTCACTGAAGTATGGTGACTCATTGCCTTCCTTCCACAAGTCGGGACCAATGAATATAACTTTATCTTTGTAAAGTTGTTGAAGTGTGTTGGCTTTAGTAGACAATACAGCGTAGATTCCTCCTACTTTATTGCATACTTCCCAACTTGTTTCAAACAAATAATCAAGCATATATACTCTATAAATTAGAGTGCAAAGTTACAAAAAAAATCTGGAATGGACACGCTACATCCGTCACTCATTCATCCCAGAAAACATATATAATTTGTTGGAAACTTCTATATATTTGAATATCAACGTATTACATGGATGGTATTTTAACATGGGATAATATTATCGTCAAAACTCTATATTGCTAAGCATCAGACATTTAAACTTTAATGCAATCGTTTTACTTCACTAGTTTTGCACAAACGGGCCAAATAATGGCAAAAACACTCTCATCGCAGTAAAAAACACAAGCACAAAAACATTTACATATAACATTCTTGTGCGCACACGCGCACGCAAGAAAATTTATTTTTACTGTTTTAACACGTTAGGTGCCACCCTGACCACATCATTTTAACCGTGACTTTTTCACTTTTCACAAATAAATATTACCTTTGCACTAGAAATAACATCATTATATGATATATCCTTCAAACTTTGAACAAAAAATAGGATTCACCACAATCCGACACGAAATAGAAAAACGCTGTATAAGCCCCCTGGGGCTCACGCACTGCGAGCACATGTCATTTTCGACACACTACAGCAGCATCATGACATGGCTAAACCAGACCAATGAATTCCTGGCAATCATACAGTCGAGCAAAGAATTCCCGCTCAATTTCATATTCGACCTGAGAGGACCACTCAAAGCGGTCACAACACCCGGCACATTCCTCTCGGCCGACAACCTCTTCAACCTGCAGCGCTCGCTAACCACTGTGGCTGACATACTCAAATTCTTCTCTTCGAGCAAGGAAGAAGAAAACACCCCCTATCCCACCCTCAAGAAACTCGTGAGCGGCATGCAGTCATTTGCTACAATCATTGACGACATCGCTGCAATACTCGACAAGAACGGCAACATCAAGGACAACGCTTCACCACTGCTCGCCGACCTCAGGCGCACCATCATGAGCGTAACATCAAGCATAAACGGCATGCTCAGGCGCATCATCGCACAAGGCAAGTCCAGCGGTGTGCTCGACAACGACGTACAGCCCAGCGTGCGCGACGGACGACTAGTAATCCCCGTTGCACCGGCACACAAGCGCAAGGTCAAAGGCATCGTCCACGACGAGAGTGCCAGCGGCAAGACTGTATTCATCGAGCCCGAAGAAATTGTAGAGGCCAACAACCGCATTCGAGAGACCGAAGCCGAGATAGCGCGCGAAATAATACGCATCCTCACAGCCGTGACCGACAACATAAGGCCACACATCGATGACCTGCTGGGCACCTATAGCGTACTGGGCAAAATAGACTTCATCAGGGCCAAGGCACTCTTTGCACACGAGATAGGAGCACAGTTGCCCCACATACAAGAGAAACCGCTCATAGAGTGGTACCACGCTACACACCCCGGACTGTACCTCTCGCTCAAAGAGCAAGGCAAAGAAGTAGTGCCCCTTAACCTACAGCTTGACCACAACCAGCGCATTCTGCTCATCTCCGGGCCCAATGCCGGTGGCAAGTCGGTGTGCCTCAAGACCGTAGGTATCAACCAGTACATGATGCAGTGCGGTGTGTTGCCCATGCTCTACAACAACTCCCACATGGGACTCTTCCGCAGCATCTTCATCGACATAGGTGATCAGCAGTCAATAGAGGACGACTTGAGTACCTACAGCTCGCACCTCACTAACATGAAGACTTTCCTGCAACGAGGTGGCGGCGAGACACTGGTGCTTATCGACGAGTTTGGCGGCGGTACAGAGCCACAAATAGGCGGAGCCATAGCGCAAGCCATACTCAAGCGTCTCAATGAGAAGAAAGTTTATGGAGTTATCACAACACACTATCAGAACCTCAAGCACTTTGCCGACGAGACACAGGGCATCGTCAACGGTGCCATGCTCTACGACCGCCAGCACATGCGTCCCCTCTTCCAGCTCTCAGTGGGCTACCCAGGCAGCTCATTTGCCATAGAGATTGCTCGCAAGATAGGATTGCCGCAAGATGTGATTGAACATGCCAGCGAAATAGTAGGCAGTGACTACATCAACATGGACAAGTATCTCCTAGACATAGTGCGCGACCGCAAATATTGGGAGAACAAGCGACACGAGATACACGTCAAGGAAAAGAAACTCGATGCAGTCGTCGAACAATATAACAACCGCCTTGAGAAAATAGCGTCTGAACAAAAGAAAATCATCAAGGACGCCAAGACCGAAGCACAAGACATCCTCGCCAAGAGCAATGCACAGATAGAGCGCACAATCAAGGAAATACGAGAGATGCAGGCCGAGAAAGAAAAAACCAAGGAAGTGAGACGACAACTCGATGAGTTCAAGCAAAGGCTCGAAAACCAAGGTAACGAGCCCAACAAGCACATCGAGAATCTACGTCCCAAGCACAACCTGCAGCGCAAGCATAACAAGACCGAACCCTCTCAAGCCAAGGCTAAAGACAGGCCACTGGCTGCCGGAGACAACGTCATCATGAAAGGTGCAACCACTGTGGGAACAATCATCAGCGTTGACGAGAAATTTGCCATCGTGGCATTCGGCAACCTCAAGACACGCGTCGAGACATCACGACTCGAGCGAACACTCAAGAAAGCCGATACCGTTCAGCCACTCTCGATGAGCAAAGAAGCCAACAACCAGATCAGGTCACGACAGCTCAATTTCAAGCCCGACATCGACGTGAGAGGCATGCGAGCCGACGAAGCAATACAGGCTGTAACCTATTTTATTGACGATGCAATACAATTTCAGCAAAGTCGCGTACGCATCCTTCACGGCACAGGCACTGGTGTACTTAAAACCATGATACGCCAATACTTAAACACAGTAGACGGTGTAAGAAGCTACCGTGATGAGCACGTGCAGTTTGGGGGCGCCGGAATAACAATTGTAGATTTAGAGTAAAAAAAATCGCAAAATACTTGCACAGTTCAAAAACTTGTAGTAATTTTGCACCCGTTAAGGCGATACACCTAACATTGGAGAGATGGCAGAGTGGTCGATTGCGGCGGTCTTGAAAACCGTTGAGGGTAACACCTCCGGGGGTTCGAATCCCTCTTTCTCCGCAAAAATAGGAAGTCAGAAATGACTTCTTTTTTTGTTTGTGCACCCTGCTCGAATATATTCTAACGAGGGATCCGGGATCAGCGGATAATTCTGGTTGGTAACATGACGACGGAGTCGTCACATTGCATCGTAACCGATGGCCGCAGGCCGTCGGAGACAATGAGCACCCCACGACCCGACCTCGAAGGGGTCGCACTTCACCACACGTGATTTATCCCATACCTAAAGGCATGGTCTGTTTATGTTACCTTTCTTCCAGCCATATCGTCCTGCATTTGCAGGCCTTCATGGCTGGCTACCGTATTCCATCCCGATGGGATGGTCACGACGTGACACCAACCGAGAAAATCCGCTGATCCCATATAACCTGTACCTCAAGCTCGTGGACATCTTCAACCGCAAGTCCAAACCGGCCGAGGCACGACTCAACCTGGCCAGGTGGTACAACGAAGTCGAAAAGTTCGGTGACGACACGTTCAACAAAGTCCTTGAGACTTTTGAGAACCATTATGTCACCATAATCAACTACTTTGAGGACAGGCTTACCAATGCATCGGCAGAATCATTCAATGCCAAAATCAAAGCCTTCAGGGCACAGTTCAGGGGTGTCGGGGGCATCAAGTTCTTTATGTACAGGCTGGCCACACTGTATTCATGAACTGTGCTCCACCAACCGGAAAAATCCGCTGATCCGTTAAATTTCTGATCCCCTATAGGCCTCTTTTTATTTAAGTGGGGTATATAACGAAAAAAGCTGGTATTTCTACCAGCTTTTCGTGTCCAAGATGAGACTCGAACTCACACGCCCAAACGGGCACTACCCCCTCAAAGTAGCGCGTCTACCAATTCCGCCACCTGGACATTCGGGATTTGAGCGAAAAACGGGACTCGGACCCGCGACCTCGACCTTGGCAAGGTCGCGCTCTACCAACTGAGCTATTTTCGCATTAGTTTGAGCGAAAAACGGGACTCGGACCCGCGACCTCGACCTTGGCAAGGTCGCGCTCTACCAACTGAGCTATTTTCGCATTAGTTTGAGCGAAAAACGGGACTCGGACCCGCGACCTCGACCTTGGCAAGGTCGCGCTCTACCAACTGAGCTATTTTCGCATTAACTTTATCACTTGCGTGATGCCATTCATTTTATTCAAAGAACTTGAGCGAAAAACGGGACTCGGACCCGCGACCTCGACCTTGGCAAGGTCGCGCTC
>JAKSLZ010000100.1 GCA_024400935.1 Muribaculaceae bacterium | reverse complement strand
TCGGGCAACTTTTTGTTGCTCAGGAACTTATAAATAAAGTTAAATTATAGTGTTGTGGAATTAAGGATCAATATCAATAAATTATTATGAAGAAAATTATTTTTGTTTTACTCATGGTGGTTGCCTCGTGGTGTTCGGCAAGCGCTTATGATTTGCTTGAAGGCGGCATTGCCTATGATTATGCATTCGGCGAAATGCGTGTGGTTCACCTCGACTCTTATAAGGGCGACATAGTGATTCCCGCACAGGTGAAATATAATGGTGTGATGCGCAGTGTCACATCGATAGATTCCCGTACATTTGATGGGACTGCTGTCACATCGGTGAGGTTCCCCTCGACGATGAGGTATGTTTATGATTTGGCTTTTAATAGCTGTAAGCAACTCAAAGCCGTCTACCTCAACGAGGGTTTGATATTAATGGGGGCAAATATGTTTAATGATTCCAGCTTGCCCAGCATTGAAATTCCCAGTACTGTAACAAAAATCAGAGACCATTGCTTCTACAATTGCGATAACTTGACAAGTGTGGTCGTGCCCGATAATGTAATTGAATTGGGAATGTGTGCTTTTATGGAATGTGACAAACTGGAGAGTGTCAAACTCAGTGAGTCGCTCACCGAGATTTCTTATTGCCTTTTACGCGATTGCCCGTCATTGAAGACTGTTGTTATCCCCGACAACGTGACCAAGATAGGCGGTTCTTGTTTCGACGGTAGTTCACTCCAGGAACTTGTTATCGGCAAGTCGGTGAATTTTATTGATGACCTGGCATTGAGGTTCAATAATCAACCTGTTATTAGGATGCGTTGCACAATTCCTCCCACGGCCAGCAGTCAGGGCCTTAGGACTAATACTGAAATCCATGTGCCTAAGGGGTCTTTGGCGGCTTATAAGACACATTCTTATTGGGGAAGATTCATCATAATTGATGACGAGCCTGCACCGGTTGCGCCCGGCGACGTGAACGGTGACGGCATCGTTGACATCAGCGACATGAATGCACTCATCAACGTGGTTCTGAGCCGCGAAAGCGCCGACAAGTATGAAGGCCGCGCCGATGTTACAGGCGACGGTGTTGTTGACATCAGCGATATCAACGCTGTTATCAACATCGTACTGGGCAAGTGAGATGCTCACAAAACAGACATTACATCACAATTAACAAGGGAATTGAGGCACTAGTCTCAATTCCCGATTTTAGAAGGCAAGATGCCCGCCCCGTGGCGGCTGACGAAAAAGCGGACAACTCTCTCGAGTGGCCCGCTTGTTTAACACAAAAAAATTACCTACATGTCGGGACGGACTGCTCTCACGAGTGGTCCGTCCCATGGGTACGAATTTATGTTTGACTTGTAATATGGAAAACAAAAAGAAATCAATTATTTCTTGAAATACCAAACGAGGGCGAAGGCGGCTGCCAATAAGACTAATGCCAGACCGAACAGCCACACAAGGTTTGGCGGGTTATACCCGACAACCTTATCGCTTGCCTCTACTGTTTCAGCGACCGATTGGCCGTGATGCGATATTGAGTCTGTTTGCAGAGTTTGTGAAAAATACGATACACTATACTGCGGTTGAAGACCGCCACCTTGTTCGTTTCGAGGTAGCGGTCTTCAACCGCGCGTTTTGTTACACTTTACACCCCCACCGGCAGTCGTTTCACTCCTTTCGGTGGGGGTTATGTGCCCAAAGCAGGCTTTGTGCGTGCCGGCTTTCAGCCTCTAGTTGTTAATGTTTCTTCAATAAAAAATCAGTGATTTCCGCGCGGGGAATCTGCTAAAAATCTATTGCTGAATAGTTACTGTTGTCCGGCAAAAAACACAGATTTGACTCCAATATTTTTCTGTTAGATACGCTACTCTGACAAAACAGGGGCTTGTCCTAGAACTAAAAGAAGAAAATGTTTTATTTGTATTAGTGTCCGGCAAAAATATCCAATATCTAGATAAGTCGTTAAAAGCCATAATTTTATAAGCGAACTATAAAATAGGCCTAGCAACTTAAGGTAATCTCTTGTCCCTAAGGGACAATACCCAGCGCTTTTGCGCTGGACAATAACCCCGTACGTGCGCAAGGAGCGTAGCGACTGGAGAACGTGCGGGGATAAAACAATGGGGCGAAGCCCTTCCGCTCTCCCCGCAGGGGGTCTAAAACGCCATCAATACTTCAATTTTAATCATGTTCTTTTTTTACTGGACACTAATGAAATAAAATATTTTCTTTTTTTCCGGACAGTAATATTTCAATAATATGCTGACTTGAAATCACAATTATTTGCGAGGAGAAGGAGAAATGTATTTAATTATATTGGTGCGATGGGATTATTTTTATAACTTTGAGGTAAAATACAATAAACTCAAAAACACAAATATAGCATGTTCCTTAAAAAGACTTTGGCGTTAATTGGGGTTTTGCTAGCAACCGTTGGGGTTTGCGCAAGCAATAATGTTATGGTTGACAATGGCGGTGTTACCGTGCGTGTGGAGGGTGACAAGGCGGGGCAGCCGCGGCTGGTGAGACTGCAGGTGATGGGCGACAAAATTGTGCGGGTGAGCGCTACGCCCGAGAGGAGCTTTGCCGATGCTCAGAGTCTCGTTGTGATTCCGCAACCGCCCTACTCCCGGAGTGACATCCGTGAAGATGGCAACGAGGTGGTTATCAGCACGCCGAGCCTGCGTGCCTGTGTTAACAAACACACCGGAGAAGTGCGCTTTACCGACGCTCATGGCAAACTCTATGTTGAGGAGAACCACGG
The DNA here is from genome assembly GCA_024400935.1 of Muribaculaceae bacterium. Lineage (GTDB taxonomy): Bacteria > Bacteroidota > Bacteroidia > Bacteroidales > Muribaculaceae > Sodaliphilus. The sequence continues at coordinate 5,938 of JAKSLZ010000100.1, read as the reverse complement.
CGGCGGCAAGACGTTTGAGCCATTCCGCGCTGCACAGACCAGTGCCGACGGCACTCCGCAGCAATACCTGGGCTGGAGCACTCGCCTGCTCTTTGAGTCGCCTGACGACGAGGCGTTCTTTGGCCTGGGTCAACACCAAGCCGACGAGTGGAACTACAAAGGACGCAACGAGGAATTGTTCCAGTATAACACTAAGGTGAGCGTGCCGTTTGTGGTCTCGTCGCGCAACTATGGCATCATGCTCGACAGCTACTCGCTGTGCCGCTTTGGCAACCCCGAGGACTACCAGCAGCTGCACCGTCTGTTCCGCCTCTATGACAAGGACGGCAACGAGGGTGCGCTCACAGGCACCTACTCGGCACCCGGCCAGGAGACTCTGGTGCGCCGCGAGGACTCGATATACTACGAGAACCTGAAGTCGGCCAAGAATCTGCCACAGTTCCCGCTTGAAAAAGCCACCGTAGTCTACGAGGGTGAGATTGAGCCGCTGGCAACGGGTGAATACCGTTTCAGCCACTATTACTCAGGCTACCAGCGCATCTACATCGACGGCAAGCCCGTCTATACCGAGGACCTGGCGGCTACCGGCAGCAATGACCAGACGATATGGCGCACAGCATGGAATCCCAATGCCCGCAAGTTCAGCATCAAGCTCGAAGCCGGCAAGCGCCACAGCATCAGGATTGAGTGGAAACCCGACGGCGGCGAGGCCTACTGCGGACTGCGCGCCTATGCGCCCGTGAGCGAGACCGAGCAAGGCAAACTGTCGCTGTGGAGCGAGATGACCAAACAGCTCGACTACTACTTTGTGGCCGGAGAGAACCTTGACGAGGTGATAAGCGGCTACCGCACCCTCACCGGCAAGGCTCCCATCATGCCCAAGTGGACTCTGGGCTACTGGCAGAGCCGTGAGCGCTACAAGACTCAGGACGAGATAGTGGACGCCCTCAAGGGATTCCGCCAGCGCAAGCTGCCCATCGACAACATCGTGATGGACTGGAACTACTGGAAACCCGACGAGTGGGGAGCGTTCACCTTTGAGAAGTCGCGCTTTGCATCACCCAGGCAGATGGTGCAGGACATCCACGACATGAATGCACGCATCATGATTTCGTGCTGGCCCAAGTACTACCTCACCGTCGACAACTTCCACGAACTCAACAACCGAGGCATGATATACCAGCAGAGCATCAACGACTCGATTTATGACTGGCTGGGCTACAAATATGCCTTCTATGACGCCTACGATCCCCTGGCGCGCAAGATCTTCTGGCGCCAGCTCTATGAAAAGCTGGGCACTCTGGGCATCGATGCCTGGTGGATGGATGCGTCAGAGCCCAACATTCGCGACTGCACTGACCTTGCCTACCGCAAACTGCTGTGCGGCCCCACTAAACTTGGCTCAAGCGACGAGTTCTTCAACGCCTACTCCATCGTCAATGCCGAGGCCATCTACGACGGTCAGCGTGGCTATGAAACCGCTATCGAGAACAAGAAAGTGAGCAAAGACGATTCGCACTGGCTGCAAGACAACGCCCAGTGGAACCAAAACGGCTATGGCAACCAGTTCTCGCCCGAGAACCAGCGCGTATTCCTGCTCACCCGCAACGGTTTCTTATCAGAACAACGATACTCAACGGCGACATGGTCGGGCGACATAGGCACCCGCTGGGAAGACATGAAGGCGCAGATTACTGCAGGCCTCAACTTCTCAATCTCAGGCATCCCCTACTGGAGCCAGGACATAGGCGGATTCTCGGTTGAGCACCGCTACGAAGCGGCACAGCATCAGTTTGACAACGACGGCACTGAGAACGACGACCTCAAGGAGTGGCGCGAGCTCAACGTGCGCTGGCACGAGTGGGGCATGTGGACACCGCTGTACCGCACCCACGGCCAATTCCCCTACCGCGAGCCATGGAACATCGCTCCCGAGGGCACACCTGCCTACAACGTCATCGCCAGCCACCTCGACATGCGTTACCGCCTTATGCCTTACATCTACTCGCTGGCGGCACGCGTGCACTTTAACGACTACACCATCATGCGCCCGCTGGTGATGGACTTCGGGCACGACACACAGGTCAACAACATCGGCTACCAGTATATGTTCGGCCCCAGCTTCATGATTTGCCCCGTCTACACCTACAAGGCACGTCAGCGCGAGGTCTACTTCCCTGCCGGTAACTGCTGGTATGACCTGCACAGCGGAGCCCTCGCATCACGCGGTGGCGAGACACTCACCGCCGAGGCGCCCTACGAGAGCATCCCCGTCTATGTGCGCGGCGGCAGCATCATCCCCTACGGCATGAAGCAGGAATATACCGACCAGCAGCCCGACCGCGTCATCACCCTCTACGTCTATGAGGGACAGGACGGCGAGTTCACCCTCTATGAGGACGAGGGCACCAACTATGGCTACGAGGCCGGCCGCTACGCCACCATCCCCATGAGATGGGACAACGCACGCCACACCCTCACCATAAGCCAGCGCCAGGGCACATACCCCGGCATGCTCCAGACGCGCACCTTCAACATAGTCTACGTCAATGCCACCAACGCTCAGGGCTACAACCCCGACACCCACGGCAAGCAAGTAACCTACAAAGGCAAAGCCGTAACAGTAAAACTGGGCCGATAACGCCCCACTCCCCCCACCACCCCACCCATCAAAAAGACCACACCCACAAAAAAGTCGGAATCGTTAAATTTGCCCCTTAATAATAAATCAGTGGATTTTAGTGTATATAGGAAGAAGTGACACTTCGATGTCCGACAGGACATTATCTAGATAACCCCACACGCCGAACCGAACGAAGAGAGCTCGGCAAAGTGAGCAGCGTTAAGTCGGCGTAAGCCGGTGCCGCGACCAGTGAACCTTTGCCAACAGGCTAAGTGGCGTGTGGGGAAAGAAGGGGCATCCCAACAACGCGTCTGAAAGACGCTACATCCCATCGTTATCTGTCATACATCCCAATCGTCTATAGTGTAGCGTCCTCCAGACGCACAGCTTGATTTCACACTAACCCGGCACACCTGCGCTATCGCTACGGTGTACCGGGTTATCCAAGTAATGTCCTACGGACATCAGAGTGTCACCCCATATAGGATGACTCAAACATTTACCAACCGAGTAAATCTGCTGATGTATTATAACCTGTCAAATACAGACGATGTTTTAGAGGTGTTGACCAGCGGGCAGGGGGAATAGTATTTTTACATTTTTTTACATAGGTGTGCCAGTTGAATGAGCACATGGGGGATAATTTTGCATCGTAAACGATAAAAAACGAGAACGATGAACACTTTCAACACCCCTCACAAGATGGAAAACGGCGACCAGATTTTTGCGTCGCTCGAGTGCAACGGCCGCACAATAGCTAACATTATGGACTGCAACTTCAGCAGCATCGAGGATGTGATGCACTATGTGATGAGTCGAGCCGGCCAATTCTTCGGCCTGGGTCGCGTCAAGGTGCGCAATGCCAGCCAGGGCTGGAGCACTGCCGTGACAGTGTCGGCTCCGCGCCGAAGCATGTGGGCATGCTGACGGTTGCAAGAAAGCCGTTTTTTGCTTGGTGATGTGCATTAAATTTGGTAAATTTGCAGTCAGTAAAATATTTTTATATGCCAGAAATCAACAACTATATCATCAAGACAGTGAAGTCGCTGAGCAATAAGCATCACCGCGACGAGGAGGGTCTGTTTGTGGCCGAGGGAACCAAGTGCGTGCGCGACACTTGGGAAGCATTTAACTGCCGCTGGCTCATCGCCACCAAGGTGTGGTATGACCAGTGCGGTCATGCCGGACACCGCGAGAAAATCATGTTTGCTAACAAACAGCAGCTTAGCCGCATGTCGCAGTTCACCACTCCCAGCGAGGTCATTGCTGTGTATGAGACACCCCGGTATGACATCAATCCCGACGAGGTGCGCAAGGGCCTGAACATCGTTCTCGACAATGTGCAGGACCCCGGCAATCTGGGAACCATCATCCGACTGGCCGACTGGTATGGCATCAAGAACATCTTTGCCAGCAGGACGTCGGTCGACGTTTACAACCACAAGGTAGTGCAGGCCACCATGGGTGCCATTGCGCGCGTCAAGGTACACTATGTAGACCTTGAGGACCTCTTTGAGGAATACAGCGAGCTCCCGGTCTACGGCACGTTTCTCAATGGCGAGAACATCTATGGCAGCATGCTTGAGAAGCCGTGTTTTGTGGTCTTCGGCAACGAGGGCCAGGGCATCGGCGCCAAGGTGGAACGCTGCGTGACCAAGCGCCTGCTCATTCCCGCAGCTCCCGGCAACGGCAGCGAGAGCCTCAACGTGGGCGTGGCAGCTGCCATCACCATCAGCGAGTTCATGCGCGACTCACTCAAGTGATATTCTCTCGCAGATTATTTTTTAACATCGACAACTCGAAACATCGATATCTCGATGAATCAAATAAAGAATTATGGCTAAAGGTAACAAGACTGTATTTTACTGCAAGAACTGCGGCAATGAGTCGCCCAAGTGGGTGGGCAAATGCCCCGCATGCGGTGAATGGAACACCTATATCGAGGAGCCTGTGGTGGCAAAGAACAGCCATGCGGCCAAGTATGGCGCCGATGAGGGCCAGCGCAAGAGTTCTGCCCCCATTAAGATATCGCAAATCAAGGCTGAGGAACTGCCACGCATCAAGCTCCCCAGCGGTGAGCTCAACCGTGTGCTGGGCGGCGGTCTGGTGCCCGGCAGCATCGTGCTCATAGGCGGCGAGCCCGGCATAGGCAAGTCTACCCTAACCTTGCAAAATGTGCTGCGCATACGTTCACGCCGCGTGCTGTATATCTCGGGGGAGGAAAGCCCACAGCAGCTGCGCATGCGTGCCGACCGCATTGCGGGCAGCGACGTGGACTGCGAGTGCTACCTGCTGTGCGAGACGTCGCTCGAATCAATCTTTGCCGGCATACGCGCCGACAAGCCCGACATGATCATCGTGGACTCTATCCAGACCATCGCCAGCGACGAGATGGAGAGTGCAGCGGGCAGTGTGAGTCAAGTGCGCGAGTGTGCGGCGGCATTCCAGCGCTATGCCAAGGAAACTAACACTCCCGTCATCCTCATAGGTCACATCAACAAGGAAGGCAGCATAGCCGGTCCCAAGGTGCTGGAGCACATCGTCGATGCTGTGCTGCAGTTTGAGGGCGACCGCCACTACATGTACCGCATCCTCAGGTCAATCAAGAACCGATTTGGCAACACCAGCGAGATAGGCATCTATGAGATGAAGCAGGACGGACTGCGCGAGGTAACCAACCCCAGTGAGATGCTCTTGTCGCAGAATAACGAGTCGCTGAGCGGCACCGCCATAGGCGTGACCATCGACGGCACACGTCCGTTCCTCATCGAGGTACAGTCGCTGGTGAGCACTGCGGCATATGGCACGGCGCAACGCTCGGTCACAGGATTTGACCAGCGCCGCATGAACATGCTGCTTGCTGTGCTCGAGAAGCGAGTGGGATTCAAACTGGCTCAGAAAGACGTGTTCCTGAACATCGCCGGCGGCCTCAAGGTCAACGACCCGGCCATGGACCTGGCGGTGATATGCGCTATCCTGTCGTCGAACGTCGACATGGCCGTAAACAAGAGCGTGTGCTTCACCGGCGAGGTGGGCCTGAGTGGAGAAATACGTCAGGTCACACGCATAGACCAGCGCATAAGCGAAGCGCAGAAGTTAGGATTTGAGACCATCATCGTCCCCGCCAACAACCTCAAGGGCGTACACACCGCCCCAGGCATCAAGATTGTGGAAGTGAGCAAGGTAGAAGAAGCCTTCTCGCATTTATTCGGATAAAGGGAGGTAACGATAGTAACGTTAATAATGATAATAACGACAATAAGAGGGTGTATCAAAATTCTGATGCACCCTCTTTTTGTGCCCTGATGTAACGTG
>JAKSLZ010000010.1 GCA_024400935.1 Muribaculaceae bacterium | reverse complement strand
TACTCGGTGTACTTGCTTGCCTTGAGGTCGCGGCTGATGTAAGCTTGAGTAGCGTTCGCCAAGCCTTCGCAGCAGTAGAATGTGACTTCGGTGCCAAGGCTTTGCTCATCACCATAGAAGTAATATATCTCTACATGATCACAGTCGTCGAAAAGTTCGCTTTCGCCACTCGACCCTCCGTTGCTGTTTCCCACGACGGTCACGCGAGGACCAAAATCGATCATTTTCAGTTTTTTCCTGGTTTGAAATGGCGGGTCTTCGTCTTTGTTCCAAGAGAGATTGCGGCCTATATACACATAATATATGGGGCAGTACTCAAACAACTGTTCGTCAAATACGGGGTAGTCATTAAATCCCAGAGCCAGTGTTGTGCTGCCGTCGGCAAAGATGACATCCTGCAGATTTGTACAATCATGGAATGCATCGTTTTCAATTTTATTTACGGTATTCGGAATTTCAACACTTTCCATTTTTTTACCGCCGTTCATTGATTTCACATTATTCACGGTATATTCCACACCGTTATACGTAACTGTGGGAGGTACTTTCACTGAAGTTAAGTTGGGATTCACGTTGACCACAGTCGCGGTGCCCGAGCCCGAGCCTAACGAATAGTCTATACCGTCAATGCTGGCGCTGATGGTACCAGCCATGGGAGCTACCTTAGCCCTCATCGACGCGCTAACGCTGTCGGTTGCCTGGGCAGGAGCTTCAAGTGCCATTGCCACCTCGTAGTCGCCCAGCATGGTGTTCTCCACAATGTTGGCACCCTCCTTGAGGTTGCCGGCGAGGGATTGCACGCCAGTGGCTTGGCATCCCCTGATGATGGCGGTGTGCTGGTTCCAGCCTATGAGTCCGGCATTCTCTTCGGCGCCGGAGACTTGACCGGTAAACGAACTGCCGTTGAGGATTGCGGTTCCACGGCTGCTGCCCACAAGACCGCCCGCTTTGCTTGCGCCGGCGGCATTGATAGTGGCGTTACTATTACAATTCTCGATTGTGGGGCTCACGGCATGGGCAACGAGCGACCCGGCATACTCGCCGGTGGCGCTGATACTGCCGGTGAGGTTCACATTGCTGATAACACTTCCATGCTGGGTATTCTCAAACAATGGGACTCCGTTAAGGGTCATGGTGTGTCCCTGACCGTCAAACTTGCCACGGAAGTGGTATTCGCGGTCGCCAACACCAATACTGCGGTTAACGTTGATGCCGTCAGCAGTCACACGAGCCGAGACGTAGGTGTCACCCTTGTTAACCACATCACAAAACTCCTCATAGTCGGCGGTGGACCCGATGAGGTAGACGCCCACGCTATCTCGCTCAATGGCATGGGCACTCAGCGGCCACATCAACGCCGCGAGAAATCCCGACAGCATAAATAATTTAATTTCTTTTTTCATATATACTTACAATTAATATGTTTTTTTCTTTTTACAGTTGGGGACGGCAATTTTAGTAATCGATAACGGTACCTTCGGGTATCTCAAACTTTTGGCCGGCCATTATCAAGAGGCACTCGGCGGTGAAGTAGAGGATGCCGTTGCGCACGTGGTCGCCATCGTCTTTGAAGTCAGTGGTGACGTCGCATCCCTTAGACTTCAGGTAGTCGGCCATCTCGATGCCCACCTCGTGAGTGATGTAAGAGTCGGCAGTCGAGTGATACACAAAGTACTTGGTTTTGGTGTTAGGTTGCCATGTCTGTCCAGTGCCGCAAACAGAGTTTTCACGGAACTTCTTGATAATCATTTGCGAGAGCGGCGAGTTGAGGTTGCAAGCCTCGGGAGTGAGCACCTCGCTAATGTGCTTCTCGGTACCGATGAGGCCATTGATGTCCCATGTGCCGTAGTCCTTAGAGAGAATCCAGGGCTGGATGTTGCTTGCCAGTGGTTCCTTGAAGATGTCCTTGTAGTCAAATGGCATGTTGAATGTTTCCTTGTAGGCGACAATCATCAGCGGCAGGGCGCAGATGTAGCCTGTGGTGTCGGTCTCAACGTAGTTCTTGTATATTGCCTCGAGGTCATACGGGCCGCCGCCCACCATGGTTGCCTTGAACTCGATGTCGGGGCGGTAGGCATCAACGTAGCGCTGCATTGCCATTGCATCGAGCGCACCGCTTGAGTAACCCACGTTATAGATGGGAAGGCCATCAACATTGTAATTGAGATCTTTGAGAATTTCCATTGCAGCATCCCAGCAGTCCATTGTTTCCTGTGCCGTGATGTGTGTGCAGCAGTAGGCCTGTGGCTTGTCCTCGGTGAGTGTCCATCCATAGAGGTCGGCTGAGATTGCGATGCCGTTGTGGAGTTTGTTCATATACAGTGCCAAGTCCTGGAATTCGTCTTCCGACGTGCGTTCTCCGTGCTTGGCAGTGGTGAACTCGTTGTAGAGCATCAGGTCCTTGGGCTCCACCTCGCGGTTATATACGGCGGGATTCATGGTGATGACACCTGTGAGTCGCACTGGTGTCTTCATGTCGGGCCCCACGCTGTTGTATTCAAACACATACTGGTAAACCCACAGGTTGAGCAGGTCGTCAACCTTCTCGTCATACAGTGCGCGCTTGTGGAGGGTTTTTGTCAGCTTGGGGTTAAGTTCATAATCACGTTTGGGAAAATCGGGGCCGTCGTTTTCTGAACATGAAGTTGCAAAAGAAAGGACCGCTGCAAGTATGAGCAAGTAAGAGAATAAGTGAATTTTATGCATCTTGTCAATAAGTTTTATATAGTGATTATAATATTGTTATCAGTAATAATACAGCACTATATGGCATCAAATCAGATGTCATATAGTGGTGATGTTTAATGTTATATTATGTTACTTGACTGTAACACCCGGGTGGCATTGATAACAACGTTGCTGTTACAATTCTCGATGGTGGGGCCGTCGGCATCTCGCTCAATGGCAATGGCGGCCTGTGGCCACATCAATGCCGCGAGAAAGGCTGGCAGTGCTGTTGATAAAAATAATTTTTTCATAGATTATTTATAAAATATGTAAAATTTCAAGAAAAGTGTTGGTTTTGCAAATTTAATAAAAAAAACTCATTATGTCATAAGATTTTAAGTGATATTAAAAAAATACCCTGTTATAGTAGTGAATGCTATACCAGGGTATAAGAGTTGTCTAAAATATTTCTTGAAGCATCATTAAAGTTTATTATTTAGCAAGTGGCTTAACGAAGTGGCTGTCCATTGTCACGTGGTACCATTCCTTCTGGCCGTCGAGACCCTCGTGAACGAGCACGTTGAACTCACGCTTTGACAAGTCGTAAGCGCTGGTGTGGGTGGTGTACCACAGCGTGCAGTCTTTCTTGTGCCACTGTGACTTGTCAGCGAAGTTGGCTTTACCAGTCTCAACTTCCTTAACAAATGCCTCGTTATTGAGCACGTCGGGGTTCTTGTAAACCTCGCTGGCCTTGATGGCGCTGTTGTTAGCATAGTCGGTATGGAAGAAGCCGGGATCCTTGATGTCCTTGGTGTAAGCCAATGTGAACCAAGCCTTACTCATGAGGTCCTGCATGCCCTCTAAGGTGGCGGGAGTTGCATCATAGTTGGCCTTGATCACGTCGTAGCGCTCATAGCCCTGTGCTCCGTCCTGCATCATCTGCTTGTCGGCCATCAGTTTGTTAGTGAAGTTGGTCATGATGGTAGCGTAAGAGGGCTTGTTGATCTCGGTAGTCTCGGTGTAGCAGGGCTTGTTGTCGAGGAACTCGAGCACACAGCTGGTGGTGCTGTCACACAGCAGCCAGTGGAATGACTGTGACTCGCCCTTGTGGGGGAAGTTGACGGGCTCATACCAGTTGATAGAGTCGATGATCTGCTTAGCCTCGGCCACGCTGTGAGCGTTGTCAAGAACAACGCGGGTCAGGACTGAGACGATGTAAGACTTCTCAGCGCCGGGGTTGGTGTTAGCAGCACCGTGTCCCCACTTGCCATATTCCCAAGTGTTCTTGTCAAACGAAGTCTCGCCGGTGGGCATCACGTTAACACCGATATATACACCGCACTCGTTGATACCGTCGCAGGTGCTCAGGGGAAGCGTTGCATATACTCTGTTGCAAGTGTCGCCAGCGGCAGCAAGTTCCTCGGTGAACAAGGGATTTGCTCCCACCATACCTATAGAGGCAAGGTGCTTGTCGCTGTGGTTGATCTTGAGAACTGCAGCTGCCTGGTCATTGATGTACCAGTCGAGGTTGCGACCCACGAAGTTGCCGCGGCGCACCTCGGTACAGGCTGCATTAGCGGGCTTGAACATCTTGCTCATCGCCTCGTGAGCAGCGTCAAAGTCATAGTCGTCATACTCTACCGCATAAAGATAATCACATATCTTGGTGTTGCTGCGGTTGTCGTCGTTAGTTGCAGTGCTACTTGCAGTGTTGCTAGTGCAAGAATTGAATAGTGCGGTGGTTGCCAGCAATGATGCCAGTATTAAAGATTTTGTTTTCATATCCGTTTTGTTTTTTAAAAAAAGTTATTTGTTTCAATAGTGTGGTTTATTTCAACACCGCAAAGTTATGAAAAAAAAGACACTAAAAAGGGGTTTTTGCGTAAAAAAATAGGGTCCCAAAACGCAATTTTACGTCCCAGGACCCTAATTTTTCAATACTGTATCAAACTCGTTTACTTATTTAGCCATTTCATATCCAAGTAAACCTTGTTCTTCCTGCTTAATCACAACAGGCATACCCACATGGGCATACTTCTCTTTGAGGGTGATGATGTCTTTGTCGAGCAGACGGATGCAACCCTCACTGGCACGTCCGGGAACGCTGTTCTCGTTGTTGGTGCTGCCGTGGATGCCTATGCCGCTGTGGCCGGGAGTCTCGAGACGCAGGAACCAGTGGCCATAGGCCAGGATGCTGCCGCGACCGTCGCCAAAGTCATGTGCCCAATCTGATGCATCCTGAATCTGGATGATCTTGAACGGAGCACCGGGCTCGCTCTCGGGAGTCTTCATGTCGCCAGGACCTTGTTTCTGTCCCTTCACCTTACTCAGGCACACGGGAAACTCGGCCACGGGCAAAGTGTCACCGTTAACCGAGGCATATACTGTGAGGTTGAGGTCTTTCTTGCTGATGACGATAAACGTGCTGTCATTGCTATACTGGCCAGTGTAGAGAGCCTTGCGGTTTTCCTTGGCCTGAGCTTCCTGCTGCACGCTGTCTTTACCTTCATTATCCTTATTGTCGCTGTTACCGCCGCAGCTCAATGTCATCATGGCTGCGCATGCAACGATTGCATAATTAAATAAACGTTTCATCTTCTTTTTTTGAACTTATTTTATGATTCTGTATTACTCTTTTACGGGCACTGCCTTAGCATGAGCCTTAATCTCAAAGTCGAGACTGCCCTGCTTCTCGTCAAGGATGATGACCTGCATTCCCACGCGTGCATAGCGGGTCTTGAGGTCAATGATGTCTTTGTCGCGCAGACGTATGCATCCCTCGCTGGCACGTCCGGGAACGCTGTTCTCGTTGTTGGTGCTGCCGTGGATGCCTATGCCACTGTGACCGGGAGTCTTAAGGCGCAGGAACCAGTGGCCATAAGCCAGAATACTGCCACGGCCGTCCTTGAAGTTGTGCTTCCAGCCCGATGCATCCTGAATCTGCTGGATGGTAAAGGGCTTGCCGGGATAGCTCGACGGAGTCTTCATGTCGCCTGAGCGCTGTTTCTGACCCTCGTTCTTGCTCAAGCAGCAGGGATACTTGGCCAGCAACACTTCCTCACCGTTAATCTTGCCATACACATACAGGCGCCAGTCCTTCTTGCTGATGAGGATGAACTCGCTACCCTTGTCCACTGTGCCGGGATTGTAGTGGCGTGACACGTCACTCTTAGACCTCACGGTAGATGCATCTACTACGGTTGCTTCTTTAGCATTAGCATCAGCAACTGCTTCACTTTCACTAGTTGCGACAGAGCTGTTGTCCTGTGCGCACACAGCGGCACCAAATGTTGCTGCCACTGCCATTATCATCAATATCTTTTTCATATTCCTGTGTTATGGTTTTATATAGTATGCAAAGGTATATAAACTTAACGAAAAAATCAACTTTATACCGTTTTTTCAAACAAATATTGGCAAAATAGGAACTTTACCTTTGCATTGCTCCGTTTTTTTCACTAATTTTGCACTAATTAGGCGTTATGGGCGCATGCGCACACGCCACCCCCTGTGAGACCAATTTAGTTTATTCACTCTAAAACGATACATAACAAGTGGCTAGCATCAACAAGTGGCGCATCGAGGACAGCGCCGAGCTTTACAACATCAATGGATGGGGTTTGAAATATTTCTCAATCAATGACCGCGGACACATGACCGTGACTCCCAAGCAGAGCTGCGTTCCCGTGGACCTGGTGGACGTGATGGACGAGCTGCACACGCGCAACATCACTGCACCCATCCTGCTGCGATTCCCCGACATCCTTGACAACCGCATCGAGAAGCTTGCCAGCTGCTTCAAACGAGCAGCCAAGGAGTATGAATACACCGGACAGAACTTTGTCATCTACCCCATCAAGGTGAACCAGATGCGACAGGTGGTGGAGGAAATCGTGGGACACGGCAAGAAGTTCAACATAGGCCTCGAAGCAGGTTCTAAGCCCGAGCTCCACGCGGTGCTCGCCATCAACATGGCCGACATCAGCGCTAACTCGCTCATCATTTGCAACGGATACAAGGACGAGGGATATGTTGAACTCGCCCTGCTGGCACAGAAGATGGGCCGCCGCATATACCTCGTGGTGGAAAAACTCAACGAGCTGGTGCTCATCAACACCATTGCCAAGCGACTGGGCATCAGGCCCAACATAGGCATCCGCATCAAGCTCTCGAGCAGCGGCAGCGGCAAGTGGGAAGAGAGCGGAGGCGACCGCAGCAAGTTTGGACTCAACACCAGCGAGCTGTTCTCGGCCCTCGACTACCTCAAGAGCAACGACATGGTCGACTGCCTCAAGCTCATCCACTTCCACATAGGCAGCCAGATCACCAAGATACGCCGCATCAAGAACGCCCTGCGAGAGGCTTCGCAGTTCTATGTGCAGCTCATCAAGCTGGGCTACAACGTTGACTTCATCGACATAGGCGGCGGACTGGGTGTGGACTATGACGGCACACGCAACAGCGCCAGCGGCTACTCAATGAACTACTCTATCCAGGAGTATGTCAACGATGCCGTTTACACATTTGTCGACGCCTGCAACAAGAACGACATGCCCCACCCCAACATCATCAACGAGAGCGGACGCTCACTCACTGCCCACCACAGCGTGCTGGTGATGAACGTGCTGGAGACCGCCGAGCTGCCTCGATGGGACGAGGAGAAAGACAGCGTCACTCCCGATGACGATGAACTGGTGCGCGACATGTATGAGATTTGGGACAAGATCAACAAGGCACGTCTGCTCGAGGACTGGCACGACGCGCTGCAGATACGCGAAGAGGCGCTTGACCGCTTCTCGCTGGGCCTCATCGACCTGCGCACACGCGCCATGGTAGAGAAGCTCTTCTGGAGTGTGGCACGCGACGTCAACTCTATCGTCAACGACATGAAGCATGCCCCCGAGGAGCTCAACAGCGTCTCTAAGATGCTGCCCGAGAAGTACTTCTGCAACTTCTCCCTGTTCCAGTCGCTGCCTGACTCTTGGGCCATCGACCAGGTGTTCCCCGTGGTACCGCTGCAGCGCCTCAATGAGCAGCCCAACCACCATGCCACCGTGCAGGACATCACCTGCGACAGCGACGGCAAGATTGCCAACTTCATCTCGCCGCGCGGCATCACCCACTCACTGCCCGTGCATGCCCTCAAGGAGGGCGAGCCCTACTACCTGGGCGTGTTCCTCGTGGGTGCTTATCAGGAGATTCTGGGCGACATGCACAACCTCTTTGGCGACACTAATGCGGTGCACATCGATGTCTATAAGGACCACTACGAGATCAACCAGGTCATTGACGGCGAGACCGTTGCCGAGGTGCTCGACTACGTGCAGTTCAGTCCCAAGCAGCTGGTGCGCAACGTCGAGATGTGGGTAACCGAGTCAATACGCTCTGGCAAGATCACCAGCGAAGAGGGCAACGAGTTTGTGCGCAACTACCGCTCAGGCCTCTACGGCTACACCTACCTCGAGCACAACAAATAACCTTACTCTCTCGGGGACCAATTTGGTATTTTATCGCGCAGAACTCGCGGAACACGCTGAATTTTATTCATTATTTTTCTAATTAGCTAAATGACATATAAACATTTAACTTACCTTATAAGGGGTTGTGCCTATGAGGTATACAAGCAACTCGGACCTGGTCTTTTAGAGTCTGTTTACGAGAATGCTATGTTAATAGAACTACGTTCCAAAGGTCTTGTCGCAAATCCCCAAGTAGCTATTCCCCTCAGGTACAAAGGACAAGATTTAGGGGTGGGATATCGATGTGATATTTTAGTTGAAAATGCAGTAATAATTGAGCTCAAATCAGTTGAGACGCTTTTATCTGTTCACAAAAAACAATTGATATCTTATTTAAAATTAGCTGACATGCGAGTGGGGTATTTAATCAATTTCAACGTTGACGATATAGACCGCGGCTTAATTAGAATCGTAAATAATTTTAATGAAGAGGCCGATGTTGAAAGAAAAATAATAAATTCTGCGTGTTCTGCGAGTTCTGCGCGATAAAACACCATAACAAGGCAATACAACAATAGGAGAAACGATGAGGTATTTTATTAAGTTAGCATATAATGGGGCTGAGTTTCATGGGTGGCAAGTGCAGCCCAACGATAGCTCTGTGCAGGAGACCATCGAGGAAGCACTCTCCCGTGTGCTGCGTGTGCCCATCTCTATAGTGGGAGCCGGACGCACCGATGCCGGAGTCAACGCCGCCGTGATGTATGCACACTTTGACGTGGACCAACCCATTGCCTCGTGCGACCGACTGGCACACTCGCTCAACAGCCTGCTGTGCAAGGACATCGCCATCGACAGCATCTTCCCCGTGCACGACGATGCACACGCACGCTTCGATGCCACCTCACGCACCTACAAGTACTTTGTCCACACCGCCAAGTCACCCTTCCTCTACCCCTTGAGCTGGCACTGCCGCTGGAATCTGGACTATGACCTGATGAACGAGGCTGCCGAGCGCATGATGCAGTACACTGACTTCACCTCGTTCTCAAAACTGCACACCGATGTCAAGACCAACAACTGCCGCATCACCCATGCACGCTGGGAGCGTGAGGGCAACCAGTGGGTGTTTACCGTCACCGCCGACCGTTTCTTGCGCAACATGGTGCGCGCCATCGTGGGCACACTGGTAGAAGTGGGCACACACAAGATCACCGTAGACCAGTTTTGCGACATCATCGAGAAGAAAGACCGATGCAAGGCTGGCATGTCCATGCCCGGCAACGCACTTTTCTTGTGGGATGTCACCTATCCCTACTTTAACAAGTAAATCACACCCCTACTCAATTAAGTAGTGGCTATTTTAGCCGCACTTTTCTTGAAAAAAACATGTAATTAACTTTTTTTAAGTAGCTTAGCTCGCACATTTCTACCATTATTGTCCCCAAAAATAGTTTTTTTATTGTACCTTTGTGCTTAATTCGCAAAAAACCACAATCAAACATCAATGAATGAATTAGTAATAGAGCACGTGCGGTCACTGCTTTATGGAGCAATAATAGGAATCATCATCAATTGTATCGTCTCGCTGTTTATAAGATACAACAAGCGCGAGAGCGATCGCACACGCTTTGTTATAGGCATTACCATCGTATGCAATCTGTGGCTGCTTCTGCAATATGTCGCATGGTTCTTCATCGACTCGCTCAACTTGTACAAGACAGTATGGTGGGACACCTACAAGGTATCAGAGACACTCAACTTCATTGAGATGTCGTCACTGCCGTTGTCGATAGCTTCCTTAATCAGTGTGTCACGTCTGCGCAACACAAGTACCCGAGAGATACTTGCATTCCTGGCACCCATTGCGCTGCTGGCAGTATTATACTTCATCACAAGTTGGGTACCACTCATTTACATGGGCTACGTCTATGTTGCCGCCACCTCAGTGGTAGCGTTCTTCCTGGTGAAGCGCAACGTCAAGCACTTCAACACATTGCTGAGCGAAACCTATGCCAACACCTCTAAGCGCGACATCTCGTGGGTGTTTACTGTGCTGTATATCTTGATGTTCACGTTCATCGCCTGGACCGTCATGGCAATAATCTACCCCACTGTGCTGGGCGACTGCATCTACATGGCAGTGAGCATTATCGTGACCAGCGTCTTCGTGCACATGCTGTGCCACCAGGAGCTTGACGTGCACCTGATCATAGAGATGAGCGAGAGCGAGAACGAAGACAGCGAGCTCGACGACACTGAGGAAGAAACCGAGGTCGAGGCCACAGAGGCCATAGAGCCCGTTGCTCCCGCAGCAACACAGGCCGACGACACCACCATGGTGCAGGTGTCGCAAATGGTGTCAGAAGTGCCCCTGCCACAAGTAAAAGTCAAGCTCAAGGCTTGGCAGGAGCCTCGATTTGATGCCGCAGTGCGCAACTACTGCAACAAGCCCGAGGTATTCACTAATCCCGACCTCAGCGTCCAGGACGTGGCCACCGGAGTGGGCAGCAACCGCACCTATGTGTCACGATGGTGCAAGGAGAACGAGAAAGACTTTAGTACCTATATCACCAACATACGACTCGACTATGCCGAGAAACTCGTTGCACGCACCACACAGCCCATCAGCGAGATTGTGGAAGACTCCGGATTCAGCAACGCAAGGCATTTTAGAAATGTCTTTGTTACACGATATGGCTGCACCCCCAGCGAATACCGCGCTAAACAAGGGATGCTATAGACACACATCAGAGAAACTTATTTGACACTATTTTATTTATTGCACATAAAAAAACAACCACACTACATTAATGGACCACTTCATACTGCATCTAAGAGACTTTTGCTACGGCGGACTGATTGCCTTTTTCCTGGCAACCATAGTTAAGCTTGTGCCTGCTTTCAGGAAGCAACGCAACCGCAACGGTCGCTTCTTGATGCAAATTCTCGCATTGACGATGGTGCTGCTCACGATCAAGTACATCATCCATTTTGCACTGGACGCACAACTGCTCATACACCCAGGCACCGTCTCACCTGCCACCTACTCCATCGTCACCATCATGGAGATGATGGCAGTGCCGCTCATGGGCGTGTCGCTCATGTCGATCGTGAGAATCAAGCCCACAGGATTTGCCGAGGTCATTTTGGAGCTCATCCCCTTGATAATATGCTTTATAGCGTTGATATTTACACAGGACACCATCGTTGAGAAGATGGCTGGATGGTATGTCCTCATTTATTCCGTCCTAGTCATCATCTATGTGCACTTTGCATCAAGGAAGTATCATGCCATACTCAATGAAACCTATGCCAACACCGGCAACCGCGGTGTGTCGTGGGTGCTCACCACGCTTTACTTCCTTGTAGGTCTTGTGGTGATATGGTATGTGCTGCGTTACCTCTTCCCCTCCCAACGTGACGATATCATCTTCTCGGTACTGAGCCTCGTGCCCTGGATCTTCTACTCGCACAGGTTGCTCAGACACGACTTCACCACCACTGAAATGATGGTCGCCATAGCCAAGCAAAACGAGGAGAACGCTGAAGAAGACAACGACAACGAAGCATCTGCCGTCAAGACCTGGCAGGAAGCCAAGTTTGGCGATGCCATCCGAGCATTCTGCACTGAGGAGAAAAACTTCACTAACACTGAACTGAGCATCGTCGACGTGGCTCGCGCAGTGGGCAGCAACCGCACCTATGTGTCACGATGGTTCAAGGAGCAGGGCGTGAACTTCAGCACGTTCATAGCCCACATACGCCTTGACCGCGCCGAGCACCTGCTGCTCAACACTGACATCAGCATCACCGAGATTGTGAGCCTGGCAGGCTTCAGTACCCCCCGCACATTCCGCGCAGCATTCATTGCCCGTCACCAGTGCACACCCAGCGAGTTCCGCCAGCGCAACTTACAACCGCAATAAACCATCCCCACAATAACAAAAACAGCGACGAGAACTTGCCATGTGCAAGTCCCCGTCGCTGTTTTGTTATCAGCTTCTGTATTTAACCCAGAACCTTAAGGTCAGCTCAAGGCGGGCAAGATGGAGGGGAAGATGATTTATGTGTTCTAGAACTGTGATATCATCACTGCTTTACAGTCACCTTAACCTTGGCAATGCGATATTTCACCACCTTCATCACAGTGAAGGTGAACATGCCATAGGTCACAACTTCCTGTTCCTTGAGGAAGTCGCCCTTGAGGTCAAGCAACAGCCCGGCAATGGTTTCGGCATCCTGGCCATGCTCATCGAGCGTCGACTCGTCAATGTCAAGGACACGCAAGAAGTCGGCAATGAGCGTCTTGCCGTCAAACATATAGGTATTTTGGTTGAGGCGGGTGTAGAACTTCTCCTCAGTGTCATACTCATCGTCGATGTCGCCCACAATCTCCTCAAGCACATCCTCGAGCGTGACGATGCCCTGCGTGCAGCCATACTCGTCGACGATAACTGCCATGTGCATCTTCTTCTTGCGGAAGTCCTCGAGCAGGTCATCGATCATGCGTGTCTCGGGCACAAAATAGGCCGTGCGCATGAGGTCCTGCCAGCGCCAGTTGTTGTCGCGGTTGCCTATGTAAGGGAGCAAGTCCTTGGCATACAGGATGCCCTTGATGTTGTCGGGAGTCTCATCATATACAGGCATGCGTGAGTAACCGGTGTCGATGACCATCTTAACCACCTCGTCAAAGGTTGAGTCATAGTCAATGTCGACCACATCGATGCGCGGACGCATAATCTCGGTCACAGTCTTGTTGCCAAAGGCAAGGATGCCCTCAAGCAGCTCCTTCTCGTCCTCGTTTTTCACGTCACTGGCCTCCAGCGCACGCGACAAGTCATCGGTCGAGATCTCCTCGGCTTGCTTCGACACTACCTTGCCCACTATGCCTGTGCCCTTGACCATCAGTGCCGAGATGGGAGTAAACAGCTTCACCATCGCACTGAGCGGAGCCGATACAATCTGCGCAAAACGCACGTTGTGGTTAGTGGCATATAGCTTGGGAATCACCTCGCCAAAGAGCAAGATAAGGAAGGTCATAAACACCGTGTTGATGACAAAACCGAGCACACTGTTGTTGATGACAAGAACCTTGTTCAAGCCATAATACATGGTCACGACAATCATGACGTTCACCAGATTATTGCCTATCAAGATAGTTGCCAGCAGCTTGTCGGGCTTGCTGAGCAAGTGTGTTATGCGCTCGCGCTGTGAATCGCTCACAATGCCGGCAATCTGCTCCTTAGTGAGTGAGAAAAACGCAATTTCTGAGCCCGAGTTAAATGCCGACAAAAACAGTCCCACTACTGAGACCGCCAGAGCTACAATACTGCCTAACGTGGGCTGACTAAATGATATGGGGAATAGTGATGCCAGAGTCAAGAAGTCTGGCAAAAGTAACAAACTAGACGTAAAAGGGTCAGGGTCCAATGTAATATATTTTAATTCAACAAAATAGCTAACAGCGACACACCGTCGCTTAAGCCGAGCAAGGAAGACGCATCACGCATCTTCCTTGCAAAGTTACAAATTATCTGTGAATTAGCAATAATCTACAGCCCTATTTTTGTGATAGATTATCACTCTCTTGCAAAACCGGGCTAATAATACCCTGGCCGAGCTATCGCACAATCAGTTTCTTGCCATTGTGGATATAGATGCCAGCAGGGGCTTTCTTGATGTCTACCTCCTGACCTTGCAGGTTATAGTACTTGTTGTCAACGGGGCGGTTGTCGGCCTTCATGTCTTTGATTGCACTCCATGCATCAGTTCCATAAAGAGGTGACTTAAAGATGATGTTGCCTTCGCCATCCAGCACATGGCTCAAGCCGTTATATGAATAAAATTCACATGTGGGAAGTTCCTCGGCTGGCCACAAGATTGTGCCTACGCCGGCAGCAGGACCTATCGACTCGATGGTTCCAAGCGTAAACGTCAGGTAATCTAACATAAATTCGCCTTCATATTTATTGCACATTACACCGCCAATCTCTACTGACTCAATGTTATATGGATATTCTCCGTACTTGGCATTAACACGCATCGAGGCATAGTTGGCAATAAGCGTTTCTTTATTGATGCCAGGTTTCTCGGTCTCATTGTCAAACCGAAATACCCTCATGTCTTTGGCACGAACCAGACCGCACTCGTGCCAGCCGCGTGGACGTGCACTCTGTGACGCTTTAGCTTTGAAAAATTTCTCGTTGTCATAGAATCCTCCGCAGCCGAAAACTTTTCTTGCTGCCTTCTCCTCGTCCTCATACTTCACAAAGCATTTCTTGTAAGTCACACCATTGACCACTGTATCGCCTCTAAAGCGATAGCCGTAATAATAGGAGTAACTTGACCACCCATCGTCTTCTGGGTCATCCGGGTCATCTGGTTCATAGCCCACTTGAACGAACATGTTTATCCATGTGCGATCCTCTCGCACCAAGGGTTGGAATGTATTGAGGTCGTGGTGACCCAATGCGTTTACATAGTCAACAGCATCGACTTGCACGGGGTAAGTGTAATCAAAATGTGTTGCCTGAGTGTTTAATCGATCAAAACGCAGTTCGTCAAACTGGCTGTCTTGCCATTTCACTGGAATGTGACAGCGCACGAGGTCGCCATGATACTTCTCTTGAAGTTCGTAATATCCGTTGTCCTCGCCCACGCTCTCAAGCAGCGCACGCTCGGAGTTGCCATCGCTGTCGTTGACTGATATGATATTATAGGCAGAGCCGCCAAAGTAGAAGTAGTCGGTCACTTTACCTTGAGAGAAATCATAAATCACCCTTTCGTTGGTATCGTCGGCTACAAAATAACTGTATGGACTATCGGCACCTAGTGTCTTGCTCTCGGCAATGACCTCGGCTGTAAAACGAGCGTATGTTTTCTGCTCGCTGTCGCGCACCAGTGCCATGGGCACCAAGCCTTGCTCTACAAGCGACCCTGCATGCACAGGTTCGTCATACTTCACAAAGCATTTCTTGTAGGTTACACCTTCTAGGGTTGAGTCGCCCTTGAAGTAGAGTTTATAACTGTGATCTTGCTTGATTCCATCATTCACGAGCAAGTGATGATAGGTCCAAGTCGCATTCTCGCGGGCAATGGGCATGTAGGCCGCACTTGCGGTCGATGCTATTGCCGCTGTACATAATAATGTAATAGCTACCCCCTTCATATGACTGTGATTTATTAATTTATCGTGACAAAATTACGACAAATTACTGTAAAAAGCAAACAAAAATACACATTTTTTCGGGGGGGGGTAAATTGTTGGTTTACAATATATTACACAATCATAAATTTACTGCAACCTATTATCACATCCACAACAACCAAGCAAAAAGTCATATTGAAAAGTAGTAGCCAAATTCTTATTTGTTGGTTCATGTTCCCCTACGGGGCACCATCATGGTTGGTGTCCTTGGCGCCAAGCTGCGCACCTCTCCGAGGCTGCTTGCATGGCGTTTCAACACATTGCAGGTCTACGACCTGCCCGGCATCTCCGATGCCTTCCGCCCCACTGTCATCACATGCTACTGCACTGCTATCGTGTGATGGACTCACCACGGCTTCGGCACTCGCGGGTACTGCATGGAAGTGTATCTAGTTCTTGGCGCCAAGCTGCGCACCTCTCCGAGGCTGCTTGCATGGCGTTTCAACACATTGCAGGTCTACGACCTGCCCGGCATCTCCGATGCCTTCCGCCCCACTGTCATCACATGCTACTGCACTGCTATCGTGTGATGGACTCACCACGGCTTCGGCACTCGCGGGTACTGCATGGAAGTGTATCTAGTTCTTGGCGCCAAGCTGCGCACCTCTCCGAGGCTGCTTGCATGGCGTTTCAACACATTGCAGGTCTACGACCCGCCCGGCATCTCCGATGCCTCCACCCCGCTGTCATCACAGTCTGCTGCATACCTATCTGTACGTCATCACTATATGCGTGGCCTATCCACGTCTGCCAGCGCACTGCGTGATACCGTGCTGTGAGGCTAGCGCGACACATCGATACCTTTTCGTCCACCACATCTTCATGCGATAACGTTGTATTATACTTGCTGCTCCACATTCCACGACAGCACACATCGGTCATTTATTCTAGTACATCCGCTTTGCTCGACGTCGTAGACGTCAAGAGGCCGGTAGGGCCTCAATGTGTTGAAACGCCATGCAAGGGCGTCGTAGACGGCCGCAGCTTGGCGATTGCCGATGATAGACAGACGTGCCCCGTAGGGGAACATGAGCATCATGTTAAGCGATATTCATTCCATTCATTACCCGAGAGCAATACCATGCGTTGGTATTCGTTCTCAAAGGAATTAGTGCGATGATGGACACGTTGATTAGCAATATACTTCTTTATCATTTCAGTATCACGGCTACTGCATGAGAATGCGCCATACTCCTTACCCCATCCGTCAAACATGGTACACTCTGGCTGCCCCTTAAGCCACTTGCTACTTGCCTGCTTTATATCCCTAACGAGATCGCTCAGGGCAATGGTGGGCGAAAGTTCAACCAACATGTGCACATGATTCTCTATACCGTTGATAGCCATGATTGTTGATTTTTTATTCCTTGCCACACCAGTGATGTAACGATACAGATTCTCTGTGATGGAATCAGGCAATGTCATTTTACGTCCATGCGTATTTATTACAATATGATATAGCGAACTTACTGCACTCATGTTTTTACGTTTATTTGTTGGTTCATGTTCCCCTACGGGGCACGATTATGTAGGTGTCCTTGGCGCCAAGCTGCGCACCTCTCCGAGGTTGCTTGCATGGCGTTTCAACACATTGCAGGTCTACGACCTGCCCGGCATCTCCGATGCCTTCTGCCCGCACCTTCATCACAGTCTACTGCACTGCTATCGTGTGATGGACTTACCACGGCTTCGGCACTGCATGGAAGTGTATCTAGTTCTTGGCGCCAAGCTGCGCACCTCTCCGAGGTTGCTTGCATGGCGTTTCAACACATTGCAGGTCTACGACCTGCCCGGCATCTCCGATGCCTGCTACGCCCAGCTGTCTGTGAGTTTCGCTCATGCAAAGATCCGACACATCTAGAAGCATTTATCTTACTCGTCGGGGAGGAAGAGGGGGTCCTCGGCGGTGAGCATGGTGTTATATAATTCCCGATTCACTTCACCAATGACTCTGCCCATTCGGGGACATCGTCTATATATTGCTTAAAGACCTCTCCTTCGACGGTGCGATATAGTAATTGAGGCAAAGAATCTTCTACTGAATTGTCATATATATAAGCTCGGTCAACAATTTCTATTGCTTGTGCTGCATTTGCTATAGATTTATAATAGCGTGAAATAACTTTGGAAATTGGCACTTCGTGTCCTCCTTCAAGATATCTCTTGGTGATGCGATGCACATTAATTTCAGGATCGTTAGTACACACAAAAAATAGACGCACAAAGAAACCTGCCGCTTTTGCTTTTCGGACGAACTCTAGCTTTTCGTCTGACGAAAACACTGTCTCAAAGACAAAATCCCGTTTGCGACTTAAGCATTCGTATCTTTTCTCAGTAGCTAAAACTGCGGCTTTGTGTACTGCTTCGGGAGAATTCCAATCACCAAAGGTCTCTTGGGCTATATTATCAGGGTTAATGTAAAGACTATCTTCAGCCCATTCATTAGCTAGGAGTTGCAGCGTTGTAGTAGTCTTGCCCGAGCCATTAGGACCAGCCACAATACACAACGTGGGACGTCTGGTATTCATCGGCTTGTGGATCGTTTTTGTTTGATGTTTGAAATCATCTCTGCAAACATGCGGCGCTTCGCTTCCTTGGCTCGTGCTGATGATTCACGGGCAGCAACAGCGACTTTCTCCATTATTGCATGAAGCATCTCGTCTGTAGGTTCCTCCATAGATGTGAGACGATATGATCTTAATAATTCCTCTGACATTGCTTATATCTGTTTGAATTATGTGAATAATTATCACTCATGTTGTGCAAAGTTACATTTTTTCTGATAATTATCTAAAAAACACTATATGATTTTTATAAAAGTTTGCACGTGGTGATGTTTACTCGTCGGGGAGGAAGAGGGGGTCCTCGGCGGTGAGCATTGTGGGCTTTTGCTCAAATTCTTTGAGGAGCTGGGCGGGGACATACTGCTTGTCAACGACGAGGCGGAACATGTATTCGTTGAACCACTCGTTGGTCATGAGCATGTAGCCTTTGTCGCAGCTCTCAGCGCTCCACGAGTTCTCCACTTTCCACTTCACAGGGTTGCCCTGTGCGTCCAGGTCTACGGCTGTGAGGGTCATGGCATGGGTCGAACCGCTGTCAAAGGTCATGATGCGCTCAGCCTTGTTCATGCCGAATGTGGTGCCCATCAATGACTCGTAGTCATAGAGGTTGGCGTCGCAAATGCCAGCCTTGCGGTCGCTCTGCTTGCCCACGTCATAGCTTGAGTAGAGCTTGCGGCCGTCCTTGAGCGATGCGATGGCGAGCTGAGCTATCTCCTCCATGGGCAGGTTGAGATATTTCCAGTTAGTACCGTCCTGAGCGTGGCGGTCGAGATCCACTTCATAGGTCTTGTGGTAAGGGTGGCGCGGGTCGTTCATCACCATGATGAAAGTGCCGCTGATGGGACCGCCCACTACCTCACGATAGAACTCCTGCGGTGTGTAAGTGCGAGTTTCGCCAGTGGGCTTGCCTTTCTTGTCGGTAAAGGTGTAGCTGAATGACTTGACGGGCTCGCCCAGCGTGAGGCACAACATGTTGTAGATGGTTGAGAGCATCTGGGTCTTGCGGGCCTCGATGTCGGCCTTCTTGGCTTTACCGGCCACCATCTTGCGCAGCTCCAGTCCCTGCTCACGCAGCTTGCTCTTGATGAGGCGCGCCATGCGGGTGGTATTCTCGGCCGAGTAGGTCTCGGGCATCACGCTCATGGGCACCAGGCCATACTTGTCGGCGAGGTCGCTCACACCGCAGAAGGTGCCGCCGTCGTTGATGGGCGACTTAAACCAGAACTGCACCTTAGCGTCGTCGATGGGCAGCGAGGCGGTGTTGATGACACCCTCGAGCATCATGTTGGCCTTCTCGAGCTGGTCATAGAAGAAGGTGTAGACGTGCGAGAATTCAACGCGCACACTGTCGCCGTGCGCCTTGGCAAAGTTGGCACGCAGCACATTGAAGCCGCTGAACATCCAGCAGCGTCCTGATTGCTTCTGGTTGTGAATATTTTGCTCAGGAGTCTCTACCGAGAAACTCTTGTTCATCGAATTGCGCGCTTTGAAATTGCGTGCGATGTCGTCGATATTGTTAGTCGCAACGGCGTTGAACAGCGCCTTGTTGGCAGGGTTAGACTGATAGTCCTTCTCAAATGTCTTGAGCATAGCGGGCGTGATGCCCTGTGCACCTGCTGTGGCACAAACTGCAACAGCGGCAAGCGTTAAGATAATCTTCTTCATATTATAGTATTTAATTTTTATTCTTCAAACATCAGGCGTTTAGTAGCCCACGGGGATGTCGTAGCCCTGGAGCCGCACAGCGACCTTGAGCAATTATACAAATGTGTACACGACAGATTGTGAACTCGCGAGTTCACAATCTGTAACAAACTTAAAATACCTGTAGAATGAACGTATGTCTTGGCGGTGTTTAGTTGAAATAAAACAAGAGATGTAATACTCTATGTTTCCTATGTTACATGTTTCCTTATGCAAGGTTGCAATTCAGCACATCCTTCACTGAGAAGATTTTGCTGATTGCTTCAAACGAGAAGAACTGCCCATCCATGATCATGTAATCCTCCCTTTGATATTTGCGAAGTTGCTTTATCTCAGGGAACAACCTAACAGGCACAAGTACTTCACGTCCATCAGTCAGATAAACCGCCATCATCCCTCGTTTCTCGTTGAAATCGAGTTTTTTTATGCCTAAATTTGTATCTTTGAATCTACACATCTTATTAATTCTTTTTATTGATACGTAAAATGTCCACTTTCTTACCACTGAAGACACGGTCAATACACTTATTGATGTGATCATAATTTGCGTCAATAACAGCTATAATATCAGCTTCTTCATCTGCCGATAACTCAGACCATGCTATCTCTATTTTCTTGTTACCGTTTTCCTCTATCCATATCTTAGCTACGGTATCACCGGTATGTGATTTCTTGCTTCCGCGTCTTGTAACATGGATGTGCCTTCGGTTCTCGTAAGCGTCAGTCGGGAAGACAGATAAAATAAAACAGAGGAAATATAGGATTTTACCCATTTGTCTTTATCATAAAATTTGTAGTTAAACCAAATACATGAACGATTACCATGCAATATTACTACTTTTTTTTCAATTACGATTTATATTCGTCCTTAAAAGATACTAATTGGATACAAATTATCCATCATGCTAGTGGCATATATTATTTCAACACCAAACGCAACATTCCTTTAAGATTTTAAAGCAATTCAATAGCCCACAGGGATGTCGTAGCCCTGGAGCCTCACGGCAACCTTGAAGGGTGTGGCGCTCTTGCGGGGCTTGGGACCACCATAATAATAAAAGAGGCGCTGGATGTCAAATGTCTTGACCGACACCAGCTGCGTCTCTCCGGGTTTGAGCGTCACCGGCACGGTGACAGTGCGCTCGTGCAGTATGGTGCCGTTGAGCATGGTGTAACGCATGAGCAGGCGCACCGACGAGATGCGGTGGTTCAAATTGTTAGTAATGAAGAACGACTCCTTGCTGTCACTGGCACGCTTGTTATACCCCCTCAGCGTCACGGCATCTTGCCTCACGGTCATGGAGGTGTCTCCAGCCTCGGGCACAACGCGGTCCATGGCCACAGCGTCGGTCGACAAATGGTTGTGGGTGGTGCGCGTGCGGGCAGCGGCATTAACCTGCGTCATTGCCAGCAGCGCCATCATTATCATCACTATTGTTCTCATAAGTATCTCACTTTATTAAAAGCATCGCCGTTGCCATTGGCCGGGAATACCTTGCGGAACCCTTCGGCTACTTTCTTTTCATGTTTCTCGGGAATCACCGACACTCCCTTGAAAATGGAGGGAAGGAAGCGGGCAAAATTCACGCGCACCTTGACTTCCCACTTGGGACGCTCAAAGGTGATTGACGAGGCATCGGCATTCATCGTTGCATAGCATGCCACTGGATGATGCAAGATGCCGTTGTCGTCGCGCTCAGTGAAAAGGTGCAGCGTGTATTCGTTTTTGGCGGCGCCGGTTTCGATATAACCTATCTCGGTGCCCGGCAGCACATTTATATCTGAACTTGACAGCAGCACGATGTGGTAAGGCGGATACTGGCGTCCATTGCTGGGCATGCGCTCTATGGCTACTGTCATGTCCTCGGCGGGATAATACCATATGCCCTCCAAGGGCTGCAAGTCCATTTGCGACAGTTTCTCGCGCATCGAGTCCTCGTCGACACCGGCAATCACATCACCCATGCCAGGGACTACCATGACGGCCATGGCGCATTGCACACACATGGTGGCAAGAACGAGAAACAGAACTCTACGCATAATCAATTAGTTTTCATTAGTTAGTGGCAAAACGGTAAGTGAGCCCCAGGCTCAACAGCTCCTTAAACTGCCAGTAGGTCCACTTGTCATCGCGCTCGCGCGACTTGTCATAGCGCAGGTGGGCATAGAGCTTGGTGTTGAGATGGCGCGTGACGCTGAAGGTGAATGTGTTCTCCCAGTCGCCCTGTACATATTTATAATCAGTGAACGTATAGAAACGTGCGCTCCACGAGATGGTGGGAGTGAAGTTAATCACCCATTTTGCCTCCAGGTTGCTACCGAAACTGTGCTTGGTGTGGTGTCCCTCGTCAATACCGAAGGCCGTGGGATTGAGATTAGTGATGTCGCGGCATATCTTCATGTTGTAACTCAACGGGGCAATGGCAAGGTTAAAGGTGCGCTCGTTGTGGGCGCTCTTGCCGCTGAATGTCATACCGAGACCCAGATTGACCTCGCCTGGCGACAAGAAAGCCGCCTTCATGGCCATCGTGTTAGTCTTATAGGTCTGGAAGAACTGCGTCTTGACATTTAGTGTGGCACTGTAGTACCAGTGTTTCACCGCCTTGTAACCCAGCTGGGAAGTAAACAGGAAGTTATCCTCATTGACCATGTAGTTGCGCAGCGAGTCGCCGTGAGCCGTGGACGCTCCCAACTTGTAGTGGATGGTATTGTTAAACATCCAGTTGGGGTGTACATCCTGGTTGAGGTTGAACTTCCACTCTATATCGCCCAGCACATTCACATTGTTCTCACCGCCCTGATACCAGTTGCCGCTGATATAGGCCTGTGTGAACTGTAGCGAGGCGCTGAAGGTGTGCAGCCAGTTTCTGAGTCCCACATCGAGGGTTTCAAAGTTCTTGTCTTCCTTGGGAGTCGACACCTGTGGTGCCTCGATGGTGAGCAGGCCCTTAGACGGGTCGCTCTTGATGACATACTCCTTGGGAGGCTCGGGCAAGGTGTTCACGTTATATTTAACGACTTGCGGATAGCCCATCATGGCGGCATATCGCACACGCCTGTTATGCTCACTGGTCTCACGGGCCTTAACCAGCCATTCGTCGCCAGCCTCAAGCTTAAAGGGATCGTCGGGAGTCTTCTGGTCAAGTTTCACTGAGTCAAACGCCTGGTAGCGCTCAAATACCAGCGGCATATACAGGGCGGCACTGTCAGGTTGAGCATTCTGTGCCCAAACCGATGCCACTAGCCATGCAGTCATTAATATGGTAGATAAGATGCGTTTCATAGTGGGATGGATTTTTCAGTCAAAAAAAAGGGCTTCAGGCATCAAACACCTGCTTGTTGCTGAAGGTTTTGCGTCGCTCTTGCTCCTTGCTACGGTTTTTCTCCTGCTTCTCGGCATCCTTCTTGGTCTGCACCTTCTGTTTGTGTTTCTGCTCCTTAGCCTCTTCGGGCTTCTTGCCCTCGGCAAAACTGGTAATGATATCGTCCACCGTCTCACGGTCGCCAAAGAGGTAGTTGATCGTAACCTCAATGATCAGGTCCTGCTTGTCGCTGACGAGGTCGGCAATGACGGCACGGCTGCCGTCGGGCATGGTGCCCTCCACATACAGTGTCTTGAACCCCTTCACCTTCATCTTACCCAGCTTGTTGTCATACATGCTGTAGTCCAGAGCCTTGCGGGTGAGGTTGTTATTGATAGTTTTCTCGTCACTGCGCGACTTGCTATACAGTTTAATCACCAGAGCCATGTCGTCCCACTGCTCCTCAAAGCGAGTGGAACTGCTGTAAGTCACAAACCCACCGTCGGGGGTCACAAACGTGAGGTCATACTTGCTCCAAGTGTATACCGAAGCCTGGGCCGAGGGTGCTCCCAGGCCCACAAGCATCAATGCCGCTATTGCTGATATAAGGTGTCGCTTCATAGTGTTACTTTTTTTAATCATTCTGGCGCAACCAGGCTTTCCACTCGCTGCGTGAACCCATGAAAACGTCCAGGTCCACCGAGCCCTCGATGCCGTCCACCCTGCCCCAGTGGCTGTATTGCTGCATGACGTGGCCCTTGCCCTTGACATCATCGGGATGCGAGAATGTGCACAGCCACAGGTCCAGGCCCTTGCAGCTCACGTCATAGTAATGTTTCTTGCCGTCGCCATTAGTGTAAATCATCACCCTGTAGCCGTTGCGCTTGAGGGTGTTGACCATGACCTTGATGCGGTCATTGACCACACTGCGGCTCACGGTCCTGACATTGGTCCAGTCTTCTACATCAATTACCATGGGCATGTCCATGTGCACACCCTTGACGGCAGCCATGAAGTTTTCGGCCTGCAGTCCACCGTCGCGGTTCATACGGAAGAAGTGGTAAGCGCCCACCTTGAGGCCCGCTTCTCTGGCCTTCTTAGCATTACTTTTAATACTGGACGACTTGACGGTGACACCCTCGCTCGCCTTGATGTAGACAAAGGAGATGTCATCGTCGGCCACTTTCTTGAAGTCGACGGAGCCGTTGTATTTAGAAATATCAATACCACGCACGGGATAGTTTTTCCCGAGCGTGATATTGTAGCGGAAAACACGTTCAAACAGATGATAACGGTTGCTCAAGAAACCAAACAGCACAATCACACAGGCCACACCGGCGAGCACCAACCGCTGCGTCAAGCGGCTGAGCCTTTTATTTCTGCTATTTGATTTCTTGCGACGTACCATTTGTGTGAACACATTTTTTAGGTTCTTTTACTTAAGCATCAGTTGCGACGCTTGCCGTTGCGCTTCTGCTGCTCCTTGAGTGCCTGCTGTTGCTGGCGCTGAGCCTCCTCGAGACGGGCCATGAAGCCGCTCTTCTTCTTGCTGCGGGGCTTAGCCTTGTTCTCGGCAATCTTGGCACGCACTTTCTCCTCGCTCACAAAGAGGCGGCAAGCATAGGTCTGCGCGATGGTGATGAGCAACGAGATGAAGTAGTAGTAGCTCAAGCCCGATGCATAGTTGTTGAAGAACACCAGGAACATGAGAGGCATTAAATACATCATCCACTTCATGCCGGGCATAGCGTTCTGCTGGCTCTGTGACTGCATCGACAGGTAAGTATAGCCAATGTTTGTCACTGTCATGAGCATACAGAAGAGGCTGATGTGATTGCCAAAGTAAGAAGAGATGAAGGGAATCTGAGCACTCCACTCTACTATCTTGTCGGGAGCCGAGAGGTCGGCAGCCCACAGGAATGATTGACCGCGCAACTCAATGCATGAGGGGAAGAAGGTGAACATGGCAATGAGGATGGGCATCTGCAGCATCATGGGCAGACAGCCACCGAAGGGGCTTGCACCGGCCATGCTGTAGAGCTCCATAGTCTTCTGCTGGCGCTTCAGAGCGTTCTCGTCGCCAGGATACTTCTCGTTGATGGCCGCAATCTCAGGAGCCAGCACGCGCATCTTAGCCTGTGACATGTAGCTCTTGATGGTGAGCGGTGACAGAATGAGCTTGATGATGATGGTGAGCAGCAGGATGATGATGCCATAGCTGTTTATCACCTTGCCCAGCCATGTGAAGACGGGTATCACGATACCGGTGTTGATCCAGCGGAACAGCTTCCATCCCAGCGGGATGAGGCGGGTGAGCTGGAGGTCCTCGTTGGGCGAGTACTTGTCATAGTCGCTCAGCGTGGGATAGCGGTTGGGACCCAGATACATATAGAACGACGCGGGGTTAGCCTTGTCGCTTGCATAAGGCACAACGGTGCTGATGGTCATGTCCTTGAGATATTCCTGGTAGTCAGGACTGTCCTTGCCCACTTCCTTGCTCACAAACTTTGCGCCTGAGAAACAGCTGTCGGCAATGAGCACTGCACTGAAGAACTGGTTCTTAGTAGAGATCCACTTGAGACGGTCCTTAGACTTGTCCTGCTCGTCGTCGCCGTTTTCCTTAGTGTACTCGACGTCGCCGTCCTCGCCATAATACTTGTAGTAGATGGCACTGTTGCGTTCCTCAAACATCTTGCCTTCCTCGTGGCGCGACATCTTCTGGTGCCAGTTCAGGTCCACACTGTTGATGTTCAAGGGGATGATGTTGTTCATGCCCTCTTGCACCATTTCCATGCGCACCATGTAGCTGCCAGGAACCAGCGTGTACTTGAGACCCCACTTAGAACCGTTGCCCAGGTCGAGCTGCATGAGCACGGTGCTGTCGTTGATCTGATTAGGAGTGAAGTAGAAGTTGCGGGTGTCGAAGCGCTGTGTGTTGTTGCTCAGCACAAAGCTGTACTCGTTGTCACCGGGGGTGAACACCTCCACATTGGGAGCATTGTAAGCCTTGTAGGCAAGCAGCGACGCACGGGTGATGGTACCGCCCTTAGTGCTGATCTCGATAGCCAGCGAGTCGTTCTTGAGCTTCACAACCTTGTCGGTACCCGACAGGCATGCCGCAAACGAGCCGTTCTTAGTGTACACCTCGAGGGCATTCTTCACAGCGGCCACGGCGCGGTTGTGCACAGCAGCGTTTTTAGTTGAATCATTTTTAACCTCAGCAAAGTCGACCTTAGTGTCACCCAGGTCGATTGTACCTGTCACCTCACCAGCAGTGAGCGACAGTTTCACTCCACCGTTGTCAATACCGGCCTTGGAAGAGTCGGTGGCAACTGATTTAGACAGCACATCCTTGAGCTGAGCCAGCTCCCCGGGTGTAAGTTTGTCTACGGCCGCGTTTTGGTTTACTTGCGCAGCGGCATTGAGTTCGGCGTTAGCGATAGAATCCTGAATGCGTTTTTGCTCGGCCAGCTCTGCCTCACTGGGAGCATTGAGCCATGTGAAGCCAAAGATGACGGCCATCATGAGCAGCAATCCGGTAATCGTGTTTTTGTCCATAATTTTTTCTCTAAAGGTCAAGAGCGTTGTCTTGACGTAAAAAAGCTATTATTTAAGTAGTTTTTAATTATTTCTTCTTATTTCTTCTTCTCGTCGCGGTAAGCGATAGCATGGCGCACAAAGTCCATGAACAGAGGATGCGGGCTGAGCACGGTGCTGCTGTACTCGGGATGATACTGCGTGCCTATGTACCAGCGTTTATCGGACACCTCAACCACCTCAACGAGACCCGTGTCGGGATTTGTGCCCACACACTTCATGCCGGCCTCCTCAAATGCCTGGCGGTACTCGTCGTTAAACTCAAAGCGGTGACGGTGGCGCTCCTCGATATCCTCCTTGCCATAAGCCTGTGCAACCTTTGTGCCAGCCTGCAGATGGCAGGCATAAGCTCCCAGGCGCATGGTGCCACCCAGATTGGTGATGCTCTTTTGCTCCTCCATCAGGTCGATGACGTTATACTGGGTGTCGTGGTCCATCTCGGTGCTGTTAGCATCGGTATAGCCCAGGACGTTGCGGGCATACTCGATGACCATGCTCTGCATGCCCAGGCAGATGCCGAAGGTGGGCACATCGTGCTCACGGCACCACTTCAGAGCCACATACTTGCCCTCGGTGCCACGCTGGCCAAATCCCGGTGCCACAACGATACCGTCGTGCTCGGCAAGCAGTTCGTCCACATTGCCGTCGTTGAGTTTCTCGCTGTTGATGTATGTAATCTTCACCTTGCAGTCGTTGTAGGTAGCAGCCTGGAAGAGAGCCTCGTCAATTGACTTGTAGGCATCCTGCAGCGACACATACTTGCCCACAAGACCTATCTTGAGCACACCGCTGGTGTTGTTGAGCTTATACAGGAAGTTGTTCCACTCCTTGAGGTCGGGCTCACCAAACCATGTTGTGCCGGTCATGTCGAGGATGGCAGTGTCAAGACCCTGCTCATGCATCATCAGGGGCACCTCATAGATGCTGGGAGCATCGATGCTCTGGATCACAGCCTGCGGACGCACGTTGCAGAACTGTGCCACCTTCAAGCGCATGGGGCCGGGGATGTCGTGCTCAGTGCGCAGTACCAGGATGTCAGGTTGGATACCCACCTGCTGCAGCTGCTTCACTGAGTGCTGTGTGGGCTTAGTCTTAAGTTCCTTGGCTGCATGGATATAAGGCACATAGGTGAGATGAACACACACGCACTTGTTGCCCAGTTCCCAGCGAAGCTGGCGCACAGCCTCGAGGAACGGCAACGACTCGATGTCGCCCACGGTGCCGCCTATCTCAGTGATCACAAAGTCATACTTGCCAGTGTTGCCCAGCAGCTTCACGTTGCGCTTGATCTCGTCAGTGATGTGAGGGATAATCTGCACCGTCTTGCCCAGATAGTCGCCACGGCGCTCCTTGTCTATCACGCTCTGATAGATGCGGCCGGTAGTGATGTTATTGGCACGAGTAGTCTTAATATTCGTAAAGCGCTCATAGTGACCCAGGTCAAGGTCGGCCTCATGGCCGTCAACGGTCACATAACACTCCCCATGTTCATAGGGGTTGAGGGTACCCGGATCAATGTTGATATACGGGTCAAACTTCTGAATGGTCACACTAAAACCACGCGACAATAACAGGCGCGCTATCGATGACGAGATGATTCCCTTTCCCAGAGAGGAAACAACGCCACCAGTCACAAAGATGTATCTTGTATCCACTGTAAATAAAAATTATTTTAAATTGCAAAGTTACAACTTTTACTCCATATTATAAAACAGAAATCGCAATTTATAAGGTATAGCACACTTAAAAAACCATAAAACCGCCACTCCCCCGCATTACATCGCCCCGCATTGCCACCATTGAGACCGGTAACCCCACATTAATTGAGTATAATTTTGCTCTTTTTTTGCACAAATGTTTTTTTTCTGTAAAATTTTTCACTATTTTTGCATCACTTTTAATAGACCAATGAAACAAATTAAGCAATACATACTGGTCCTCGCCACCGGCGCCGCTATTGCAGTGTCGCTGTCATCGTGCTGGAACAAAGACTATTACATGTTCACCGACGACGAGTTCAGCGAGTTTGAATACAACATCGATCAGGCCATCATCAACGGCGAACTAGACCTTGACGATCTCGACCGCTAACCCATACCCACAGCTCACAACACCGCACATGGCCGCATGAGCCGCACAGGGACAACCCGTTTTCTTGGGCAAAATTTGCTCAAATGAGCGGGATGTGGTATCTTTGTGCAAAATAATCACATCAATAAGACTAATTATGACTCTAAACAACATTGCTAAGCTAGTTGCCGCCGCTGTGGTGGCAGTGGGCACAGCCGCTCAGGCTGACGCCTGTACTAACCTGCTGGTGGGCAAGAACGCCAGCGCCGACGGTAGCACGATCATCTCTTATGCTGCCGACGCACACATCCTCTACGGCGACCTGCAATATATACCAGCCGCCGACCACAAGCCCGGCACTATGCGCAAGATACACGACTGGGACACAGGCCTACTGCACGGCGAGATTCCCGAGGCCGCACACACCTATGCCGTGGTGGGAAACATCAACGAGCACCAGCTCACCATCGCCGAGAGCACCTGGGGCGGACGCGAGGAACTGTGGGAACCCAATGGCATCATAGACTATGGCAGTCTCATCTACATAGCGCTGCAGCGTTGCCGCACAGCACGCGAGGCGCTTGACCTCATGACTAAGCTCGTGGCACAATATGGCTACTGCAGCGAGGGCGAGTCGTTCTCAATAGGTGACCCCAACGAAATTTGGGTGCTCGACCTCGTGGGCAAGGGCAAGGGCGAGAAGGGCGCCGTGTGGGTGGCTCAGCGCATCCCCGACGACTGCATCTCAGGCCACGCCAACCAGGCACGCATCCACCGTTTCCCCCTCAAAGACAAGGCCAACTGCCTCTATTCTAAAGACGTCATCTCGTTTGCACGCAAGAAGGGTTACTTCAACGGCAAGGACGAGGAATTTGACTTCTCGGCAGCATACGCACCTGCCGACTTTGGCAACCTGCGTGGCTGCGATGCCCGCGTGTGGTCTTACTTCAACCGCTTCAAGGCCGGCATGGACAAATACTTGCCCTACATCAACGGCAAGAAGGGCGCCGAGGTGATGCCACTGGCAGTGCAGCCCGACCGCAAGGTATCGGTGCGCGACGTGCAGAACATGATGCGCGACCACTACGAGGGAACACCCTTTGACATGACACAGGATCCCGGAGCAAAAATCAACTATGACGTGCCCTACCGCTGGCGTCCCATGGAGTTCAAGGTAGACAGCACCACTTACAGCATGGAGCGCGCCATCGCTACGCAACAAACTGGTTTTGTGTTTGTTTCGCAGATGCGCTCATGGCTCCCCGACGAGGTGGGCGGCGTGCTGTGGTTTGGCGTTGACGACGCTAATACCGCTGTCTTCGTGCCCATGTACTGCTGCATGACCGAGGTACCCGCCAGCTATGCCCGCGGACAAGCTGACCTCTACACTCTGGACTGGAACAGTGCATTCTGGGTAAACAACTGGGTGGCAAACCAGGCCTACAGCCGCTACAACAAGATGATTGTCGACATACGCAAGGTTCAGGGCGACATTGAGGACGCTTTTGAGGCTAACCAACCCAAAGTGGAGGCCAAGGCCGTAGCACTCGTCAAGAACAACCCCGCCGAGGCTGTCGAGTTCCTCACTAACTATAGCGTCAACCAGGCACAGAGCACCACCGCACGCTATCGCAAGCTGGGCGAATACCTCTTTGTCAAGTACCTCGACGGCAACGTGAAGAAGGAGAAGGACGGACAGTTTGAGCGCAACGAGGCCGGCTACCCCGTGCAGCCCAGCTGGGGAGGCTACAACCAGGAATACTACGACGTGGTGGGCCGTGGCAGCGGCGACCGCCTCAAAGTGGTAGAACCCGAAAAGTAACCCACACTGAACCCACCTTAACGAAATTCTCACACAAATATAGCGGCAGGCATGCAGATGTCTGCCGCCATTTTTTACACCCATCGCCATAACATTTTAGCTAAACCGATTAAACCACACGACACATTTTGCAGTCTAAACCACAAAACACGACGACTATGAAAAAGAATATTTTTAGAAATATCGCATTGATGGTGGTTTGTCTCGCATCATCACTCAACGCAAGTGCGGTAAATTACAATAACGAGACGCTCAACTATGAGGTGGTGTATCACTGGGGTATGATATGGAAACATGCAGCCGACGCGTCGCTGTCTATACACAAGACTTCCAGCGGCTATTACTCGCAGCTCGTGGGCAAAACACGCTCGTGGGCCGACAAGATCTACCCCACTCGCGACACGCTCAAGTGCACCATGAACGCGCGTCTGCAACCTCTCAAATATGAAAAGCTTACGCACGAAAAAAGCTACTATGCACGCGATGTGGTAAACTTCAGCTACAACGGATCGGCCACCAGTGCCAACTGTGTGCGCTACCGCAGCAAGGAGACCCAGAAAGTGTCGCTCAGCACCGGTTCGCAGGCCTATGACATGGTGAGTGTGTTCTACATGCTGCGCAATCTCGACTTCCCCTCAATGGCTACCAATAAGACGATTTCTACCGTAATTTTCTCTGGAAAGAAAAAGGAATCTCTTACAATAACCTACAAGGGAAAAACATCGGTAAAGATGCGCAACGGCACCGCACGCGACGCTTATCACATCACCTTCAAGTTCACTCAGGAAGGCGGCAAGAAGTCAAGCGACAACCTCGACGCATGGATCTCGACCGATGCCCAGCGCATACCACTGCTGCTGGTGGGCAAGCTCCCCGTGGGCGAAGTGAAGTGCTACTATAAAGGATAATCAATTAAAGAACAATATACAAGATTTAGCCTAAAGGAAAAAGTGAACATGGCGGACATCCCGGGTGGGCGATGTCCGCCGTTTTTTTACCCCACAAGCGCAAAATACGACTCAGCAAATTTTAGTTGATTAGCAACTACTCAGCAATGGGAAAATATAAGATCAGTGAATTTTTCCGGGTGACGCTAACAATGGTTATAATAGGGGCATACACTCCAAGAGGGTGTCGCACAACGACGGTTCAACTTCAATATTTTCGCGAGTTCTGAGAGTTCTGCGCGAGATAATCCCACACAGGTTATAGTTACCGGTTGTTTACGAGTTGGGTGAGGTGGTGAGGTGCGCACTTGTGGCTTGAACTGACTTTGCACGCTTGCGGGTCAGTACTGGCGCTTGCGGGGGTTGCGGGTCTGCTTGCGTGCCACGAAGGCCTCGATGAGGACGGCCGAGACG
Source organism: Muribaculaceae bacterium (assembly GCA_024400935.1). Lineage (GTDB taxonomy): Bacteria > Bacteroidota > Bacteroidia > Bacteroidales > Muribaculaceae > Sodaliphilus. The sequence goes on along the minus strand of JAKSLZ010000010.1, from coordinate 20,881 downwards.
AGGTAGAAGCCACACAGCACCCACAGCATCATGTAGGCGTGCGACTGTGCAGCCAGTGACGCACCGTTGCTCTGCATGGCTATATAGCCCTGGCTGGCCCATGTTGAGGGAACCATGTTGCCCAGAGTTATCCACAACTGGCTCATTGACGAACGGGGCCATGAAATGCCGCTGAGGAACACAAAGATTATAGAGGTGAACACCATGGTGATGAACGTGGATTCGCGTCCGCGCACAAAGATCTTGAAGGTCTGCGACATGAATGAGCATGCGATGAGATAAGGCAATGCCATGGCTACAATGTCGATGATGGGTCCGTTTTGCGGGAAATCAAAGAACTTGGGCACGACAAGCAACGCATATACCGCAGGAACTGCATAGACAAGCAAATGGGCAAGCGCGCGTCCCACCACCGATACCAGCGCCACGGCGTCATATTCCTCAGGATCGATGCCGCCAAAACGGCGACGACGGTCGCGGGCACCGCCATGCAGCATGCCCACACCCAGTATCATGCTCTGCTGCAGCACCAGCACGAGGATGCACGGCAGCACAGCCGAACCCAGACCCATGGCAGTGTTGCCCAGGGCCACCTGCTCGTTGTCGATGGTGCCACCGCCTATGTTGATGGGGATGACCGATGCCTTGGCCTTCTGGATGTGCGAACTCAGCGTGAGCTGCACCGCAGTGGTCGACATGAGAATCTGTCGGTAACGCAGCATCACACTCATGTCGCAATAGATGTTGACATGAGCCTGCTCACCGCGTCCCAGACACAATGCGTAGTCGCGCGGCAGGTTGATAATGCCGTAGCAGTTGTGCTCACACATTTGCGTGCGAGCCTCCTGCATGTTAGCCGCATATCCTATCACCTTGACCTCAGATGTCGCGTCCAGAGCACGCACAAACTCGCGGCTCTCGGCGCTGCGGTCGTCGTCCACAACCACAACCCTCACGTCGTGAGCCATCTCAGTGTTATATATCAGCGAATACAAGATGGGATAAGCTATGCTCACGAGGACAAAGAATACTAAAACTCCCACGTCGCCCATGACAAGCTTGAGCTCGTTTACACACGCCTTGAGCGTGTGAACCGGCCATCGCAATATGTTGTATTTACGCTTCATTTATGGTACATAAAGTGGTTTAACGCAATTGTGGCGCAACCTGAGCAACAAGGGGATGGGCAACACGAGATAGCCAATGAGCGCTGCAAAGTGGATGCGCGAGTAATAGATATCGATGCCATTGAGCGCCTGGTCAACACTGATGAGGAAGAAATGGCGCATGGGCATGACATAACTCATTGAATTGAAAATGGGATACATGCTCTCGGCAGGCAGTGAGAAACCACAAAACGAGAACGACATCATACCCAGCAGGGTACACAGAGTGCTAGCCTTGCGGTAGTTAGGCACAAAGCATATAACAAACAGGGCAAAAGCCTGGTTGGCAAGCACAAACAGTACCATGGCACCCATCATGGTCCAGGGATCGCAGTGCAGCGGGATGCCATAGGAATTGAACATCAACGCCTGCGTCATCCATCCCACAGCGATGAATATGACCGTCTGCGGCAAGAGTTTGCCCAAAGTAGCCACGATAACAGAACCGCCGGCTACGTTTATCCACTCCAGCGAGGTGGCCTGCTTGAACTCAGAGCCTATGGTTGTGGTTGTTGTGAGCATCACAAACAGAGCCAACAGACACGGTATGAACGACATATTGAGGTAATAGCCATAGTTGGTCCACGGGTTATTGATGCCGTGCACATGCGTGAGAATGGGCTGCAAAGTAGCAGCGATGGATTGCTCGCTTATCAGGCCCACGGCATCGAGCATGGTCTTGGCGATGGCGCCGTTAGTCAGCATGCTCACAGCCTTGAACCCCTTGTACTGTGAAGACGAGGGAGTGAAGTAGGCATAGTTGATGTAGTAGCTCACCATGGGGCTGCGACCGCCCAGCGTGAGTTCCTGCATGCGTTCAGGGATGAGAAAGAAACCATGGATGTCGCCACGCTGCAATGCCTTCATGGCATCACCGTGGCTGGCGTAGTGCCGCTTGATGTTTACGCCCTGCATGGCACTGAGGTTGCGCTCTATGGCACGCGACATCGACGAGTTGTCGAGGTTGACGATGGCCACAGGCACACCTTCCACCGCCCCACCCTTCATGAGATCAAGCAAGAACCAGCTGCACAGCAGCGGCATGGCTATCATCATGAACAGCAAGGCCGGGCGTTGCACCAGTTGCAACGAGCCCCGCATTAGCGAACGAAATATGAGCTTAATGAGCAGCACGATAAAACAGTGTAGTGTCTTTACTTCTTAGCCTGGTTTTCAGGCTCGGCGTTGCCTGAGAGATTATACTTCTGGTCCAGGGCTTTCCACATGCGCACAAAGATATTCTCGTCCTGGTCCTGCTTGGGCTTGTCTTCCTTGAGGATCACCGACATGCCGGGACGGAAGTTGTCAGGATTGCCCTCGCACGGACGTGCCTTCACCTCAAAGGTCTTGCTGTCATAGTCGCCGTAGGCCTTAGAGGCATTCCAGGCTGCATAGCTGCCACGGTCGTGCACATAGAACACTTTCATCTTGGTTTCAAGGTTGCCCAGTGCCGGAATGGTAACTGAGATTTCCTTGTCCATGGGGAAATTAACCAGCATCTCCTCGCGCATGTTAAACGATACCCAAATGTCATAAAGCTTAGAGATAGAGATGATGGGAGCACCCAGCGAAACGAGTTCGCCCTCATGGGGATAAATCTCGCTCACCTCGCCGTCGCACGGAGCCACCAGCACCTGGTCCTCGAGCAGCGACTTGACTTCCATGACCGTACCCTTGGCGGCATTGACCATGCTGCGGGTAGCCTGCTTCTCCTCTTCCTGTGCTCCATTGCATGCCAGGTCATACTGCGATTTAGCAGCCTGCACTGCGGCCTGAGCGCTCTCATAGGCAGCCTTGGCTTCGTCGCGCTTTTGCTCGCTCACCACGCCTTCCTCAAAGAGGTTCTCCATGCGTTCATAGGTCTTCTGGGTGATATTTTCAGCGGCGATGGCCTGCTGCCACAGGTTATAGGCTGTGGTCTTGAGCTCCTCGCGAGTGCCCTTCTCGGCCTTCTGGTTGGTAGCGCTGGCCACATCTTCCATAGACTGGGCCTGGTAGAGCTTGGCATCAGCGGTAGAGGAGTAGATCCTCACCAGCGAGTCACCCTTGTGCACAAAGTCACCGTCGTGCACATAGAACTTGACGACGCGGCCAGGCAATTTGCCCGACACTCTCACCACATCACAGTCGGCCTGTCCTTGCACAGTCTCGTCAGGAGGGGTAATGAGCACCATACCCATGATGGCTACAGCACACAGCATCACCACAAAGATGGCGAGGGCTGCCAGCAAGGCAAGGTTCTTCTTGCTCACCTTTTTAGCGTCGTTTTTTTCCTCTTTAGATTTTTCTTCTTTAGATTTTTCTTCTTTAGACATATCTTGAAGTTTTTTTGTTTTTCTTTGAAATTACCAAGTTCTCATGCCGGCCAGGAGATCAGAAGCGCATCTCGCCCATCACCTTCGACAGGTAAACGTCGCACAGGCGCACGTCGATCTCGGCATCCAGTTTCTCGTTGCTGGCCAGGAGCCATGCCGTCTGAGCCTTGAGCACGTCATCGGCCACCGACACACCTTCTCTGAAGGCCACCTGGGCTATGCGCAGGTTCTCGTTGGCCTTCTCAAGATTGGCACAGGTGAGCTCATAGGTCTTGTAGGCCTCCTGGTAGCGATAAGCCGCCTGACTCACCTGCAGCTGGATCTTCTCGCGCACGTCGTCCAGTTCCATGCGTTTCACACGTGCATCGGCCAGGGCTGCCTTGTGCTTGTTAGTGAGGCCTCCCCAGTGCCACAGCGGCACCTTGACCATCGCACCCACCGAGAAGGCAAAGCCAAACTTATTGGCAAAGCCATTGTAAGTGTTGGGGTTCATGGCATGATAAGCCCCCACGATAGCCACCGTGGGCAACATCTCGCTTCTAACCACACGAGCCTTCTGGTCAAATATCTTGCAGGCAAGTTCGAGCGAGTGGATGTCCTTGCGCTGGGCAAAGACGTTATTCATGTTAATGTCGCGCGGACGCATGGTGGTCCCGGAGAGTTCCTCCTTGCCCTCATCGGCGAGCGTGAACTCGGTGTTGACAGGCATGCCGCACAACTGGGCCAGCAGCATGTGCGAGAGCACCACGCCGTTATTGACTCGTGTGAGGTCTACCTGAGCCTCGTTGAGCTTGACGTCAACGGTGAGGAGAGTGGCACGTGTCACTACACCCTGCTTGAGCATAGCCTTCACGTCATTGTCAAGTGACTCTACCAGCTTCACATAGCTCTCGGCCAGTCGCTGCTTGGCCTTGAGCGACACCACCTGCCAGTAAGCGGCATCAACACTGTAGACCACCTCCTCGGCCTTGCTGTCGCGCATGGTGTGCGCCAGCTCCTCGGCATAGCGGGTAATCTCGTTCATCGCCTTGATTTTGCCACCCATATAGACGGGCTGGGTAATGGTGAGCGCACCGGCAAAGACGTTGTGCACGTTGTAAGTGAGCGCATCCTTGGGCAGGAGCGCCATCTGCAGCGGCACCGGATGGCCGTCGACCATGACGGGCGCACCACTGGTGGGGTCGGTCAGCAGCTCATACTCATAATTCTGGGTGAGCGGATTGAAATATTTGACAGGAAGCAGCTGGTCTTTATCTACAAGTGCCAGTCTCTTCTGGTTATAGGTATAAGCGCCTTCAAAGTCGATCTGAGGCAGATAGGCCGCAGCGGCTTCCTGACGCTGGTACCCAGCCTGCTCAATCTTGATGTCGGCCACCTTGAGCTCCTTGTTGTTGGCAAGAGCCATGGCACGACACGAGTCGAGCGTGAAAGTCTCCTGAGCCGTAGCAGCGGCAGCCCAGAGCGATATGGCTGTAAAGAAGTAAATGTGTCTGCGCATAGTGAATAATTTACTAATCTTGCAAATTTACACATTTTTTTCATAACACAAACACTTATACCCCCAAATTTACCACAAAGATGGAAATATTGGACAGTAGACTGACGCACACATTTTGTATCGACGCTTTTAACAATATATTTTTAAATTAAATAATGTTCTGCATAAAGACAAAAAGAACACTATCCCAGGCCTATCAGCCACTCGCAAAAAAAGTCACAAAAATATCACAAAAAGCGTTAGGGTTATTGTAGTTTTTACTCATTAAAAACCACGGTTTGCAATAATATTTTCAGGCCATATAAAACTACCGCAATCGGTAGCAAAAAATCTCATGTTCCAATAGGAAAAAACGAGACAAAAACAGTTGCATGAAATCTAAACGACTCAGTCGCACATGCGGGCGAGTATAAAAAAAAGAAGTTTTTCTTTCATTTTAGCAATAAAATGCTTAAATTTGCGTTTTAAAAGAGATTAATTAGCTAATTTTATCTCATGAATATGAATTTATCTATCATAAAGCGCATAGCAGTAGCGGGCATCCTTGCGGTGTCGGCACTACTGGCTCCACAAGCATGGTCATTCCCCATGTCACACTACGCACAATCATCAAAACTCGCCAAGGGCAACTGGGTGAAAGTGAAAATAGACGACAGCGGCATCTATCAGATTACTGATGCCGATGCACGCAACTGGGGATTCAGCGGCGGTGTGGCTTCGCTGCACGTCTTTGGCAAGGGCGGTGCCCCAATGAGCGAGACACTGACTACCGACATCCCCGACGACCTGCCGCAGGTACCCGTTGTGCGCTCTAACGGCAAGCTGCTGTTCTACGGCCAGGGCCTCATCACCTGGAAACAGGTAGAGTCGATGTCCTTTGTGCAGGTGCAGCACCCCTATGCCACTGCAGCTTATTACTTTGTGACAGACAGCCCCGACTACAAGGATATAGAGATCGACAGCGACAACACCCCCGTGGGTAGCGCTTCCATCACTACATTTACCGAGCGTCTCTTCCACGAGAAGGACCTCACCAGCCCCGGCCAGCTGGGACGCAACATGCTGGGCGAGGACCTCATCAACAACACGTCTCAGGCATTCAAGTTTGACATCAGCGGCAAGACTCCCGGCTCAAAAGTGAGAGTGCTCACCACTGCAGGCGTGTACCAGGCTAGCACAACAGGCGGCGGCAACTTTACGTTCCAGGCTAACGGCACAAACCTGCCCGTCGAAAACGAAGACAAGTTCCAGTATGACAAGACCCAGCACTTGTTCTATACAGTCAAAACGATGTCCAAGGAGGTGACTACCGATGCCGACGAACTCAACTACACCATCAAGTTCAACAACACTAACGCCACCGTGACGCTGGCTCGCCTAGACTACATCACCGTGAACTTTGAGAAGGCTCTCACGCTCAACAATGGCAGGCGTTACTTCGCTTCAAAGGTTTCAAACCGCGCCGGCGAAACCTGGTCTATAGCACAGGCAGGCGAGGGCACCCAGGTGTGGGATGTGACTATCCCCCACCTTCCCGTCAAGCTGAACACCGTGACTAACGGCTCAACCACGACATTTGCCGCCGCACAGAGGGGAACGCGTGAGTATGCGGCATTCAACACCAACGCCACCTACAGCTCACCGCAGATGGTGGAACGCATGGTCAACCAGGACATCCACTCGAAGCCTGTGCCTGACATGCTCATCATCACTAACCAGAAGTATTACACCCAAGCACAACGCATAGCCGACATGCACACCAGCCGCGACAGCATGCGAGTGCTGGTCCTGTCGCAAGAAGACATCTTCAACGAGTTCTCTTCGGGCATGCCCGACATGATGGCTTACCGCCAGGTGTGCAAGTTCTTCTATGACCACGAGGCCGACGGACGCCACCACCTGCAGTACCTGCTGCTCATGGGCAACGGCTCGTATGACAACAAGCAGATCTCAGCCGAGTTCAAAGCCGTGGCATTCCCCACGCTGCTCACCTGGCAGTCAGAGACCTCTAACAACGAGTCAGGATCATATTGTACCGACGACTGTCTGGCAATACTCAAGGACAATGCCAACAACAGTTGGTCACAACAGCAACTCGACATCGCAGTGGGACGATTCCCCGTCAAGAGCGAGGGAGAGGCACGCGACGCTGTTGACAAGCTGCTCAAGTATGTCACCACACCCAGCTTTGGCAACTGGCGCAACAATATAGTCTTTGTAGCCGATGACGAGGAAAAAGGCATCTTCATGCATCAATGCGAAGGCTACATTGAGAGCCTGCGCAGCACCGATGGCAAGAACTTCAACACCAAGCGCATCTATCTGGACGCATTTGAGGCCCAGAGCGTGGGCGCATCACGCAACTATCCCGGTGCACGCGATGCCTTGTATGGCAGTCTCAAGGACGGCGTGCTCATGTGGTGTTACAACGGCCACTCCAGCCCCAACGTGGTATCAGGACACAACCTGGTGCGCCACAACGACTTCCTCAACAACATGTATTACAACCACCTGCCGCTCATGATAGGCACAACCTGCGAGCTGGGTAGGTATGACCAAATTGAGGAGTCGGGCGCTGAGCTCATGTTCCTCAACAAGAATGGCGGAGCAATATCAGTGATAACAGCTAACCGACAGGCCCTGCGCGACGAGAGCCCCCATCTTGCCAATAACTTATTAAAGCAACTGTTCTCACGCGACAGTGACGGCATGCCATTGAGACTGGGCGAAGCATTCAAGAATGCAACCAACGCTAACCGCCGCACCAACAACCTCAACTACTCTATCATGGGCGACCCCGCCATGAGACTGGCTATACCCCAGTACACGGCACGCATCGAGGCCATCAACGGCGCGCCCGTAGTGACCGACCCCACACAGATGCCCGTGTTCAAGGCTCGGCAGACCATCACCTTCTCGGGCACCATCGTGGATGCCAAGGGCAACAAGGTGAACAACTTCAATGGTTCAGTGCTGAGCAACCTCTATGACTGCGACCAGTCAGTGACCACCCACGGATATGGCGACGGTGAGAAGTTCACCTACCAGGAGCACAGCAACCGCATTGCACTCACTAACGACTCGGTCAAGAACGGCGAGTTCTCCATCAAGGTGACCATACCCAGCGAGATCATGTACTCGTATGACAACTACACGCCCTCACTCATCAACCTGTATGCCTATGACGCACAGCGTGGTGTTGACGCGATAGGCGCAAGCGAGGACTTCTACATCTATGGCTATGACGAGGACATCAAGGCCGATACCATCGGTCCGCAAATTTTCAACATGGGCCTCAACAGCGACAACTTCAAGAACGGTGACGACGTCAACGAGTCGCCTTACCTCATAGCCACCGTGGGCGACCAGAGCGGCATCAACCTCTCAGATGCCGGCATTGGCCACACCATGACCCTCATCCTCGATGACGAGACTGTTTACACCGACGTGAACAAATATTACACCCCCATGCTCTACAAGAGCGCTTACAAGGGTTCCATCAATTATCCCCTCAAGAACCTCAAGAACGGCAACCACAGTCTCAAACTCAGAGTGTGGGACGTGTTCAACAACATGAGCGAGTACACAATCACGTTTAACGTGGTCAACGGCCTCAAGCCTGAGATTTATGAGGTGTACACCACTGCCAACCCCGCCAAGACCGAGACGACATTCTATGTCAAGCACAACCGTCCTGACGCCGTGCTCAACGTGGGCATTGAGGTTTATGACCTCATGGGCAAGCTTGTGTGGAGGTCACAACAGAGCGGACAGAGCGAAATGTACACTTCGTTCCCCATCACCTGGAACCTCACCGACCTCAACGGCGGCCGTGTGCCGCGCGGCATCTATGTGTACCGCGCCACCGTCTCGACCGACGGCGTGAGAGAAGCCACCAAGTCAAAGAAACTGGCTGTGACTGGCGAGTAACTACTGTATTATTAACAATTCACTGTCCACAGTGAAGACAAGATAAAAAGAGAAACATTAACGCGATGAACGAAACAAAGAACTCACAGAGGTCAATGCTGCCAGAGCCCACGCTCCGACGTCTGCCCTGGTATTTGGCCTATGTGAGACTACTCGACAACCTGCACGTGGAGCATGTATCATCTACACAGATCTCCAAGGAGCTCAACGTAGACGCTTCGCAAATCGCCAAGGACCTGTCGTTCCTCAACATAAAGGGCAAGACCCGCATAGGATATGATGTACACAAGCTGGTGAAAGAGCTGGCCGACTTTTTGGGTTTCAAGAAGAAACACAATGCAGTCGTGATAGGCGCAGGCAGCCTGGGAGCCGCACTCATTCAAGACAAGGGTTTGCAGCAGTATGGCCTCAACATCGTTGCCGGCTTTGACGTCAACAGCGACATCGTGGGCACCAGCGTGGGCGACACTCCCATATATGACATGAGCGAACTCAAGGCCCGACAAAAGGAATGCAACGCTTCCATTGCCATCCTCACAGTGCCCGTTGAGCACTCACAGGATGCAGCCAACACCGCCATCGAGAGCGGCATCAAGGCCATATGGAACTTCACGCCGTTCCGCATCAAGGCACCGGCCAACATCGTGATTGCCAACACGTCGATATATGCACACCTGGCAATCATCTACAACCGCATGGACGTGCGCAAGTGACTGACTTGCACACATTATAATAATATAAAAACAACAGCACAACCACGATGAAGATAATGGTAATAAACAGCAAGGCAGGCAACACAATGCCACAGGACATGGACGTCAAGCTCATGGCTGACTCCACGTTCCTGCGCAACCGCCAGCCGTTCTTCATCCCCGACTTTGCCCCAAGCTTTGCAGCACTGCCCGTGATGGCGCTGCGCATAGGCCGCCTGGGCAAATGTGTGGCACAGCGCTTTGCACACCGCTATGTCGATGCCATAGCGCCAGCATTCATCGTCATGCCCATGGACGACGACATGCAGCCCCTGCAGTGCCACGGCATGGCACAGGCCATCGACGGATCACTGCTCATGGGCGAATGGACCCCGGTGAGCACTACCGCTGCACTGCCCGCAATCGAGTGGGAAGCATGCGGCAAGACCGGAACGGTGACCATGGGGCCGCACATGCCTCTCCCCGATGCAGTGATAGCGCAGCTCACACAATACTGCACCATCAAGATGGGCGACATCGTGTGCCTGCATGACGACCGGCAGCAGCCCGTGAAGCTGGCCATAGACACCCGCGTCACCGCAGAGGTCAACGGCACCCGGGTGCTTGAGCATAAGATTAAGTAACAACTAGAAAATAATATATACCTCATGACAACAATATTTAAGAAAACCGCGAGTGTAGTTCTCGCAGCACTCCTGAGCGCAGCACCTGCCATGGCGTTCTCGTCAGGACACTTTGCTAAGAAGTCAAAACTTGCCCAAGGCAAGTGGGTAAAAATCGCCGTTAATTCTACCGGCGTGTATGAACTGACCGACGCCGAATTGCTTGCGATGGGATTCAGCAACCCTGCCAATGTGCAAGTATATGGCATGGGCGGCAACATCATCAGCGAAATTCTCTCAGGCGATTATCCCGACGACCTGCAGCCAGTGAGCGTGCAGCGCTACAACGGCAAGCTGTGCTTCTATGCACTGGGCCCCACAACGTTCAACATGGTTGACGCGCGCACCGAGACTCCACGCTACACACGCACAATTAATCCCTACTCTACCATGGGCTACTATTTCCTCAATGAGGAAGGAACGCAGCAAACTGTAGACCAGAAACCCGTTCAGAGCAAGGGTAGCGTCATGCGCCCCACCAGCCTCGGTTTCACAATACACGAGAACGACCTCATCTCTGTGGGATTCTCGGGTAAGGAAATGATGGGTGAAGACATCGTGGGCGAAAACTTCAACCTTGACTACACTCTGCCCGGCATTGCCGACAGCACACTCACCGTCAACGTTGCAGCCGCAGTTAATTCAACTGACTACGAAGCTTACCTGCGATCAAAGGTCATCACTGACCGTGGCAACTTCAGTGTTCCGTTCACGCTGACCCAGTCTCGCTTCAACCGCATCTATGACGGCCGCACATTCTACCGCGAGGTCAGCCCCGTGGCCAAGGTAACTACTACCGGCCTGAGCGAGCAAGGCAAGCTCAATGTCAGCGTCTATATATCAGGGACACCCAAGATGGCCAAGCTCAACTATTTCATCATCAACTACACCAAGCACAACACCATCATCGACGGACAGGACGGACAGACCATGATTGGCATCCCCAACCTCACCACACAGGACTGCATCGTACTGCCCGGAGCAAGCGAGTCAACCGTAGTGTGGAATGTGGACGAACCCAGCGACCCCATCCAGTACACACTCTCACAGCGCACTGACGACACAGGCGCAGTCACCGGTTATGATTTTACACCCCGCATGAGCGTCAAGTCAGCACAATATGTGGCATTTGACCCCACACAGACCCTGAAGAAGATTTCAGGCTTCGAGCCCGTCGAGAACCAGAACTTGCATGCACTGCCCACTCCTGACATGCTCATCATCACTAACAAGGCGTTCATGGAGCAGGCACAGCGCATTGCCGACATGCACAAGCAAGTAGACAACCTCGACGTTGTGGTTGTTGACCAGCAAGAAGTGTTCAACGAGTTCTCAAGCGGTACACCCGATGCCATGGCTTACCGACTGATGTGCAAGATGTTCTATGACCGCGACAAGACCAAGTTCAAGAGCCTCATCCTCTTTGGCCCCGGCTCATATGACAACCGCGGCCTGGTGTCTAACAAGGCTAACCGACTGCTCACTTACCAGAGCGACCGCAGCGACGACAAGGACAACTCATTTGCAAGCGATGACTTCTTTGGCTTCCTTGACGACGAGTCGGGCAGCTCATCTTCATTAAAGACCGACATGCTGCGCATAGGCGTAGGTCGCTATCCCGTGACCAGCGTTGAGGAGGCTAAGGCCGATGTGGACAAGCTCATCAAGTACTGCGCTGCCCCCGACTATGGTCCCTGGCGCAACGACGTGCTCATCAATGCCGACGTGGCTTCAGCCGAAGAGGCCGATTGTCACATCTTTGAGGCTGAAGGTATCAACAACCTCATTGAGAATGACCTGAATACCCAGATGAACACCAACAAGGTATATGTCGAGATGTTCCAGCGCTCAATAGCCGACGGCACCACTTCTACCGAGGCTCGCCGCCGCTTCGTCGAGTATCTGCAAGACGGCCAGTACTTCATGACCTATGTGGGACATGCCGGTCCGCTCGTGTTCACTAAGACCAAGTTCTGGACCTCAGTTATGGCACAGACCACCGTTTACCCCCACTGGCCCATCATGACCACTGCATGCTGCGAGGTAGCACGCTATGACAGCGACCAGCGAGGCATTGCTGAGTTCATGTTCCACAAGTCTAACGGTGGCGTTATCGCTATGGTGGGTTCACCCCGCGAGAGCTACAATGACCAGAACGACATCATGAACAACGCTTTTGTGAGAGCATTGTTCAGCTACAAGGCTAAAGGCTACATGCCCACCCTGGGCGAAGCTTACCGCAACGCTAAGCAGAACTATGGCTATGCCCGCAACGGCAACAAGTTGTCATTCACCCTGTTTGGCGATCCTGCTATCAAGATCAACTATCCCAAGCCCTTGTTTGACATCGTCACAATCAACAATAAAGACATTGATAACCTGACTGCTCCCCTCGACATCGCTCCCATGCAGGAAGTAACAGTCACCGCACAGGTCAACAAAGAGGATGGCAGCGGCATCGACACTGACTTCACTGGCGACGCCACACTCACACTCTATGACGCTAAGCGTGAGCTCAAGACTGTGTCAGGCACTCCATCAAGCGGTGGCTCTACGGTGAACCGCACCATCTATTACCCCCGCGACATCCTTGCACGCGTTCAAGGCCGCGTTGTTAACGGTGTCTTCACAGGCAAAGTGATAATGCCCCGCCACTTCAAGGGACTCAACGAGAGCGCAATGATGAGGATATATGCACACAAGGACAACTCTGACCAGATGGTCAACGGCCAGTATGAGGGCCTCAACATCACCACATACAACGAGGCAACTGCTGTCAACGACGACAACGCACCCGTCATCGACGCAATGTTCCTCAACGACGAGCAGTCATTTACTGAAGGCGGCACAGTACCTGCCAACTCTACACTCTACATCAACGCCAGCGACGACGTGAGCATCAACACCATGTCGGCATCGGTGGGCGGTGCAATGAAGCTCATGCTCGACGGCGGCAAGTCAACCTACTACCTGGTGAAGAACTATGCCACCACTTGCGACGAAGGTCGCCAGCTGAGCGTAGCATTCCCCCTCGAGGGCATTAACCCCGGTGTACACACTCTCACCTTCACAGTGTTTGACGTAGCAGGCCACTCTGCAACACGCACCATCTCGTTTATTGTGGGAGAAACTAACACCCTCACGCTCACAGCACTTGAGACTCCTGCTGTAGACAAGGCCACCTTCAGCATCAGCGGCGACACAACTCCCACTGTAAATCTCAAAGTGACCGACGCACAGGGCAACCTCGTGTGGACCAAGACTACCGCAACATTCCCCTTGACATGGGACCTCAAGGACAATGCAGGAAACCGTGTTAAGCCCGGTCTGTACAAGTTCTTCGGTAACTTTGACGACGGCACTAACTATGGCGGCACTAACATTGGCGACCTCATCGTCATCGACCCCGTCAAGAGCAACAAGTAACAACACTGCTCAATCAAGTTCATTAATTCAATTAACAAGATAGACTATAACTGCACAGCATGAAACTGTTTCACAATAACCTGCGCCTCTGGGGCATCGCACTGGTGTGCGGTGCCACTGCACTGGGGGCACATGCATTCTCGTCATCAAAATATGCCACCACGTCACGACTGGCCGAGGGACGATGGGTCAAAATCTCCATCCCTGCCGACGGTGTTTATGAAATCACTGCCGAAGAGCTGGCTCAGATGGGATTCAGCGACGTGAACAACGTCAAGGTATATGGCAACGGCGGACACATGATAAGCGAAAAACTCGACGGCACTGCCATCGATGACCTGAAACCTGTGAACAGCGCTGTGCTCAATGGCAAGCTGTGTTTCTATGGCAAGGGACCGGTTAACATGCAATTTGCATCGTCTCTCAAGTTTTCACGCGTCATCAACGCCTACTCTACCCATGGATACTATTTCCTCACCGAGGAAGGCGAGCAACAGACGGTGAAAACTTTGCCCAGTAGCCAACAGACTGGCGGCAACAATTATGTGACAACATGCTATGACTACTGCTACCACGAGCAGGAGCTCCACTCGTTCGGCCAGAGCGGCAAGGACCTCTTTGGCGAGGACATCACTAACGGCGGCACATTTGACTTCACGCTGCCGCAGGTGTCAGACAACGACCTCCTGGTGAGCCTCTCGGTGGGCGCCAAGGTCATGACAGCCGTCGCTAACCTCAACGCCAAGCTCTCAGTGGGCAGCAACACCGTTAGCCTGCCTTTCACGAGCACATCCACTACCATTGCTCTACCCACTAAGTCTTACAACTATTACAATGCCTGCTCGCCATCGGCCAGCATCACCACTTCTCAGCTTCCCTCCAGCGGCAAGCTCCAGCTGTCGTTTACTACGAGCGGCTCAGTTTTGCAAGGCAACCTTGACAACTTCATCATCTCTTACAAGCGCCACAACGTGATCGACTCGAGCGAGCCCGCACAGATGCGCATGTATTTCAAAGAAATTGCCGACAGCGACGTGGTGGTATTGCCGGGTGCAACCGCATCAACCGTGGTGTGGAATGTAACCAACCCCAATGCTCCTGTCAACTATGAGCTCACAGCGGCCGAAGACTGCCTGGCATTTGGTCCCACTCCCAGCGCTAATGTGTCGCAATGGATGGTATTTGACCCCCAGCAGCAGCTGCGCAAGATTGATGGCTACGAGCCCGTCAACAACCAAAACCTGCATGCTCTTGAGACCCCTGACATGCTCATCATCACTAACAAGACTTTCATGCCGCAGGCCCAGCGCATCATCGACATGCACAAGCAGGTGGACAACCTCAAAATCATCGCTGTAGACCAGGAGGAAATCTTCAACGAGTTCTCAAGCGGCACACCCGACGCCATGGCTTACCGCCTCATGTGCAAGATGTTCTATGACCGCAACAGCACCCGATTCAAGTATCTGTTGCTTCTGGGCGAGGGCTCATATGACAACCGCGGCCTCACAACAGAGAAGAAAAACCGCATCATCACCTATCAGACTGACGTGAGCAACCACGAGGACTACTCTTACACTTGCGATGACTTCTTTGGCTTCATGGACGACAACAGCGGTGAGCGCGTGGGTGCAACCGTCCTTCGCCTGGGCGTGGGACGCATCCCGTCGGCAACTCCCGCCGAGGCTAAAAGTGACGTCGACAAGCTCATCAAGTATGTCCTGGCTCCCGACTACGGTCCATGGCGCAACAACGCATTCTTCGGAGCCGAAACCGGTGACGACAACCTGCACGTGGGACAATGCGAGACTAATCTCAAACTCATCAGCGAGACACTGAACACTAATTTTGAAATCAACAAGGTATATATAGATATGTACCCGCGCGCGGTAAACGAGGGTGCCATCTACAAGGAGACTGAGCGCACATCGGCCGAGGCACACCGCCACCTCATGAACCTGCTCCACCAGGGACAGTTCTATGGAACATATGTGGGCCATGCCGGATACCGCAACCTCACACACAGCCGTCTGTGGACCGCTACCGACGCTGCCAACGAGGCCTATCCCCACCTGCCCATCTTCATGTCGGCATGCTGCGATGTGGCACGCTATGACAGCGACCAGCGAGGCATATGCGAGCACATGTTCCATAACCCCAACGGCGGGGCCATCGCTCTGCTCACCAGCACACGCGAGGTGTATGCTAACAACAACGAGCTCCTCAACACCGCTTGGGTGAAGAACTTGTTTAACTGGAACACCACCGGCACCATCCCCACTCTGGGACAAGCCTACATGAAGGCTAAGCAATCATTTGGCTCGGTCAACCAGCCCAACAAGAACAAATTCACTCTCCTGGGCGACCCTGCAATGCAGGTAGCTTATCCCGTGCCCCTGTTCCAGGTCACTGAGGTCAACGGCATCGACGTGACTGCCGACGGCAATGTCACCGCTGCACCGCTGCAGCAGGTCAAGGTCACAGCACATGTTCTCAATGAAGACCGCAAGACAGTGAACACCTCATTCAACGGTGACGCTACACTCACCATCTATGACAAGGAAATGCTGTTCAACACGGTGCTCTATAACCGTGTCAACACTGATGTGTATTTCCCGCGCGACATTCTCACCCAGGTGAGCGGACGCGTAGTCAACGGCATCTTCACCGGCACCGCAGTGCTGCCACGCTACTGCCGCGCCGTGAACGAAAACGTGCAAATCAAGGTATATGCCCACAAAGATGGTACTGACAAGATGGTCAACGGCACATTCAACGGTCTGGTGGTGGGCCAGTACAATGCTAGCACTGCATCTGACGATACCGCACCCGAGATCACTGCCATGTATCTCAACGAGGAGTCGTCATTCAGCAACGGCGAGGTAGTGCCAGCTAACTCCACCGTGTATATCCACGCTACTGACGACATGGCCATCAACAACCAGTCGATGACGGCCGGCAATAACATGCGCCTGGTGCTCGACGGCGGCAAGAAGTCGTTCTACACCGTGAGCAACAGCGCTGTCATCACCGACGAAGGCCGCACCATGGACCTGGCATTCCAGCTTGACAACCTTGACGAGGGTGAGCACTCGCTGTCATTCACCGTGCACGATGCAGCCGGCAACGCCAGCACACGCAGCATCTCGTTTGTAGTGGGACAGCCGCAGGCTATGACCCTGAGCGTTGAGGAACTACCCGCAACCACAGTTGCCACTGTCAATGCAACCACCACACTCACCGCAGCCAACGTAGACCTCAAGGTAACCGATGCACTGGGCAACCTGGTGTGGAGCAGCAGCAACACATCGTTCCCCGCAACATGGAACCTCACTGACCGCAACGGCAACCGCGTCAAGGGTGGAGTATACAAGATATTCGGCACCTTCACTCAGGGCAACAGCCACGGTGGCACCAATGTCACCAGCGTGATAGTGGTTGACCCCTTAAAATAATTCACTCTGCAACTTAACAACACGATGATAAAACCAACGGAACTGCTAAAACGCTGCTTTGCCACAATGGTGTGCTGCACCATTGCGGCCGGAGCACATGCGCTGCCAGCCTCGCACTTTGCCACCTCATCAAAGCTGGCAAGCGGACGATGGGTAAAGATTGCCATCCCCGCCGACGGTGTATATGAAATAACTGCCGCCCAGCTCAAAGAGATGGGATTCGCCGACATCAACAACGTGCAGGTGTATGGCAACGGAGGACACATGTTGAGCGAAGTACTCACTGATGATCTGCCCGACGACCTCAACCCTGTTGCTTCGATTATCACCGACGGCAAATTATGCTTCTATGCATGCGGTCCCGTTGACATCAAACTCAACACGGCAACCACCCCGTCATTTGCGCGCGTCATCAACCCCTACTCCACCATGGGCTACTACTTCCTCACCGAGGGACAGCCCACTGCGCCGCTTCAAGCCGTCAACACCCCTAACCCGTCGGCCACAACAGTAAGCACAAGTTATGGTTATGCCTACCACGAGGTCGACCAGTTCTCATTCAGCATGAGCGGCAAGGTACTCATGGGCGAAGACATCACTAACGGTGCTTCATTTGACATCAACATGCCCAACGTAGCCAGTAACACACTGACGCTGAACATGGAGACCGGCGTGAAACTCATTGGGGGAAAAGGTGTCCTAGATGCACATTTCATCACTGACACCGAGAATGTCAAACTAACGCTAAACAAGGCCGACGCTACACCCGTCGACGCAACCTATTACACCGAGTGCACACCATCAGGTTCGTTCACACTCAATGCACCCAAAGACAGCGGCAAGCTCACACTGCTATACACTAACACGGGCGGCTCTATCGCCCATGCCCGCCTCGACTACTATCTGTTCACTTACATCCACCACAACAGCATGGCGGGTATAGAGGACAGCCAGTTGTGCATGGCATTTAACGAATTCACAGGCACCGAGCGCATCGTCATTCCACAAGCACCCACAGGCACCGTGGTGTGGAACATAGACAATCCCACTACACCCGTGGCCTACAAAGCCATCGAGGGCGAAAACGGATACGAGATCTATCCGTCACAATCAGAGTCGGCATCTTACTGGGTGGCATTCAACCCCAATGGCAAACTCAAGCAAATAGCGGGATATGAAGCCGTGGCTAACCAGGACCTGCACAGCATGCAAGTGCCTGACATGCTCATCATCACTAACAAGGCTCTGATGTCGCAGGCACAGCGCGTGGCTCAGATGCACCAGCAGCACGACGGCATGGACGTGGCCGTAGTAGACCAGGACGACATCTTCAACGAGTTCTCTAGCGGCACACCTGACGTCATGGCTTACCGCCTGATGTGCAAGATGCTCTATGACCGCAACAGCAGCAAGTTCAAATATCTGCTACTGCTGGGCGCAGGATCGTATGACAACCGCGGACTCGCCACCAACAAGAGCAACCGCATCCTCACCTACCAGACCAACAACAGCTATAGCGAGAACTCATCATACACAAGCGATGATTTCTTCGGCTTCCTGGGCGACAACTCTGGACGCAGCGTCAATGATTCAAAGCTACACATAGGCGTCGGACGCATACCGTCGGCAACACCTGCCGAGGCAGCCAGCGACGTGGACAAGCTCATCAACTATGTCCTCTCGCCTGACTATGGCCCCTGGCGCAATAATATATTTATCTCAGCCGAATTCAAGGACGAGAAGAACCCCGACTTGCACCAGTCTCAGGCCGAGCTGCTCAGTGACCTCATCGACAAAGAGATAGGCACAGGCATGGCCATTGACAAAGCCTATGTAAACATGTATCCCACTGCCGTGAACGAAGGCATCCTGAGCGAGCACAGCCGCACATCGGTTGAAGCTAACAGGCACTTTGCCGAGGCCCTCAAGCGTGGACAGTTCTTTGGCACCTATGTGGGACATGCAGGCCCCCGCAATTTCACCGTGAGCCGCATGTGGACCTCACAAGACGTCTTCTCTACTAACTATGACCGCCTGCCCATCTTCACCACAGCCTGCTGCGACGTGGCACGCTATGACGATGACACCCGTGGCATAGCCGAGCAGATGTTCCACAAGAAGAACGGCGGTGCCATCGCTCTGCTCACCAGCACCCGACAAGTGCTCTCGACCAGCAACGACAACCTCAACCGGGCCTTTGTCAGCGCCATGTTTGACTGGAAACCCAACACACCGTTCCCCACCCTGGGCGACATCACCTTCAAGGCCAAGACGTCAATGACCAATGCCGCTAACCACATGAAGTTTGTGCTTCTGGGCGACCCCGCAATGCGCATCTTTTACCCATTGCCACTCTTTGAAATCACTGAGGTCAACGGCGTCAAGACTGCCGACAACACAACGGTGAAACTCAACGCACTGGGACAGGTGACCGTAAAAGCCCAAGTACTCAAGCCTGACCGCAGCGGCATCAACACCGACTTCAACGGCGACGCTACCATCACAATCTATGACACCGAACGTCACTTCAAATATGCAAGTGAGACATTCACGTCTTATAAAACCGACATCTACTATCCGCGCGAGATACTCACGCAGGTACAGGGTCGTGTAGTCAACGGCATCTTCACCGGCACCGCTGTGCTGCCACGCTACAGCCGCTCGGTGGGCAACGACGGCCTCATCAGGGTGTATGCACACCAGGACAACTCGTCAAACATGGTCAACGGCCACTTTGACAATATCATGATAAACGGGGTGGACGAAGATGCACCGGCCCATACTGAAGCCCCCGTCATCACCAGCATGTTCCTCAACGAGGAGACCAGCTTCACATCAGGAGCCGTAGTTCCCGCTAACTCAACACTCTACATACGCGCTACCGATGATCTGGCCATCAACAACCAGTCATTGTCCATGGGCAACAACATGCGACTGGTGCTCGATGGCAACACCTCATTCTACACCGTGGGCAACTATGCCACAGTGAGCAATGAAGGACGCACCCTCGACATCGCATTCCCGCTCGAGGGTCTGAGCGAGGGCGAGCACTCTCTCACCTATGTAGTGCACGACGTGGCCGGCAACGCTGCATCACGCACCATCTCGTTCTTCGTGCGAGAGACCGGTATGCTCAACATCAAGGTCGATGAACTGCCCGCCACTACACAGGCAACCATCCAGGCTAGCACAGCACTCACCTCTCCCACAGTCGATGTCAAGGTGACTGATGCCCTGGGTAACCTGGTGTGGAACACCACCACCAGCTCGTTCCCTGTGGTGTGGAACCTCAAGGACAACTACAACCGCAAGGTGGCTGGCGGACGATACAAAGTGTATGGCACATTCACTGACGGCACCGTGACCGGCGGCACCAATGTGGCCGACGTGCTCGTTATCACACCGTCAAAGAAACCCGTCAAGAAATAAATTCAAAAGACAAAAAATGCATCGTTACACACAAAAAAAATTAGATAAATTTCTTTATTACATATTTTTGTGTTAACTTTGCACCCGCAATTTTTCCGAAAGGCACAAATAAGTGCGAGGGCACACAGGCCCTAGCCGCCGTACGGACCAACATTCAATACAATTAATAAATGTACGCAATTGTAGAAATCCAGGGACAGCAGTTCCGTGCCGAGGCTGGCAAGAAGCTGTTTGTTCACCACATCGCTGATGTGGAAGAAGGCGCAACTGTAGAATTTGACAAGGTT
>JAKSLZ010000001.1 GCA_024400935.1 Muribaculaceae bacterium | reverse complement strand
AGTTGAAGAATAGGCAGGGTCAGTAGCAGTAGTTGATGGAGGTGTTCCAGATACTGTCACACTGCTTGTTGATGTCACAGTGTACGTGACTGTCTTCGTTGCTGCCTGCATTTGGGCCATGGCTGTGGCCAGCAGGAAGAACATTAGAAATGTTAGTAATTTTTTCATAATAATTTATAATTAGTTAATATTAAGTTATTTATCTCTTTTAAGTACAAAAAAATAAGGGAATATGTATCCTAGAGAAGCAAAATTGGTCTCTTAGCTGAAATACACATTTCCTTAGTATTTAACTATTAACAGTTTAAATTTCCGCAACAAAATTAATAATTTTCACTGAATTATGGACAACAAATTACGACTTTTTTTACACTTTCTTATAGTTCGCGCGCGCAACTGTACCGTTTCAAACAACAAAAACAAGACATTTTTAGACTGAAAACCTCTCGGGGAACTCGCAGAACTCGGGGATTTATTCTTTTGGACTATAAGAACACAAGGACAGAAAAAACACAACTGATATACCGTGTTAACCAAAACCGGTAACAACAAAATTTGTTTTTGAGCGAAGCGATGTTTTTTTGTTTTGAGAGCAAGTAATCCCGCAGGGTGATGATTGTTGCGTGATTGGACGCTGAGAACTTGTTCTCATAAGTCCAAGACCGCAATAAGCATCAGTGGCTCGTAGAGACACATTGCTCTCAAAACGGTTTATTTCGGTTTTTGTAAGGGAAATCACTGCAACTCACTAAATTATCCACTTACGAAAAAATTGAGTTATCTAAAGTTTAATTGCGTATAGCGGTATGTTCTCCATCCACCCTTGGTCTATATGGTCTCTCATTGATATTCGTAGGCCTTTAAGATGCAGTTCCGGATTGTTCTTTATATATTCTGACATCGATTTTGCCCTTACATTTTCCTCTGCTTTAACTTCAACAGGAACGACTCTGTCTTTGTTCTGGATAACAAAGTCAATTTCGGCAGACGAGCGTTCACTGCTCCAATAATAAGCGTTGATGCCCTTTGAGGTGAGTTGCTGGTGTACATACTGTTCAGTAAATGCACCCTTATATTCTGTGAAAACATTTTCTGAGGCTATCACTTGAGCGGCAGGAGCGTCAGCCATCTGGCCATACAGCCCGCAGTCGAGCAGGAACAATTTGAACGCCCCAACATCTTCGTACACCTTGAGGGGCATCTTCAACACGCTAACCCTGGGCACCTTATATACGATACCAGCATCTATGAGCCATTGTATTGCAAACTCAAACTGGGCAGCCCGGGCTCCTTTTTTAATAACACCATAGATGAATTTTTTATTCTCCTTGGTCAGTTGCGATGGAATACTGTCCAGAACCTGATTAATTCGCATTGCCTCGCTTTTTGTAGCATGCTTAGCGATGTCACGACGGTAAGACTCTATGATATCTTTCTGTAATGTACGCACCTCTTGAAGGTCTCTGTTTTCGACATACGACAGCACAACCTCGGGCATTCCCCCCACGAAATAATATTGACGCAACAGTTCGATGTATTTTGGTTTCAAGATACCAAGCATCTCCTTATCGTCCTGTTGTAAAATATCGTGTAGTTGATCCTCTCCTAATGCTAATAAAAACTCCTCAAAATTCATAGGATACAGACGCAGCATCGTCACTTTTCCTACAGGATAAGATTCTTTTTGACCAAGTGTAATGCCTAATAACGAACCTGCAGCCATGACATGATACTCGGGAGCATTCTCATAGAAATACTTTAGACAATGCAGACCGCGAGGAGCTTCTTGTATCTCATCAAAGATAATAAGCGTCTTGCCAGGGACCACCACCACACCAGTGATAGCCTGCACAACGAGCAGTATGCGAGGTATGCTATAATCTGCCTCAAACATGCTCTTAGCAAGGGGCTGTTCATCGCAGTTAACATAAGCAACACTGTCATAATTGTTCCTGCCAAAGTTCTGCATTATCCACGTTTTACCCACTTGACGCGCACCAAGCAGGATAAGCGGTTTTCTGTTCTTACTTTTCCTCCATTCCTCTAAGTTATGTGTAATATTTCTATGCATATTATATTGACATTCTGCTATTTCAGGTGCAAAACTACACTTTTTTAATGATATTTCCAAGAAAATTTTCACTTTTTCGAGGATAGTTTTGACTAAAAGTTACATTTTTTCGAGGGTTCAAATCGTGATTTAATACACTTTTTAGAGGATTAACTACATGTTTTCACTATTTTTGGAAACATCTAATATCCTTGCTTTTCTTCTTTTTAGGTGAGGTTAAGGGCTCTTAAATCGCGGAGAACTCGGAGGGCTCGGAAATTGCAGAGGGCTCTGAGAGTTCTGAGTTCTCCGAGGATGTGGGGGGATGGGGGGAAAAATCTTTGTTTTTTTCGTTTTTCGTCAAAAAGCAGTACCTTTGCAGTCGATTTACTTATGGATAAGATTGAAAGACTAAATGAACTGGGCACTGCGCCCGAGGGGAAACTCCTATGGAAATACAGCATCCCCGCCGTTGTGGGCATCGTGGTGATGTCTATCTACAATATCATCGACCGCATCTTTATAGGCCAGGGCGTTGGTCCTGACGCCATTGCGGGCCTCGCCATCACCTTCCCGGTGATGAATGTGAGCACGGCATTCGGTGTGCTCATCGGTGTGGGTGCCGCGGCACGGTCGTCGATCGTGCTGGGCCAGGGGCGCCGCGACAAGGCTGAGGTGATACTTGGCAACAGCTTTGTGATGACGTTGCTGCTGGCCACGTTCTACATAGCCATGCTGGGCATCTTCATCGACCCTATCCTCAGGCTCTTTGGTGCCAGCGATGCTTCGCTGCCCTATGCCCGCGACTTCATGCTCTACCTGCTGCCTGGCATGCTCGTGATCAACGTGTGCTACTCGTTTAACAACGTGATGCGCGCCACGGGCTATCCCACCAAGGCCATGGTGACCATGTTCATAGGTGCCGGCCTCAATGTTATCCTTGCCCCTATCTTCATCTTTGGGCTGGGCTGGGGCATCAAGGGAGCTGCCATCGCCACCGACATCTCGATGGGTGTGAGCGCGCTCTTTGTTGTGGCCCATTTCATCAACCGCAAGAGTATGATACACTTCAAGCGTGGCACCTTCAGGCTGCGCAAGGATGTGTTGCTGCCCATCGTGGCCATAGGCTCGGCTCCGTGCATCGTCAACACGGCAGGTTGCCTGGTCAACGCCTTCATCAACAACACGGTGTATAAATATGGTGGCGACGACGGTGTAGCGGCCATAGGCATCTTCACCACTATAATACAGCTGCAGGTTACATTCGTCATAGGCGTGTGTCAGGGCATGCAGCCCATCGTGGGCTACAACTACGGTGCCAAGAAGTTTGACCGTCTCAAGCGCACCTTCTGGCTTGCAGCGCTGGTGAGCACCATAGTGTGCACGCTGGGCGTAGCGGCATGTCAGGTGTGCCCGCGTCTCATCTCGCGCATGTTTACCGTTGATGCCGGCCTGCTCGATGTGAGCGAGAACGCCTTGCGCATGAGCACCTGGATGTTCTGGATGGCAGGCTTCCAGATTGTGATCACCAATTTCTTCCAGGCCATAGGCGCTGCAGGCAAATCGGTGCTCATGAGCCTCACAAGGCAGGTGTTCTTCTTGCTGCCCATGCTGTTCATCTTTCCGCGCTGGTGGAACCTTGACGGCGTGTGGGTGTCGTTCCCTCTCAGTGACTTTGCCGCAACGGTGGTTTCGGCAGTGCTCATCGCCATCGAGTTCCGACACATCAACCGCCTCTTGACGCAGCAGCGCCTGGCACACTGACGCGAGAGTTGCCCGGTAGTAGTAGTAACTATACACCAATGGGGTCCAATGGGCAAAACCAGGCTTAAAACTTACAGAAATTTAAAGAAATTAAAATTAAAATTCGTGTCTTTTATGTTCTTTTAGTCTGAATAAGAATACGAAGTAAAAAAATTTCTTCAAATTTCTTTTAATTTCTGTCAGTTAGAGCGAGATTTGCACGAGATAGTCCTATTGCTGTATAGTTACGTAGTAGTAGATATGTTCTTAAAAAAACATAATAAAACACGGTTAAACAGGGTGCGGTATTGACTTAATCAAATAAAACCGTATCTTTGCAACGTGTTTTTCATGGTATTAAATTTAAGGTTAATTTGGATTGGTTGTCGTGAGACAATCAATTTTTTTGCTCTATAAATATGTTGTAAAACATGTATTTGAACAAAAATGATTTTTTTTCAAAACAATGCAAAAATTTTTTTGCAGGTTCAAATACTTTTACTACATTTGCAACAGAAAAAGCGTGTGAACTCTTTCATAATACAAGCATACAAGCTTGTAATAAAGAAAAAAATCATTTAGTCTAAATTTCCCTAAGTCGTTGGGTCGAGAGGTCGCATGTGAATGTAAAATCTGGATTACACGACAGTATGAGGGCATTCCGCCACAACGGTATGCCCCCATTTTTTTACGCAAAATTTATATGTAATGCAAAAATGGGATCAGCGGATTTTTCCGGTTGGTAACATGACGACGGAGTCGTCACATTGCATCGTAACCGATGGCCGCAGGCCGTCGGAGACAATGAGCACCCCACGACCCGACCTCGAAGGGGTCGCACTTCACCACACGTGATTTATCCCATACCTAAAGGCATGGTCTGTTTATGTTACCTTTCTTCCAGCCATATCGTCCTGCATTTGCAGGCCTTCATGGCTGGCTACCGTATTCCATCCCGATGGGATGGTCACGACGTGACACCAACCAGAATTATCCGCTGATCCCAAAAATGGCTCAGTCGAAAAAAGCTCGATTTGGTGCAAAATGTGCTTAATTAATTTCTATATTTGAAGAATATAACATATCTTTGCACCCCTAAAATCAATGTGTTATATATTATAAATAAGGCATGTGCTAATGTGTCCTTTATTTAGTAACAATTAAAAAATCATGGCACGGACTATTGAGGACATAGGAGACGTGAAGCGGCGGTTTGAGGTTTACCTGCGCGTGGAGAAGGGATTGTCGCAGAACACTGCGGCGGCCTATGTGCGCGATGTGGAGCACCTCACGGCCTATGTGCTGCAGGCGGGCAAGGCGGTAGACACTGCCGTGGAGGCCGACCTGGAGCAGTTTGTGTGCACGCTCAAGGACCTGGGCATACAGCCGCGATCGCAGGCTCGCATCATCTCGGGCATCAAGTCGTTCTACAAGTTCCTCAAGATGGAGGGATACATCGAGCGCAACCCCACGCGCTTGCTCGAAGCACCCAAGCTGGGAAGGCATCTGCCCGATGTGCTCACGCTCGAGGAGATTGACGCTATGGTCGACTGCATCGACATGAGCACGCCCGAGGGAATGCGCAACCGTGCCATCATTGAGACGATGTATGGCTGCGGGCTGCGTGTGAGCGAGCTGGTGGGACTGAGGATGTCGTGCATCTATGTAGACGAGGAATATGTCATCGTGCATGGCAAGGGCGACAAGCAGCGCCTGGTGCCCATTTCGCCCGTGGCACTGCACTACATAGACCAGTATCTCAAGGAGGTGCGCTGCCACATGGTGGTGAAGCCCGGCAACCACGATGTGCTGTTCTTGAATCGCCGTGGTGCCGCACTGTCGCGCCAGATGGTGTTCATTGTCATTAAGAACCTGTGTGAGCTTGCCGGAGTGCGCAAGACCGTGTCGCCCCACACGCTGCGTCACAGCTTTGCCACCCATCTGCTCGAGGGTGGGGCCAACCTGCGTGCCATCCAGCAGATGCTGGGCCACGAGAGCATTGCCACCACCGAGATTTACATGCACATCGACCGCAGTCACCTGCGCGACGAGATACTAAACCACCATCCTCGCAACAAGCAATGAAGATGGAGTTGAGATGGAGTTGAGTCTCGGTAGGCACCGCCTACCGAAAATTCCCTCCCATTCCTCATTTTATCCCCCCCGAGCCTTATAATAATAAGTTTTTGGGTCTAGGTTTTTATTTTTAATAAAAAAACATTATCTTTGCAAGATTATAAATAAACGTTTAACCTAAAATAATTCATAAACAACATCAATGGATATAGCTAACATTATTGGATATATTGCAAGCGTGGCAATGGTTTTGGGATACATGCCTCAGGCATTACATACAATGCGCACACGCAACACCGATGGCATCGCCATGTCTACATTCCTGCTCATGGGATTAGGATCGCTGGGTTTTGCCATACAGGGTATGCTCATCAATAACTGGCCACTCATCATCACTAATGTGCTCACCACAACATCGAGCGTAATTATTTCGACCATAAAGGTTTACAACGACTATTTCAAGAAGAAGTAATTAATATAGTCCATTTAAAAACTAGTAATTATGAAATATAGAATTATTGCTTTAATGCTCGTTGCCGTTACCTTCTTTATGACAGTAACGGCAGCATCTGCCAAGAAAGAGGCTAACTTTGACCGTGCTTACAAGTGTTATGAGAGCCAGGACTGGAACAATGCCGTCGATTTATTTAATGCCGCAATCAAGGAGAACGACCGCGTCATGGAGGCCAACGCCTTCATTGGGTCAATCAAGGCCGAACAGGGCGATCTTAAAAGCGGTATCAATTATCTTTCCAAGTCGATAAAGATGATGGACGACGATGCCGATCCCATCTTCAAGGCTTGGGTGTGCAGTGAGTTGAGCGAAGCTTATTTAGAGAACAAAGACCTCAACAAAGCTTTTGACTACATGAACACTGCCTGCGAGCTGGTTCCCGACGATGCACACTACCTTGTGGAGCGCTCAGTGATTTGCTTTAAGATGCACAAGTATAATGAAGCCCTCACTGATGCCGACAAAGCGCTCACTCTCAGTTCTGAACAGGAAGATAAGGAGCGTGCACAGGCTATGGTGAAATTGTGCAAAAGTATTATCGAAGACAGTGATAATAATGAAAACGAAGTGGTAGAGATACGTGATGTCGTTGCTAGCGACGAAGCTGTGATGCCCGAGTTCCCTGGTGGATTCAACGCTATGAAGCAGTTTATAGCTAAAAAAATCAAATATCCCAAGAAGGCCAAGAAATCGGGTATTGAGGGCAACGTAATTGTTGAATGCTCTATTGATACAAAGGGCAAAATGACTGATGCCAAGGTGATTGAGTCAGTGGATCCTGACCTTGATAAGGAAGCACTGAGGGTGTGCCGTTCTATGCCCAAGTTCTCGCCTGGCTCAATCAAGGGTACTCCCGTGAGCTCCACTGTGCAAATCCAAGTAAAATTTAGAATAAACAAATAACAATGAACAAAGTAAAAGCAATCGCACTTGCGGTAATAGCCTTTGTTGCAGTGACCGCATCAGCACAGAACTCGGTACGCGAGATTGAACAGAACATCAAGTATCAGGAGAAAGTAGTAGAAGGTAAACAGGACTCTATCAAGGATCTTGAGTCACAAATCGCTGTGCTCAAGGGTCGTCTTGACAGTCTTAACAAGGTGAGCAAGCAGGTCAAGGAAGACATCTCGGCACTTGAAAAACTCAAGAAGAATCACGAGAACGGCATCAAGCTTGCCACTAAGACCCGCAAGTCTCACTATGAGAACCGCGATAACCTGGTGTTTGAACAGGAAATAGCCGACGTGCTCGACAATCCCTACAACAAGCGTGACGTAGAAGACGCGCTCAAGAGCTTTGAAGGCATGGAGACCAAAGACGTGCTCAAGAAGAAATCGCTCGTTGAGAATTACGGCAAGTATACCAAGGAGCTGCGCGAGTTTCTCGAGAAGCAAAAGATTATCCTTGCCGAGACTGGCTGGGCAATGCAGGATTCAAAAAGTGACGTCTACAAGAAGTTCATGAAGGGCCTCAAAGGCGTGAGCTACTGGAAAATCTATGACAACAGCACCAAGAATCCCTCGATACCTTACCTTGACAAGGTGATGGAGAACCTGATGCAACAAGTATCGGCGGGCCTCAATAACTCACACCGCTTTGAGGAAACCATCGATTTGCTCTATACTAGTGAGTTTTAATATTTAGGTGGGTTCTATTATATCGAGGTTATTTTGAGAGAACCCACATTAACTTAATAGCAACTTATTTATCTGTATGAAGAAAAACCTTATTTACTGCCTATTATGTTTCTTTGTCGTGATGGCTGTGTCATCATGCGACAATGGTCCGCGCTCGCGTTCACGCAAGGCCATAAGCCCCAGCGAGGCCGTTAACTACGGTCCATCGGCCCAAGAAGCCGAGCGTGCCGACGAGATGATGCGTGCCAGCGAGGCTGCTCGCAACCAGGCTGCTCGCAATGCAAATGCTGAGTCTGAAGCACGCAGCAAGAAAACCCTGCAGGCCATTGAATCAGCTCGCCAGAGCGAGTCAGTGCAGAGCCGTTCAGAGGGCATATTTGGCGGAGGGGACGACCCCTACGATAATGACAACCGCGGAGGATGGGGTGACGATGACGACACCTACAACCGCGGAGGCAGCGACCCGCTGTTCTAAAAGGGTGACGGCTGGTTAAGCTCTCCCCCGTTTGTCTCACGGTCTCAGTAACCGTGAGCGAGGATGTGTGCGGCTCTAAAAATCATACAGAACAACAAGTAACGCAACAAAAACTCCCGCAATCACGATGGTGATGCGGGAGTTTTTTAATTTTATGCCACAAGACCCAGGCTCACTTATCCCTTGTGAGGTGCTTCACCAGGGCTGCGGTGGCGCGGCCGCGGTGAGAGATGGCATTCTTCTCCTGGGCAGTCATCTGGGCAAAGGAGCGTCCGTCGGCCTCGACGGGTGCAAAGATGGGGTCGTAGCCAAATCCCTCATCGCCGTGGCGCTCGGTGAGGATGCGTCCCTCTACCTTACCCTCAAACTTGGTGACCTTGTCGCCCTCGATGAGTGCAATGACTGTGCGGAAGCGTGCCGAGCGGTCAGTGACGCCCTGCAGCTTCATGAGCACCTTGTCCATGTTGCGCTCGCTGTCGTGTGCCACACCGCCATAGCGGGCCGAGTAGACGCCCGGCTCACCGCCCAGGGCATCAATCTCCAGGCCGGTGTCGTCGCTGAAGCAGTCCATGCCATAGTGTTCCTTGATGTATTGCGCCTTCATGAGCGCATTGCCGTCGAGCGTATCGGCAGTCTCGGGGATATCGTCGGTGCATCCTATATCGGCCAGCGACAAGATTTCAAAATCCTCACCCACAATCTGCCTCAGTTCCTGCAGCTTGTGTGCATTGTTAGTAGCAAAAACAATCTTCTTCATATCATAAAATATGCTTTTATTTTTCCACAAAGGTATAAAAACCCTCTGTTAGGGAAAAATAAAACACGTTTTTTGTTGATTTTTGGATGAAAATATGGATTATTTACCATTGTTTACGGTAATAAAATAGCCATAAAATATTCTTTTATTTTCCACACAAAGGTATAAAATCCTTGTTCTGGAAAAATAAACGAGGGTATTACACCTCGGTGAGGAGGAATGCCATGTAGAATGGAAGCGTGAGCAGTGATCCGTCACGTCCCACATTGTAGTCGCCCAGCTTGATGGCATTATACACATGGTACTTCTCGGGATGATTGAGCAATGTGCGCATAGACTTGGCATTACCCGTCCTTGCCTTGCACTCTACCGGAGTGCACTCGCCCTTATATCTCATTACAAAGTCAATTTCAAGACTATCTGTCTTTTGGAAATAATATAACTTGCGCCCCATCTTTCCAAGTATGTCGGCAAGCAGGTTTTCATATATTGCTCCTTTATAGCCATTGAGACGGCCTTGTAAGATATCCGATTGTGTGCCATCGTCAAGCATGCTCACAAACAACCCGGTGTCGGTCATATAAATCTTAAAACTGTCTTGCAATGCGTTGCCTCCCAGCGGCAGCTCTGTGATCATGAGATTGCGACATCGTCTCACGATGCCAGCATCCTCTATCCACTGAAGACACCCCATATATTCCTTACTGCGGCCGCCTTTTCTCACCACCGAGTAGGTGAACTTTTTATTATCGCGTGCCAGCTGACGAGGAATGGAGTCAAAACATTCCCTGATGCGTGAGCGGTCTTCGGGACGAGCATACTTGATCATGTCACTCTTGTAATCGTCCACGATGCCACGCTGCACAGCAATCATCTTGTTCACGTCATGTGTGTCAAGGAAAGTGCTCACCACTCGTGGCATGCCGCCCACTATTATGTATTCCAGAAGCAACTGCCGCATTCTGTTGTGTATTGCGGTAGCGACGGGTATTTCATCTACAAGCGATTTTTTAAGGAAATCAAAAACTGATTGCTTAATGCCGTTGGCCCATAACCATTCCTCAAAATCCATGGGATACATGTCAATGACTGTTTCATATCCTACGGGGATGGATTCCATTGTCGAGCTATATCCACTCACTCCCAGCAGAGAACCCGTGCATATCACATCATAGCGACCATCAATCTTAAAATATTTGAGCGAAGTACGTGCCCTGGGGCATTCCTGTATTTCGTCAAAAATAACGCAAGTTTCTTTGGGGTCAAACGTAGCATCAGGAAGAGCTGCCGATATTGCCATTGTGAGGTAATCAACGCTTAACGAACCCGCAAAAAGTTCACACAGATCGGGCTGCTCGTGGAAGTCCATATAAACAACATTCTTGTAGTTTTTATATGCAAAATCCTTTACAGAGAAAGTCTTTCCGCACTGTCGGCATCCTTTCACTATGATGGGATTTTTGTTTGGGTCTTCTTTCCAAGCTTTTAATATGTTTGTTATCTTGCGTTTAAACATAATGAATATATTTAAAATTTGTGATGCTCACACTTTTTCGGGCGAGTTTTTATACAATCTCTACACTTTTTCGGGTGAGTTTTTGCATAATCTCTACACTTTTTCGGGCGAGTTTTCGGTTGCAAAGGTAATAATTAAAATTGAACCCAGAAAGTTTATTAGAAGCAAATGGCAATATTTTGCTTCTCACTGGCAGGATTTGTGCTATCTTTCGTTTACATAGGAGCCCCTATGATCACTCAATATAGCATAAATCCTGACACAATGATAATCTAAAATCTTTTCCATGCCCTAATGAACTTTCTGGGTTGAAAGACCATCAAAATTGTGGTGTTTTTATTAACAACAATGGCACCCGAGTGAGTGGGTGCCATTGTATAGAGTTTCTATGGAATAAGTTATAGGCTACATAAGCCATATAGGCCATATAAGCTATATAGGCTAAGTATTAAGTCTTATAGTCTGCTAAAGCAGGCGTTCTTATAGGGCGCCAGCCCGTTCTTAAAGCGAAGCGTTCTTATAGGGCGCCAGCCCGTTCTTAAAGCGCAGCGTCCTTTTAAATCACTACATTCACCAGCTTGTTGGGTACTACGATCACCTTCTTGGGGGCGCCGCCTTCGAGCCACTTCTGGGCTGCGGGCTCAGCGAGGGCGATGCGTTCTACCTCCTTGGCGTCGGTGCCCACAGGTACCTCGATGTTGTAGCGGGGACGACCCTTGATTATCACGGTGTACTTAACCGATGATTCCTTGAGGTATTCCTCGTTGCACTCGGGCCACTCAGCGTCGCACACTGTGCCTTCGTGACCGAGCACGTGCCACAGTTCCTCGGCGATGTGGGGAGCGAAGGGAGCCAGCAGGCGCACAAAGAGGTCATATACCTCGCGGCTGTCGCACTTCATGCCACTGAGCTCGTTCAGGCAAATCATGAACGCTGCCACGCTGGTGTTGTAAGAGAATGCTTCAACGTCGGCGCTCACCTTCTTGATGAGCTTGTGCACGCTCTTGAGGGCCTCCTTGCTTGCGGGAGCGTCGGTAAGGCGCATTTCCTCACCATTCCAGAACTGAGCCCACAGGCGCTTGAGGAAGCGGTTAACGCCGTCGATACCGTTGGTGTCCCAGGGTTTGCTTGCCTCAACCGGGCCCAGGAACATTTCGTACAGACGCAGGGTGTCGGCACCATAGCGGTCAACGATATCATCGGGATTTACGACGTTGTACATCGACTTAGACATCTTTTCGATAGCCCAGCCGCAGATGTACTTGCCGTTCTCGAGGATGAACTCTGAGTCGCGGTATTCGGGGCTCCAAGCGCGGAATTTCTCAATGTCGAGGGCATCGTTCTTCACGATGTTCACGTCCACGTGGATGGGCTGCACGTCATAGTCGCCCTTGAGGTTGAGCGAAACAAACTTGTTAGTGCCCTTGATGCGGTATACAAAGTTACTGCGTCCCTGAATCATACCCTGGTTGATGAGTTTCTTGAAGGGCTCGGGCTCGCACACATAGCCGTAGTCAAAGAGGAACTTGTTCCAGAAGCGGCTGTAGATCAAGTGACCTGTAGCGTGCTCGCTGCCACCCACATAGAGGTCTACCTGGCGCCAGTACTCGTTCACGTCCTTGTCGACGAGGGCCTGGTCGTTGTGAGGATCCATGTAGCGCAAGTAGTAGGCGCTGCTGCCTGCAAAGCCGGGCATAGTGCACAGCTCGAGGGGCTGGCCGTTAGTAGCAACCCAGTTCTTAGCGCGTCCCAGTGGGGGCTCGCCGTCCTCGGTGGGCAGGAACTTGTCTACCTCGGGGAGCTGCAAGGGCAGTTCGGCCTCGGGCAGACCCTGGGGCTGGTTGTCCTCGTCATAGTAGATGGGGAAGGGCTCGCCCCAGTAGCGCTGGCGGCTGAAGATAGCGTCGCGCAGGCGGTAGTTAACCTTAACGCGGCCAATGCCTGCCTCAGCGATATATTCCTTAGTCTTAGCAATGGCTTCCTTCACCTGGAGGCCGTCGAGCTGCAAGCGCTCGTTGCTTGAGTTCATCATGATGCCTTCCTTGGCGTCAAAGCTCTCCTCGCTCACGTCGGCACCCTCGATAAGGGGGATGATGGGCAAGTCGAAGTGACGTGCAAAGGCATAGTCACGCGAGTCGTGCGCGGGCACTGCCATGATGGCGCCTGTGCCGTAACCAGCGAGCACATAGTCGCTGATGTAGATGGGGATATTCTTGCCGGTGACGGGGTTAACGGCATAGCTGCCGCTGAACACGCCGCTCACCTTCTTGTCGATGAGGCGCTCGCGCTCGGTCTTCTTCTTCACTGCTGCGAGATACTCGTCAACAGCAGCACGCTGCTCGGCAGTGGTCACGAGGTCAACATACTCGCTCTCGGGAGCCAGTACCATAAATGTAACACCGAAGATAGTGTCGGCACGAGTGGTGAAGATGAGCAGAGACTCGTCGCTGTCGGCTACCTTGAAGTACATCTCGGCACCCTCGCTCTTGCCTATCCAGTTGCGCTGTGTCTCCTTGAGAGAGTCGGTCCAAGCCACAGTGTCAAGGTCGCTGAGCAAGCGGCCTGCATATGCGCTCACGCGCAAGCACCACTGGCTCATCAGCTTCTGCTCCACGGGATAGCCGCCACGCACGCTCAGACCCTCGCTCACCTCATCGTTGGCAAGCACAGTGCCCAGCTTAGCGCACCAGTTCACCATGGTCTTGCCGCGGTAAGCGATGCGGTAGTTCATGAGCATGTCGTTCTTCTCAACCTTGCTCATAGCGTTCCACTGCTCGGCAGTGAATACCTCGTCGAGGTTAGTAGCGGCGTTACAGCCCTCATTACCGTTCTTCTCGAAGTATTCCACAAGTTCCTCGATGGGGCGAGCCTTCTGCAACTGGGTGTTGTAGTAGCTGCCAAACATCTTGAGGAAAGCCCACTGAGTCCACTTGTAGTATCCGGGCTCGCAAGTGCGCACCTCACGGTCCCAGTCAAAGCAGAAACCTATCTTGTCGAGCTGCTCACGGTAGCGTGCAATGTTCTGTGTGGTGGTCACCTCGGGGTGCTGACCGGTCTTGATGGCATACTGCTCGGCAGGCAGGCCATAGGCATCATAGCCCATGGGGTGAAGCACATTGAAGCCCTGCTGACGCTTGTAGCGCGCATATATGTCACTGGCTATGTAGCCCAGGGGATGACCCACGTGCAGACCTGCACCGCTGGGATAGGGAAACATGTCGAGGACATAAAACTTGGGTTTACTCTTGTCAACCTGTGCACTGTACACCTTGTTGTCGCGCCAGTACTGTTGCCATTTTTTCTCAATTTCGCTAAAATTGTAATCCATTGCTTATATGTAGTTTTTTATGTTTTTTCTTCCAAACTACAAAGGTAGTGATTTTTGTAAAGGTTTAAAAGTTTAAAAAAGAGTTTTTGCGCCCATTTACAAAAAACTATATAAAAATAACCTCTAGCCTTTCTCTGTGTCTCTGTGGGAGAATAGTTAAATGTGCATTCGGGTAAATGTAGTGGTTTCGGGTTTGGACGCGTTGAAGTTGTCGGTGATGGTGACTTTGTTTGTATTGAAGTCAAACTCAAAGGTTGTGGCGCTTATCCAGTTGACATACTCCACTTGAATTTTCAGTACTTTTTTAGATGTCCAAGCATAGTTACCCGCCACCTGGAAGTTGCGCTTGAGGCCCTTGAAGCGGTCTACTGCCTCGATAGAGTAAGGAGGCAGTCCATTCATTACACCGTGTACCCATTTGCCATAATCAATGGGAATGGTCTCTTTGTGTGAATCTGCATAGGTTATTACCATTCCATAACTGTTATTGAGAGAAGCATCATGATTTAATTCAATGCTCTCGATACCATGCTTGTTGTCTTCTGCCAATATCATGTAGAATGGGTCCTCATTAGGTTTTCCTTTAAGCACGGGGAGTGATGCAGTGGCACATGCTGCTTCGAGTGCCTTTTGTGCTTTGTCGGGCTTAGCATTAACTTTGTCTACGCCGGGGAGGAGCTGGTTCCATATGCAGCCCAGTTCGCCATGGCCGTCGCCGCTCATGCCCAGGATAACAACCACTATGTCGAGTTCGGGCACGCACACTATGTACTGGCCAAATGCACCGTCGGCACGGAAGGCGCGCGGATCCTTGCAGCGCCATATCTGGTAGCAATAGCCCTGGTTCTTGTCGCTGGGGGCGTCGCCGGGCTTAACGAAGTCATAGTTGATGTGCGGTTTCACGGCCTCTTCTATATACTCGGCGGGAACGAGCTGTTTGCCGTTCCACATGCCACGTGCGTTGAGGAGCATACCCACCTTGGCCAGCGACTCGGCCTGCAGGCGCAGTCCCCATCCGCCGGTGTTGATGCCGTCGGGGCTCTGCTCCCAGTCAACCTCGGTGATGTGCATGGGGCCGAACACGTGCTCGTTGAGATATTCAAGCACAGTCTTGCCGGTTACCTTCTGCACGATTGCCGAGAGCATATAGGTACACATTGAGTCATACTGGAAATGGGTTCCAGGCTCGTCATCTACGGGTTTCTTGAGCCACTCAGAAATCCAGTCAGGGCTGTCGGCAAAATTGCGCATCACCCAGTCAGGCTTAATGCCAGATGCCATGATCATCACGTCGCGCACGGTCATTTGCGCCAAGCGGTCGCTCACTGTTGCCGGCAATTTATCGGGGAAGAAGGTTGCCACACGGTCACTGAGGCGCAGACGGTTCTCGTCTACAGCAATGCCCACTGCCATCGACACAAACGTCTTGCTGCATGAATAAAGCGTGTGAGCGTCCTCGGCACGATAGGGAGCTGGATTTACCTCAGCAATCACTTTGCCATGACGCAGCACCATAGCGTGATGAATGTCGGTTTTCTTGACTTTGAGCAGTGAATCAACAAACATCTTCACCGCTGCAGGGTCAACACCCTCACGTGCAGGAGTAGACCTTTCCAAGTCACCCACCTGGGCCATAGCCATCACAGCCCATACTGCACACAATGCACTTAATAATACCTTCTTCATATCCTTATTAATATTTTATTTTCTAATTTCTTAATATCTTATAGGCACCATGTGCCGTTCTTAAAGCGAAGCGTCCTTATAGGGCAAAGCCCGTTCTTAAAGTGAAGTTTTCTTCCTGTGGTGCCATATCTCCAGGCTGTTGATGGCATTTTGCCACAGGATATAGCAGCCGGGGCCCACTGCACACAGCGGAGTGAGATAAGTATAGGCAATCCACACGGCAAAGGCTGTATTCTTTTGGCCCAATCCCTGACCAGCCTCTATTTCCTGATTATAAAACCTGCCCACATAACGACCCAGTGCAAACTGTACAAGGCACATCGCAAACGATATAGCCGCTATCACCAGCACAAATGAAACCGTAGTGCCGGCATGCGCTATATACTTGACTGTGCTGCCTGTTACTATGCTCAACGAGATTCCCCACATGTAGAACGAAAGGTCCTCAATAGAAACAATCCACGCATGCAGCCGTTTCATGTAGTGCTTCACAATATATGCTCCTGCCATGGGCACAATAAGCACCAGGCACACTTTATACAATATAGCAAGGAATGCCTCGACAAAACTAATGTCTACACTGCTGTCGATGAGCGGGAACACCGTGGGCACCATAAGCGCCGTGATGAAGTTAGAAACAAAGGTGTAAGTAGTCATAGACTCCAAGTTACCGCCCAACTTTGCCGTCACTACGGCAGCGGCAGCAGCTCCTGGAGCAATGACACAAGTGAGGATGCTCTCGGCAATAATGAGGTTGTTGCCCTCAAGCCCCATTATGAGTATAATGGCGGCCATTGCCGCAGTCATCACAACCTGCAATGCGGTGATGATCCAGTGCCAAGGCTCAGGTCGCATTTTATGGAAGTCTACCTTGCAGAAGGTGGTGAACAAAATCATTCCCATGAAGAATGGGAATATAGTGTCAAATATGGGATTGAAAAACAATGCAGCACCTTCCAGTGCCTTCACATTAGCAAACACAAGATATAGCACAGTCCCCGTCACAATGGCCGAGGGCAATGTCCAGTCTTTGAGGAATTTTATTATACTGCGCATATTCACCAACAAAGTTACTGCTTTTTCTTCTATATTTTAAAGAAAATTTGTATTTTTGCAATCAGCAAATGCTGCACATGGGTTTTCATCTATCACTACAAGCCCTTAGCTATAAGGGAAGAACTCTTGAGCATATAGAGAAAATTATATAACTTCTAATCGTATTTTATTATGAATGAAGTACAATTAAAACAACTCATCATTCTGAAAAGCAAATATAAAAAAGGCTTAATGAATGCTGAGCAATATAAAAGATTACAATACCTAATAATGTGTGGAGTGGTATTCTTCCATGTTGATGAAGAAGAAGCCGCTGCACCGGCCAATGATTTACCAACAAGTGTAGCACCTGTTGCCGCTAATGCTGCAGCCATAACCAAGCCTCAAGACGAAGAACCGGCTGAGGAAGAAATCGTGGAAGAAGAAACTCCTTGTGCTGAAAATGCTGAGGAAGAAACTATAGAAGAAGTATCAACTGAAGAAGAAATCATAGAGGAAGAAACTCAAGAAGAGTCAGTAGAAGAACCTACTGAAGATGACACAGTAGAATGTGAAGTTACTGAAGAACAAGAAACTATTGAGGAGGAACAAGAGGAACAGGAAGAACAAGAGGAAACTTATATAGAAATTGAAGAAAATAAATCCTCTTTAAAATCATTAAACAAACTTTTATCACTGGTTATAGCTAGTTTGGCTGTGCTATATTTGATTGTAGCCACAGTAGTGCATCAGTATAACAAAACAATAAATATTTGGCCTTATCACGCTGTTTCTTCTAATTTACTGGATAAAGAGGAAGAATTGAGTGACGAATCAAACACTGCGCCTGTCACCACTTCTACCACATCTAACAACCCCAATGATGAGCCAGCCGACAGGTACTACCTCAAAACTCATGACATTTGGGAATATTCATGCCTCACCTCTACCACATGGAAGACTTTCTTCAACTATGTGAAAGACGGTAATGTCAATGCTCTCAATAGTCCCGAATATCTGCCCGAAAACACTTTGTGGAAGTGCATCATTTTCACTTACTACCGCAATAAGGATACCAAGGGAACTGAAATCATCACTGCCATCAAGAACAGTGTGCAGAGCGGCATGATAGACTTGCAGAGTCTTTATAACAGGGTGAATGCCATTTGCCCCATAGAGGTTAACACATTAGAACGTCCTGTGGGACAAAAACCCACAGTGGTTAACAATGGACCGGCTCTTAAACCCAAGACTCAAACACGCACATCATCTGCTATCCGTCCTGCAGAAACTACAGTAACCGAAGAAGTTCAAGAAACTCCCGAGGCTGCTGCACCGGCACCCGAGGTGAAGCCTGATCCCAAACCAGAACCTAAGGCCGAAGTTAAACAGGAAACAAAGCCTGAGGTTAAGAGTAACGCAGTTCCACCACCACCCGCCCGTAAAAACACTGGTGTGCCACCGCCTCCGCCTAAGAGAAGTAATCAATCAGCGGTACCGCCACCACCACCCAGAAAATAAAATATTAAAAGCGAGGCTATCTCATCATTGTGTGAGTAGCCTCGCTTTATTTATAATTTATTTCCTTTTTATTACACTGATGTGTGATTTACTTTGCAAGGTATTTATCCATCATGTCGCGCATCATGCTACCGCTTGTGCTATAGTCATCAATGAGCATCTTTTTACCCTCGCGCTTCCACATCACACGCTTCACCTTTGTTTCGTCGCAGTTGCTTACCAGCAGTTCCACCATTGCCTCGTCGTGGTTAAGTACCAGCACGCGCTTTATCTCAAACGAAGTATTATAGAACTCCTGTGCATCTACCCATGTGTCATATTCTATCCAGCCTATCTCCTCGCCGTCTTTCTCGGCCTGGAGCTGACACATCTCTTCACCCTTTACATAATCCTTTGTATAGAAACCGCTCTTCTCATACAGTACTTCATATTTTTCTTCCTTAATATTCTTCATATAGAAATCTATGTATTCCTGCATGCGGGCCTTTACCTCGGCAGCGGTTCCATCATCCTTGTACTTGTTTCTGCCCATGAGCAATATTGTTCCATAAGGAGTGAGCATGTCCTTTATATCCTCTATTGCAATACCTATATATACATTGTTAGCCATGCCGCATGCCACCTCATATTTGTTGAACCTGAAGTAAACCATGTAGTCATCAAAGTCAAATGTAGCAGGAAGTTTATCCATGGCTTTCACATTATCTTCCATCACGCAGTCAACCTCTTTTTCATTGAGCAGTTTATTCTTTATCATCTGCAACAATGCGTCTTGGTCCTTTAAATTAATGAGGTTACTAATCTCCACCTTGCGCTTGCTCGTGCAGTCAAAGTAAACCTTCTTATATCTATATTCCTCACCGGCCTGCAAGCCATTGTCATTGTTGATGTAAGTGCTCACTTCCATGATGAGCACATTGCGCTTCTTATCCCATTTAGAGCAGTCAACGGTAAGTTCACATTCAGGATAGCATTTATCAGTGTCGTTTATGTCACGTTTTTCGCGCATCTGTGCCACCTTTTCTTTGGTAACATTTTTCACCAGCTTGCCATTCAATGTCTGGCAATATTTATTGCAATATTGCTCCAGTGCTTTCTCTACACTCACACCACTGCATCCAAATGCATTGCTTACTATAAACTCCTGCAGTTTTTCTTTATCTATTAAATCATATTTTCCTGGCCACTTAATATCATAGCTTACAGTGGCATAAGTGCCTTTTTCTATCTTATAGACACAGTCGCCCTTCAGCTTGTTAACCTTTTCAACTACAACATCTCTAGCGCTAGCCGCCATTGTAAGGAAGGCTGCACACAATAAAACAAAATACTTTTTCATAACAATTATAGATTTAGATAATTAATATATTCATAAAGTTTCTTGTAGAATGGATGGCGGCTCATCGTCTCGGCATTGCCCATGATGATGAGTTTCATGCGCGCACGTGTTATTGCCACATTCATGCGCCTGAGGTCGCGCAGGAAGCCTATCTGGCCCTCATCGTTGTCGCGCACCATAGATATTACTATTATATCCCTTTCTTGTCCCTGGAAGCCGTCTACGGTGTTTACAGTGACGAGACGGCGCAATGGCTTGAAGTAGTCGTTGTGCCTGATCATGCGACGCAACAACTGCACCTGGGCACGATAGGGCGAAATGATACCCACATCGATGCTCTCCTCAAGCACACGGTCACGGCCCACCTTTTCAAAGAATTCCTTCAGAGTGTCTATAGTGAGCTGTGCCTCGCTGCGGTTGACGCGGCCATAGCTCTCGCCCACAAATTCCTCGCCACCCTCTACCTCGCTAGTGTCGATCCACATCATGGGGTTGTCATAGTCGAGGATACCACGATACTTCACCTCAGGGGCGCTCTCCACCTCACCATTATAGAACCAGTCGCTGGAGAAACGCATTATCTCCTCGTTCATCCTGTACTGCACCTTGAGCAATGTAACCACCTGTGGGTTGCTTTCCACTATGCGTTCCATAAGAGTCTTTCCCAGTCCCCCTTTTAGCGCCTCCAGGCACTTTACGGTGGGAGGAAGCTGCTGGTGGTCACCGGCAAATATCACGCGTCCTGCCTTGCGTATGGCTATCCAGCAGGCTGCTTCGAGTGCCTGTGCGGCCTCATCGATAAAAAGGGTGGAGAATTTCATACCCTCGAGCACGCGGCTTGCGCTGCCGGCCAGCGTGCACGAGATAACACGCGCCTGCGAGAACAGGTCATTGTGTATGCGCAGTTCCAGCTCCATGGCACGGTTCTTGAGGCGGTCCATCTTCTGGTGAAAGGCCTCACTCCTGTGTCTATTGCCGCGCAGCTCACGCATAGTCTTGCGCAGTGCCCACAGCTGTGGATAGTCAGGATGATCCTCATAGCGGCGCTCGTAGGTTTGCGACAACATCTTGTCGTTTACTCTGGTGGGATTGCCCACACGCAGCACATCGATGCCGCGGTCCATAAGTCGCTCGCTTATCCAGTCCACCGCCATGTTGCTCTGTGCGCACACCAGCACTTGGTTCTCACGCCGCAGGGTCTCATATATGGCCTCTACCAGCGTCGTAGTCTTGCCCGTGCCCGGAGGACCGTGTACGATGGCCACATCCTTAGCCCACAGCACCTCGTTCACCGCACGCTCCTGTGTAGCATTGAGCCATGGGAAAC
Source organism: Muribaculaceae bacterium (assembly GCA_024400935.1). Classification (GTDB taxonomy): domain Bacteria; phylum Bacteroidota; class Bacteroidia; order Bacteroidales; family Muribaculaceae; genus Sodaliphilus. The sequence goes on along the minus strand of JAKSLZ010000001.1, from coordinate 77,837 downwards.
GCATGGGTGCAAATGTGTACTTGCCCGTCTCGCTCCTATTATAGAAAGTGTCGCGCAACTGTGCCAGACGGTTGCCCTTGGCATTAATCACCCGCCCCAGGGCTTCTATCATCAGTTTATAAGTAGTCTCGTCAAATGACAGCTGCACGCCCACCGAGTCGTGGCCCATGAGTAGGGACACACTCTCCTGATCGGGCATTATAATCACCATGCGGTCGGCCTCGGCATAACTAACAGTGCCGGTAAACTTAAAATAGCTGATGTCATCAAGGCCGCTTTGTGCAAAGAACATCACCTGGCGGCCATATTCAAAGTTGTGCTCAATCTCGCTGTCGTCGTTGCGGTTGATTTCCACCACCAGCTGGTTGAGTGAATTATAGTAAGACCTGCCCACCGACACAGGGAACCAGCAGTCGCCGCGTTTCACCTTGCGGCCCACTCCCATAGTCTCAGTGAGACGTTGAAACTCCTTCCTCTCGTGCTCATACTCCATCAGGAGCAAAGCACGTTGTCGAGCCAATTCTACAGCAGGATTTTTCACAACTCAATCTAAAATTTAAATTATTTTTTTCTTTAAAAACTCTTTTATTCTATTGATAGTAGCCTGTTAATTGTGATGATAACTTTTTGCTAATAAACTTGCATATTAACTTATTAAACCAAACTATGTGTTTATCATCATATATTTAACAACTTTAAATGCTGAAAATAAAAGACTTTTATGTGTTATTAACAGGGTTGTTAATAATGTGCAAAGTTAATAATTTTTTCTCCATTGTAGTGTAGAAAACCACACAAAATAGTGTTGAAAGTAAATTAAAAACTACAAAATAACTAATTTGGAGTGAATGGGATATTTTTATAAGCCGCATAGAAATGAATTTGTCAAGAGTAAGTTATTTTTTTTTATTAAAAATTTATTGTCAACAATTAACAGGGTTATTAACAAGATTGTGAAAAACCCAAAACTTCCACTTCATATATTATAATCTTAAAAGAATTTATTATTTTCTTAGGGTGACTATAAAGCAATGAAACACCCCGCGCGGATCTCACTGATATCACAGATTATTTTAATAGAAAATAAAAAAAAATGAGAGGCTGAAAGCCGACACGCACAAAGCTGTGCTTTGGGCACATAACCCCCACCGAAAGGAGTGAAACGACTGCTAGTGGGGGTGTAAAGTGTGAAGAAATCGCGGTTGAAGACCGCTACCTCTATATATACAAGGTGGCGGTCTTCAACCGCAGTATATTGTGTCGTTATCCCTGCCCTGCCTTCGCATGCGCTCAGTTAGGACAGGGTTATGTGCAGAACCAAGGTTCTGCGTATAGGCTTCCAGCCTCTCTTAGCCTCCACACTATTTTTTCTCTGTGTCTTATATTTTGTGTGCGAGGAATACTTGTAAGGTAAGGGTTGGAAATAAGCAAAAAAAATTATTGGTGTATAGAAACTTTCTTTGGAGTGAAAAAGGTAAGTTTAAATACTCATGTGTATGAGTAAAAATTATATTGAAAAAAAGGAAAAGTGTATTTTATGTTTGTATAATTTATAGGAAAAGTGTATTTTTGTAAGGTAAAAAATATAGGAAAAGTGTAATTTCTCACCCTGCCTATTGAGGTAAAATCGGGCAAAGACTATACTGTGCACAGTGCATTTAACCATTTTATAGAAGTAGAAGAATACAACATAAAGCAGGCATTTGTGCTGTCTAATGAACGCAAAGTATACACAAAAGGCACGATAACATATATACCTATATATTACATTATGTTTTTAAACTGCGCCAACGAGGTGGTGGGTAAATGGTAAAAAAATATTATGAAAAATATAAAATTAAGTAGCAACGGAAAGGTACTATTAAGCTGTGATAAATCAGCCACTGAGGTTGTTATCCCAAATAGTGTAATCAGCATATGTGATTGTGCATTTTTGGAGTGCACAAGTTTAACCAGTATCGAGCTTCCAAACAGTGTAACCAGCATAGGTGATTATGCATTTGAAAAGTGCACAAATTTAACCAATATAGAGCTTCCGAACAGTGTGACCAGCATAGGTGACGAGGCCTTCTCACATTGCAGCGGTTTAACCAGTATCGAAATTCCGAACAGTGTAACCAGCATAGGTTATGAAGCCTTCTGTGGTTGCAGTGCTTTAACCAGTATCGAGCTTCCAAACAGTGTGACCAACATAGGAGATAGTGCATTTGGGGAGTGCACAAGTTTAACCAGTATCGAACTTCCAAACAGTGTAACCAGTATAGGAGATGGTGCCTTCTCACATTGCAGCGGTTTAACCAATATCGAGCTTCCGAACAGTGTAACCAGCATAGGTGATTATGCCTTCTGGGGTTGCAGTGCTTTAACCAATATCGAGTTTCCAAACAGTGTAACCAGTATAGGAGATGGTGCCTTCTCACATTGCAGCGGTTTAACCAATATCGAGCTTCCGAACAGTGTGACCAGCATAGGTGATTCTGCATTTTGGGAGTGCACAAGTTTAACCAATATCGAGCTTCCGAACAGTGTAACCAATATAGGTGATAGAGTATTCAAAGGTTGCACAGGATTAGTTGAGGTTCATATAAAAAGTACACTTCTTGCTAAAGATATTGCAAAGGCTTTTTATGATATAGATTTATCAAAAATAACTTTATATGTGCCTATCGGGATGGGTTATGAATATCGTCACGATAGTGTTTTTTGTAAATGCAAAGAGGTGAAGATTGAAAAATAAATAATTATGAAGAAGAAATCAATGCTCGAACTGCATCGTGTGGATGCTGAGCAATATAAAGAGGTGGAGAAGATTCCGCTCGTGGTTGTGCTCGACAACGTGCGCAGCGAGATGAACGTGGGCAGCGTGTTCCGCACCGGTGATGCTTTTGTCATCGAGGGCGTGTGCCTGTGTGGCATCACGTCACAGCCGCCGCGCCCCGAGATTCATAAGACTGCACTGGGTGCTGAGGAGAGTGTGGAGTGGAGCTATTATAAAGAAACTATGCAATGTGTCAAAGAACTCAAGTGCAAAGGTTATAAAATTTGTTCAATAGAGCAAGTACACGGCAGCACAAGTCTTGAACAATTTATTATCAAGCCTGACGAGAAATATGCGGTAGTGTTTGGTAATGAGGTGAAAGGCGTGGAGCAGGAGGTTGTTGATAACAGTGACTGCTGCATCGAGATACCCCAGCTAGGCACAAAGCACTCGCTCAACATAGCTAACACGGCAGCGATAGTGATGTGGCACCTCTTCCAGCAGTTCAAACTGTAAAAGAGAATAGCCTAAGCGACGGAGCCGCTTAGCATAGGGAAGCCCTCTTACTATTGTGTAAAAAGTGCTTTATGAGCATTTTTTTTATTTGAGTTGATTTTTTGGGATGAGGGTGGGGTCAAACATCACTTTTGAATGGTTGTCCCACTTGAGGTCTCGCGATATGACTTGGCCTGTGTTGCGGTCCAGTGTCTCGCGGTAGATCTTTGAGATGCGGTAGTAGTGGCCGTTGTCTTCCTTGTGGAAGTGATGGTGTTCCTCTACTATGCGGTAGGTGTTGGGATACTCAGTTGTGGTGCGCAGCTGGGCATGCAGTGTGTCGCCGTTGCACCATGTGCACAGCTGCACGGGCTGCTGGGTGTCGTTGCGAAACCTGAAATCAACGAAGTTGTAGTTGACCGACGTGCCGGCGCTATAAGGTGTGCGCACCCCGTCAGGGTCGGGAGCGAGTGCATCGCTGTGATGATGAAGTTCAGTGATGGTCATGGGGCTGTGCATCACCAGCAGGTGCAGTGTGTTGGCCAGGTTGCACAGTCCGCCTCCGGTGCCTGCCACGAGCTTGCCGTTGACGATGACGCGTCCCTCGGTAAACCCATTTTTCTTGCTGGTCTTGCCCACGTAGTGCCAAAACGAGAATGACTCGCCGGGTTGTATCACCAGACCATTCATGCGGCTGCATGCCAGGCGTATGTTGTCGGCTTTATTGAGCTGTAGTTGCTCGTCGATACCTGGTCCGCGCTTAATCATATTGCCGCTGTGGCTATACACTACCACGGGCATTTGCTGCTCAGAGCGCGTGGCGGCATATTTGTCGCGGCTCATCATGTTCTTGATGTGTCGCTTGATGATTTGCTTGCGCAATGATATTGCGTAGGCCCAGGGTCCGAGGCTGCAAAAGTTTCTACGTTTCATTTGTTAGGGTTTTGTGTTTTTAAGGTTATGTTGCCTAGGCGGTGTGTCTTGTTGCTGTGGCGGTAGCAATAAAGGATGGCTTTTTCTATGCGCCGTCTTATTCCTTTTTTCTCCTTCTTGTAGTATCCTATATACTTGACAAGAATGCCGGGAATGCCGCTGCGGTTGGCTCCGCAAATGTCGGTAAACACCTGGTCGCCTATCATCACTACCTCTTCTTTATTCAGCCCCATTGACTGCACTGCCGCCTCATAAGCTGCCGGATGCGGCTTGCCTGCATCATAGATGTAGAGCGTGCCTATGTGGGCGTTGAAGCGCTGTATGCGCGACTCGCTGTTGTTAGATAGCAACAGGGTCTTGAATCCCTTGTCGTGCAAGGTGCTGAAGAATGCGTCTACTGCCGGTGTGGAGTCGGCTCCGTGTGGCACCAGTGTGTTGTCTATGTCAAATATAAGCCCCCTGATGCCTTGCCTGAGCAAAGCATCATAGTCGATAGAGTAAACGTCCTCTATATACTCGTGGGGGTAATACTTGTCTATAAACATCGGGGGCCGGGATGGACGTTGCTGTTTAGTTGATGAGCCAAGCCACACCCAGGTTGAAGCCCACGTTGTTGCCGCGGTTCACGTTGCAGAAGATAGAAGCATCGGCACGCACTCTGGGTGTAATTTGATAGGTACCGCCCACGTTAGCGTTGAATGAAGGATTAGTGTGTGCCTTGAAGTAGTTGTAGCTCTCCAGGAAGCAACCCACTCGGGGTGTGATGGTGTAGCTGCTGCACACTGCAACGAGTGTTGCGGGGTGCGAGTCACCGCCGTCCCACAGCAGACCTGTGTTGTAAGTGAGTCCTACGTTGTCAGAGATGTTGTGGTCGGCCAGCAAAATTACGCTGGGGGCTATGTTGGCCGGGCGGAATGTCTTAGATGCCAAGGGGAAGGTGACGTTAGTCAACAGAGAGATGGCAGGTATATAGCCTTTGCCGTCGAAGAATTTTACCTTAGTACCCAGTGTGAGGGGGCCCACACCGTTGTCTTTAACGCCATGGATGCGCTGGTGCATGAGGTCCCATTGCAGTCGCAGCTCCACATTGTCGAGCAGACCATAGCGCACCAGTGAGTTCATGAATGTGAAAGTGCTGATTGCAGGTGTCACTTCCTCACCGTCTACTTTCTCGGCCGTGTCATGGTTGTAGTTCATGCCCACTTCCCACAGTACTTTGCCCTTGGGAGTGATGCCTGAACCAGCGCATGTGCTGGGACGGTCTACTGAATATTCCACTACTTCTTTTTTATCTTGTGCGCTCATTGTGAGCGGTAGCAGCATCATAGCTGCAGCATATAAGAAAAATTTCTTCATTTTGATTTGTAATTATTGTTATGCGGTATAGTTATACATTTTTCCCTTGTTAAAGCCCGGCCATCTACTTGATGCACTTGGCCAGTGCCGCCGATGCAGCGTTGATGTCATCGCCGCGATAGATTTGCTTGCCCACCGAGTCGGTGACGATGCACAACGGCAGTGAGTTGATGCGCAACGACTGTATAGCAGGGTCGAGCACGCTGCCAGGAGCCCACAAGTGGCGCCAGTGTGTGGCGTCGTTGATCACAGTGGCATGCCATCCGGCAGTGTCGGGCGACAGGTTGACGTCGGCCACTGCCAGTCGAGTGCCGTATTGCTGTTCAAGTTGCTTGATGCGCTCTATGCTTGTAGAGCGTGCTTCGTCGCAGTTGTTCCACCAGTAGATGAGTGTAGCCGTTGAGTTATTAGGGCTAAAGGGCTCAAAGTCACCGTTGATGCCATATAGCATCATGGTGTGTAGCTGGGTGTCGGGCTTGCCGGCAAGTTCCAGAGCCTGCTGTGCGCTCTTGACCAGAGACTCGGGGCGTGCCTCGGCATCTATTGACTCGAGCAGTGCTGCGCCCTTGGGAGTGGTGAGCTGGCTGTAGTCGGCCACGACAAGCAGTGTAGAGACCACGCTCTTGGGATTTTCTTTTACATATTTCTCAATGGCCTGGTCCAGCTTGGTGTGGTCGACCATGTCATATAGCGAGGCATTCTCGGTTTCAAATTCCATCCATTCCTGTGCCACGTCACTACCCTTGCACTTGTAGTGGTGTGGATTGTTGATGTCACCAGTGATCTCGAGCGATTGTCCGCCCTGTGCCGCGATGCGCAGCAGGGGCTTGTTCTGGCTGTCGAGGATGCTCACTATGGTAAGGTCGGTCGACGAGCCTTGAATCTTGAATGTATTGTCTTGTGAAGGGATGAATGCATCACTCACCCCCGAGTCGCCCAGAAACACCACGTGCAGGTTTTGGTTGCCCATGCCGTCGATGTTGGCGCTTATCTTGAAAGTGCTGCCGCCGCCGCATGCTGTGAGAGTCACAGCAAGCACCGCGAGAGCCAGTATTGCTATAATATGCTTCATAATGCCACAAAGTTACTACTTTTTTTTGACAAAACTAGAACAGAAACAAAATGTTGCGTGCCTATAGTCCCAAATAGTGCCGTAAAACCGCATCTTAAACAAAAAAAAATAGTATCTTTGCATTATGATAAACTTCACGCCACTATTTCGCAGTCATTTTTTGAGCCGCCTGCAGGAGCATGTGCGCTACATTGACTATGCCGATAGTGTGCAGCAGGGCGAGTTGGTGAAACTCATCGAGAAAGCCGCCCTCACACAGCTGGGCCGCAAGTATGACTTTTCTACCTGTCGCACCTACCGCGACTTTGCCCAGCGTGTGCCACTCTATAACTATGAGAACCTGCGCCCCACCATCATGCGCATGATCAATGGGGAGAAGGACTTGTTGTGGCCGGGCACGGTCATCAACTTTGCCCAGTCGTCGGGCACATCGGGCGGCAAGAGCAAGTACATCCCCATCACGGTAGATTCATTCAAGCGCAACCATTATCAGGGTGCCAGCGACGTGGTGTCACACTATCTCAACCTCAATCCCGAGAGCCGCATCTTAGCCGGCAAGTCGCTCATACTGGGCGGCAGTTTTGCCACTGAGGTGAATGCTCCGCGTGGAGTCATGGTGGGAGACCTCTCGGCTAACTTGATTGAGTATATGAACCCGCTGGCTAATCTCATGCGAGTGCCTAGCAAGAAAATAGCCCTGATGGCCGACTGGTCTGAGAAACTGCCACGTCTGGTAGAAGCCTGCATGAACGAGGACATCACCAGCCTGAGCGGCGTGCCGTCATGGTTTCTCACAGTGCTTAAGGAGGTGATGCGCCGCAAGGGTGTGGACTGCATCCACTACGTGTGGCCACATCTGGAAGTGTTCTTCCACGGCGGCATCTCGTTTGACCCATACAGGGCACAGTATGAGTCGTTGTGCGACATGAGCCGCATGCACTTCTTGAGCACTTACAACGCCAGCGAGGGATTCTTTGCCGTGCAGTCATCGTGGGACAACACTGCCATGATGCTTCTTCTCGACGTGGGTGTCTTCTATGAGTTCATCCCCATCGAGGACATTGATAGCAGCAATCCCGAGGTGTACCCCATATGGGAAATCGAGGCTGGCAAGACCTACGAACTGGTCATCACGGCATGCAACGGCCTGTGGCGTTACCGCCTGGGCGACACCGTGCTCATCGACCAGCTCAACCCTGTCAAGATCAAGATTGCAGGACGCACAAGTTGTTTTATCAACGCCTTTGGTGAGGAAGTCATGGTCCATAACGCAGACCATGCCATCACCGCTGCCGAGCAGGCCACCGGTGCCCACGTGCACGACTACACCGCAGCGCCCGTCTATGCTACCAAGACATCTCGCGGCCGACATGAGTGGCTCATTGAGTTTGAGCAAGAACCTGCCTCTCTGCAGCAGTTCGTCGATGTGCTAGACAACTCGCTCAAGGCTGTAAATAGCGACTACGAGGCCAAGCGCAGCGGAGGCATCTTCCTTGACCCACCCACAGTGCGCATCGTTCCCGCCGGTACATTTGACCGCTGGCTCGCGGCACACGGCAAGCTGGGAGGACAGCGCAAAGTGCCTCGCCTGAGCAACGACCGCCACATCGTAGACGAGATAATAGAGACAATATAATATCCACAATATAAATTAAAAAGATGAAAAATTTTACATTATTGGCATTGCTGTTGTGTGCTTTGTTTTTTTCTAATGATATTCTAGCACAAAATAGCGAGGAAGAAATACATCAACCGCAAGACTATCTGTCTAACACGCTGCCTGTGATGTACGTCACCACCGACAGCCTCAAGCCCATTGTATCTAAGGAAATATACCTCACAGGTACATATTATCTCGACCCCATGGGGGTGGAGGGCGTTGACTCGATAGGCAGTGTTGACAACCAGCTGGCACTGCAGATACGCGGTCGCGGAAACGCATCGTGGACACTTGCCAAGAAACCTTATCGCATCAAGCTCGACAAAAAGGCATCTTTCTTTGGTATGGCTAAGAGCAAGCACTTTGCACTCATGGCACATTTCACCGACTGGCGCGGGTATCTTAAGGAAGAGAGCGGATATGAGGTGAGCCGTCGCATGAAACTTGCGTTCACCCCCGAGCAACACCCCATCGAGCTTGTCATCAACGGCGACTACAAGGGCATCTATTTTATCACCCAGAACATACGCGTGGACAAAGACCGCGTCAACATCACCGAGCAGGAGGAAGGAGACACTATCCCCGAGAACATCACTGGCGGATGGCTCATTGAGAAAGACAACTACGTCGACACTCCGCAGTTTGACTTGCCTCGCAGCAAAAAATTCCACATCACTATCCACAGTCCCGAGGTATTGTCGGACCAGCAGATGGACTACATCAAAAACTTTGTAACAGCTGCCGACTCGCTGCTCTTTGTTGAGGATAAGATGAGCCGCGAATGGGAAAACTATATTGACATCGATGCCCTCGCACGCTTCTACATCGTCCAGGAAGTGGTGCAGAACACAGAGGCCTTCAGCGGCAGCATGTTCATGCACAAGGAGCGCGGCGACAGCACCAAGCTTATTTTCGGCCCCGTGTGGGACTTTGGCAGCATTACCGGGCACCCCGCAACTAAAAACTACAAGACACTGTGGATGTATGAAGACGTCCCCGTTTATGTTGAAAACGTGTGGATCGAGGAAATGCTCAAGTTCCCGCACTTCCAGCGCGTGATACGCGAAGTGTGGACTAAGGAATACAGCGACCTCAGCAATGGACTGGGCAATTACCTGCAGGCGTGGGCCAACAATAACATTCAAGCCGGATTTGCCGACCACAACCGATGGCCCGATAGCAGTGGACACGACATTCGCTATCAGTCAGGCAAATATGTGGGCATCATCAACTACCGCCTGTGGTGGCTCAACGAGATGTGGAACCTTAACAAGCTCTATGACATCAACTGTGACGGTAGCGTTGATATAGTAGACATCAACCTCGTTGCAGGACTTCTTTCGGGTACAGTCGAGCCCCTAACACGCAAGAGCGCCGATGTTAACTTCGACGGATGTATGGACATCGTCGATATAAACGCAATTCTCAGTCAGGTGCTCGGCAACCAATGATATGGCTAATCCATAGTCTTTCACAAAAACTGCAATGGAGAAGATAATGCAATATGTGTGGCAGCACCGCCTGTGGCGCAGCGAGGACATGACGACCACCGACGGCCGCCGCGTGCGTGTGCTTGACCCGGGTATGCTCAACACCGACCAGGGCCCCGACTTCTTCAATGCAAAGGTAGAGATTGACGGACACACCTGGGTGGGCAACATTGAGATGCACGTGCGTGCCACCGACTGGCGCCGTCACGGCCATGACAAGGACAAAGCCTATGACAGCGTCATCCTCCATGTAGTGGAAAAAGACGACGCCCCAGTCTATCGCACTAACGGTGAGCGCATACCGCAACTAGTGCTGCAGGTGTCGCCGCGATTTAACGAAAGCCTGTCATCGTTACTCAACGCACGCACCGAGTTGCCCTGTGCAGGATCACTGTCTACACTGCCGCGTCTCGTGGTCACCGAGTGGGTGCAGGCACTAGCCTTTGAACGACTTCACGGCAAGGTGGGCCGCATAGCCGACATCCACGCCGCCACACACGGCAACTGGGAGGAAGTGTGCTACATCACCCTGGCCCGCAACCTGGGCTTTGGCGTCAACGGCGATGCCATGGAGCGACTGGCGCGACGCACCCCACTCCGCCTGCTGCACAAGCACAGCGACTCGTTGTTTCAGATAGAGGCACTATTGTTTGGACAGGCCGGCATGCTCGAAGGACGCAACGCCCTCACCGACCGCTACAGCGAGCAGTTGACACGGGAATATGCGTTCCTGTCAAACAAATTCTCGCTCTCGCCCATGGAAGGAGAGTTGTGGAAACTATTCCGCATGCGCCCACAAAACTTCCCCTACCGCCGCATCGCCCTGCTTGCCCATTACATAGAGGGTAGCTTCAGCCTCATGCAGGCACTGCTTGATGCACCCGACGAGAAAGCCTTGCGCGAGCTGTTCAGGGTGGAGCTCGACGGATACTGGGCTACACACTACAGCCTGGGTAAAGAAAGCAACATGACCACCCATGCCCTGAGCGAGAGTTCCATCGACATCATCCTCATCAACACCGTTGCCCCACTCTACTATGCCTACGGTGAGATAAACGGCAACTACGACTACATCGACCGTGCTGTGGCTCTGTTAGAGTCGTTGCGCCCCGAGAAAAACAGCATTGTGGCAGCCTTTGCCTCGGCCGGCATCAAGGCCGACGATGCCCTCACTACCCAGTCGCTCATTCAGCTCAAGCGCGAGTACTGCGAAGCCCGCAAGTGCATCTACTGCCGCTTTGGCCACCGCCTCCTCTCCACCGCCGCCCACACCAAGTAACGCCAAGGCAATACATCATTCCCCCAGAAAAGAAAAATCCCCAGAGTCATGACATTCATGAACACTGGGGATACCATTTTATTAAAAGCGGAGTGACCGAGATTCGAACTCGGGATACGCTTTTGACGTATACACGCTTTCCAGGCGTGCCTCTTCAGCCACTCGAGCACCACTCCGTTTAAAAACTGTGCAAAGGTATAAAATGCCTCTATAATAAGCAAGAAAATAGAAGAAAAATCGCCACACATCATGCAATGCAGGGGACTGGTTTTACTTACTCAAATCTAAATTGTAGTTTTATCGTAGTTTTTGGAGTGAAAAAACATGCATAAAATTGTTTTTTTTTGTACCTTTGTCAATGGTGCAGATATGATTGTATATATCACTGCATCTACATTTATAGGTATTTTTTGAAGCCAATCATTGTATGCAAAACGAATGGAATGAAATAATAAGTCCTCGAAGGGGTCTCTTAGATGTCAACTTCAGAGAGATATGGCGATACCGTGACTTGATGACATTGTTTGTCAAGCGCGATATCATTACTCAATACAAGCAGACGATTTTGGGCCCTTTGTGGTATATAGTTCAGCCCTCAATCACGGTGCTGATGTACATGGTGGTGTTTGGCGGCATTGCCGGCATCCCTACTGATGGTGTGGCCCAGCCTCTGTTCTACTTGGCCGGGGTGTGCCTGTGGCAATATTTTGCCGACTGCCTCAACAGCACGTCTAACACATTTGTCAAGAATGCTGGTATGTTTGGCAAGGTATATTTTCCTCGCCTCATCACGCCCATCAGCTGTGTTGTGAGCAACCTGGTGCGCCTGGGCATCCAGTTTGGGCTGTTCTTGATTGTGTATGCCGTTTATTACTTTATCGGCACAGGATGCGGCACCGTCAATGCCTATGCCTTGCTCTTGCCTGTGCTCGTTGTTGTGCTTGCCGGGCTGGCACTGGGATTTGGCATTATCATCAGTTCGCTCACTACCAAGTACCGCGACCTCCAGATACTGTTCACGTTCATCGTGCAGCTGTGGATGTATGCTACGCCCATTGTCTATCCGCTGTCGCAGGTGCGCGGCAAGTCGCTGATGGGCATGGACCTTGCCACGATAATGAGCCTCAACCCCGTCACCCCAATCATCGAAGCGTTCAAGCATGGCTTCCTGGGAGCAGGTGAGTTTGTGGGCTGGGGCTGGCTGTGCTACAGTTTAGGGTTTATGATTGTGCTCCTGGCACTGGGAATCGTCATCTTCAACCGTGTGCAGAGGTCATTCATGGACACTGTATAAACAATGTTGTGGTATGGCAAGTGCAATAGAATTTGACAGCATATCCAAGCAATACCGCCTGGGGCAAGTGGGACGTGGAACCCTCTCGGCCGACTTGTCGCGCTGGTGGGCAACAACTGTGCTGCGCAAGGAAGACCCTTACTTGAAGATAGGCGAAACCAATGACCGATCGATCCGCGGCAACAGCGACTATGTGTGGGCGCTGAGGGACATCACGTTTGATGTGCAGCAAGGCGATGTGGTGGGTATTATAGGCAAGAACGGAGCCGGCAAGAGCACGCTACTCAAGATATTGTCGAAGGTTACCACTCCCACAACGGGCGAGATACGCACCCGCGGCCGCATAGGCACGCTGCTCGAGGTGGGCACAGGCTTCCACCCCGAGATGACTGGCCGTGAGAACATATACATGAACGGGGCCATCCTGGGCATGACCAAGCATGAGATAAGGTCCAAACTTGACGAGATAATAGACTTCTCGGGCTGTGAACGCTATATCGACACACCTGTCAAGCGCTATTCCAGCGGCATGACAGTGCGCCTGGGATTTGCCGTGGCGGCTCATCTTGAGCCCGAGATACTTGTAGTGGACGAGGTACTTGCCGTGGGCGATGCCGAGTTCCAGAAGAAAGCCATAGGCAAGATGCAAGATGTGGCCCGCGGGCAGGGCCGCACGGTGCTGTTTGTGAGTCACAACATGGCAGCAGTGAAGAGTCTGTGCACCCGCGGCATAGTGCTGCAAAACGGTTGCCTGGCGTTTGACGGTCTTACCGATGAGGCCATCGAGGTATATACTCACAAATGCTGTTCGGTAGATGCCGGTCGCATAGTGGATGGTATCTACCGCAAGATGAAATACCTGGACCTGCACAGAATCTCTTTCAACGGCACCGAGGCCACCGAAAGCACGATTAACGGCAACCAGAAGACGGTTGAGCTCAAGATAGAAGGTACAACGTCGGTTCCCGTTGATGTAGCCGTCAAGGTGATATTCAAGACATTGTCGGGCACGCCCATCATGTCTTACGCCGAGGGGCGTTGCACTGGCGTGCTGGAGCATATTGAGGGAGACTTTACCTATGTGCGCAACATCGTCCTGCCGCAGTACATTGCCCAGGGCGACTACTCGATAGATATATGCATGCACAAGCCCAGTGTCCTTGACTACTTCTATGCCAAGGACTGCGCCATAGTGCATGTGCAGCACTCTGACGACATACAGGGGTTGCCGCTCAAGCTGAAAAATGAAGGTGCTTTCAGCCTTGTATCAACACAGGAAAAATGATAATGAAACATGAAGACTAAGATAGTATATGTTGTAACCTCACTAGACAGTGACATCTATATGGATCAGGCCATCGTCTCGGCATGGTCGGCACACCACCACAACCCCGGGTGCTGCATCGAGATGGTGTGCGACCAAGATACCTATGCCACGCTCAATAGCGGCGTCAGGGCGCAATACAAGTATCTATTTGACGCAATATACGTGTATGAATTCAAGCCCGAGCAGGGCATGATGGAGCGCTCGCGATGGCTCAAGACCACCCTGCGCGAGATCATTGAGGGCGACTTCCTGTATCTTGACACCGACACCGTGGTGTGTGCCGACCTGTCTTATGTCGATGACTTTGACTTCGACTTGGGCATGGTACAGGACTGCAACTGCGATTTCAATCAGTGTCTGATATATGACTGGGTGGTGCCTGTGATGAAGAAGATGTATGGCATAGATGTGTCGAAGGAGACGGTGCAGTTTAACGGTGGCGTGGCTTTTGTGCGCGACTGCGAGATGACACATGAGTTTTATAGGCGCTGGAACGAGCTGTGGGTTCACTCAATGCGTGAGTTCAAGAGGATGAAAGACCAACAGCCGCTCATGAAAGCAAACATCGACATGGGGTATGTGGTAAAAGAGATGTCGGGCAACCTGAATTGCCAAGTTGCTGAGAGCATCCAGTATCTACACACCGCCCATGTGATGCATTTCTTCAACAATCTGTTGGGCAAGACTGACGACATGTCGCCGCTGTTCAACGAGTTGTATGTAAAAGTTAAAGCACAAGGCTTGACCGACGAGCTAAAAGAAACTATACTTAACTGCAAGTCGTCGTTCATGTCGCCATCTATGCCCGTGCCTCGTGAGGGTGCAATGCTGTGGCGCAAGCACTTGTCGGAGTCAGGAAAACATGAAGAAATGATTCAGGCCAGCAACACCTACCATGCCCTGCTATTCATGTGGTTGCGGTTACCCAGGTTCACTCGTTTCATAGATAAAATACTTGGCAAATTCATCCGCAAATCTCACAAGAAAGAATGAACAAGTGTTTGGCCATAATAAGAGAAAAAGGTGTACTGGAATTCCTCAAGAGGGTGAAGGTATATGTGTGCATCAGGCTTTCTAGCTTGTTAGCCAGGATGTTGTACCCCATCTTCTCGCTGTTGCCATTGCAGAACAAGGTGGTAGCAACTGCATTTCAAGGTAAAAAATATGGCGATAACCCCGCTTATATTTTCGAGGCTATCAATCAAAAAAACACTGGCATTAAGCTGTTGTGGATGGTGGACGGCAAATTTGAAGTTCCACAGTGGGTAAAGGCAATTCCTTACAGTGGCTTGCTGCTAACAAGATACCATCTTGCAACCGCAAAGGTTATTATCGACACGCATCATTTCCATGCGTGGACCAAGAAGAGAAAGGGGCAGTTGTATATCGAGACCTGGCATGGAGGATTAGGAATAAAGAAACTTGAACTTGAAGTGCCCGAGTTTCAAAACTTGAAATGGCTAAAGGACTTGACTGCGCACACATGCAGGATGGCCGATGTGTTTATTTCGCAGTCTGATCATCTGTCTAGGATATACCGCTCGGCTTTTCATTATGACGGCTTGATTTTTAAATGCGGATATCCCAAGAATGACATATTGATAAATGGGGACGCTGCATGTCGTGAATTGGTGCGCAGCTATTACAACATTGACAAGGAGACTCGGATTTTTCTTTATGCCCCAACTTACAGGAGCAGTTTCTTTGATAAAATCGACATGTCGCAGTTTATCATTGACACTGATGCTTTAAGGAAAGCGCTTGAAAGTAAATTTGGTGGCAAGTGGGTAATTATGTTTAGGTGGCACCCTAAGTTTGCCGAGCAGTTGTCGCAGGAATATAAAGAAAACAGCAGTGGAACAATTGATTCCACTGACTTCCAGGATATGCAAAAACTACTGTTAGGCGTGGATGTCGTGCTGAGTGACTACTCGTCGTGCATCTTTGACGCGGCGTTGCTCGATATTCCGTGCTTTACCTATGCCACTGACTTTGATATCTATAAAGCCGAGCGCGGGGTTTACTATGAGATGGAGGAACTGCCATTCCCCTATGCGCGCAATAACGAGGAATTGATAGAGAATATAAAGAACTATGACCATGAGGCTTATCTTGAACGCTGGTGTGCGTTCAAGGAGCGTATGGGCCTGTACGAGCCCGGCAATGCCTCGGTTGTGATTTCAGATATAATAATCAACTTTATACATAACAACATTTTAGACCTTACATAATTAATGTAACCCCAAAAACTATGAATATCGCCATTATAACTGCAGGAGGTAAAGGTACACGCATGGGTAACAAAATCCCCAAGCAATTTATTGACGTTAACGGCAAGCCCATTATCGCTTATACTATCGAGACGTTTGAATTGCACCCGCACATTGATGCCATTGTGGTGGTGTGTCTCAAGGAATGGAGTGAACATGTCCGAATTTCCTTGAAACGAAACTACATGAACAAAGTGGTGCGTGTGGTGGACGGTGGCGATGAGGGGCAGCAATCCATCTACAACGGACTGCTTGCAGCCCAGGACTATGCGCGCGAGGAGGGTTGCGACAATCCCACGGTGCTTGTGCATGATGCTGTGCGGCCCATGGTTACGCCCCAGCTCATCACCGACTGTATCAACGCCACTGCCACACATGGCAATGCCATCACCGTGGCAATGCCCACTGAGACTTTCATCCTTGAGGAAAACGGACATCACCGCTTGCTTGACCGCAATCGCATGCACATCGTGCGTGCACCGCAATGCTTCCGCCTCAACGACATCCTGAGGCTGCACGAGCGTGCCATCGCCGATGGCAAGACCAGCTACCGTGACTGCTTCTCGATGCTTTGCGACTATGGTGTCGCGTCCTATGAGGTGAGTGGTCCCACCACCAATATCAAAATCACATTTCCCAGTGATATTATGCTGTTTCGCGCATTGCTCAACTTCAACGAGATGCAGCAGGTTTTCACTGCCAACAACGACTAATGTCAGTTAAGAATTATAGAAAAACAATGGACAGCAGTAAGTTTCTCATAACAGGGTCGACCGGGCTGATAGGCTCGGCTGTGGTGCGACACCTGGCTGATAAGTTCCCCGGAGCCCACATGGTGCTGCCCGTGCGCAACATGGCTAAGGCGCAGGCTATGCTCGGCGGCATTGCGGGTGCATCGCTGCACGAGTGTGACCTGTTGACGACCGACTATGAATGGGCCGGTGATGTGGACTACATCGTTCACTGCGCTGCGCCCACTTCTAACCGTGAGTTCACCGAGCATCCCATCGAGACCTATAATGCCATCGTCCACCCCACACAGCACTTGCTTGACTATGCTGTGCAACATCAGGTCAAAGGGTTTGTGTACTTGTCGTCGCTCGAGGTTTATGGCACGATAAACGGGGAATGTAAACCCGTGACCGAAGAAATGCTTGGGTACGTTGACCTGGCGTCGGCCCGCAGCAGCTATCCTGTGGCAAAGCGTGCCGCTGAGCACCTGTGCAGCCTCTATGCCCATCAGCATGGTGTACCGGTGTGCACAGCCCGTCTCACCCAGACCACTGGTCCCGGTGTGACGTTTGACGACAACCGTGTCATCAATGCCTTTTGCCGCTCGGCTTTTCTGGGCGAAGACATCGTCCTGCACACCACCGGCGAGGGTGCCCGCCCCTACTGCCACGTGGGCGATGCCGTGGCTGCGATAATGCTGCTGCTCGACCGTGGGGTGAAGGGCGAGGCCTATAACGTGGCTAACGAGTCAACATATATCAGTGCCCGAGACCTGGCAACCTTTGTCAAGGAGAGTTTGAACCAATCCATAGACGTGAGGGTAGAGTTGAAAGAGAATACTCCATATGCCCCGCCATCACTGTTGCCACTCTCCACTGCAAAGCTACAGTCGTTAGGGTGGCATCCCGAGCACAGCCTAGAGAACATATGCAAGGACGTTTTCAACCATTATAAATCACTGAAGAATCATGGCCGATAAACTCATCCCTTTAACCCTGGAGCAACATCAGCAGGTCCTGTATGAGATTGTCTACATGGTGGACGACTTTTGCAAGGCTCACGACATACCCTACTTCCTTGTGGGTGGCAGTCTGTTGGGAGCGGTGCGTCACCAGGGCATTATCCCCTGGGACGACGACGTGGACATAGCCATGACCAGGGATAACTATGAGCGATTCCTTGAACTCTTCCATGCCGAGGGCGTGGAGGGTTACACTTTATATGACTACAAGCACACTAAGGGATACATGATGCCCTTTGCCAAGATGACAAAGACCCGCTCATGGTCCTCGCAGTGGGAAACCAGCAAAATCAACATCGATATCTTCGTCTACGACGGATGTGGCGACGTTTTGGAGGAGGCCCAAGAATATTTCTTGCGCAACCGTGAGGAGATACAACGTATTTCCACGCTCGGAGGTCCGTTCAATAAAGTGTATGATTACTGGAAGTCAAAGGTCTATTACTTCTTGTTCACGATGCCTCGTGAAATTTTTACTTTTCTGCCCTTGAGATTGTGTCGCAGTAAGCGTGAGAAATACCTGAAGGATTGGTATGACAACCACACTTACTATGACCTGAACACTGTCAAGTACTGTGCATGTGTGGTATGGGGCCGGTATGGCAAGGGTGAGGTGCAGTTGTCTGAGGGGTTCCTCAAGCTCGACAAGATGCGATTTGGCACCCGTGAGCTGCCGGTACCGTCGGGCTGGCACGAATACCTCACTGGCATATATGGCGACTACATGGCTGTGCCCCCCGAGGACAAGCGCCACAGTCATCTCAACGAGCCGTCATGTCTTGTAGAATAAAATTTAAAAAATAATTATGGCAAAGAAAAATAAAAAACATCAACAGCACAGTTCGGGAAACAATTCTTTTTCTCCCGAGAAGTACTTGCGCACCCGTGTGCGTACCTTGCCATTGGGCAAGTGTTACAAGTTTTATGACGAGACAGAATGTGGTGAAATCATCATTGTTGTGACGAGAATACATCCCGATGGTGACATCACCTTTGGCGCTTACCTGCTTGACCTCTATTGTGTGGGCGTTAAGAACGCTATGTGGAACTTCCATCAGTCAGAGAGTACTGTGAAAGAATTGCTTGCAGGGTTTAGTAAGGAAAACGATCGTATGGACGAAATACCTTACGTTGAGGCCCACAACTGGGTGTATGGTGCAATGGAGTTTGCCCTTGATGCAGGAATCAATCCATGCAAGGAATTTGCGCTGACACGTTATATCCTGGAGGAAGATAACGAGGATGTTGAGTTGATAGAGTATGAGTTTGGTAAAGACGGCAGGCATTTCCTGGTGGCCGATAGCCGTCAGGAGGCTGCGCGTTATATTGCTGCGCTCAACTCTAACCTGGGCGAGGGCAATTATGACTTTTCATTTGCTGAAGATGATTTGGAGAAAATCACAGGCAGTCTTATGGATAGACTGTATGAGAACGATATTGAGATTGAGTACACCTATAAAGCCCCTGTCTATCCCCATTATGACAAACTCAATCATCCCGAGATTAAAGAGATGTTATTGAAAATTAATACCGACTTTGCCGAGAGTGACTTGAAATACATGCTTTCGTTGCCTGCCGACACGCTGCGTGAAGACTTGCACAGCATTATTCTTGACGAACTAGCATGGCAGGCCGAGAACGACATAGATGTGTGTGACGAAACTGGACACAGCTACAGTATATTCGCAAACATATTTATTGTACTTGCAGGTGTGGGTAATGTAACCGAGTCTTTGCCATTGGTACTGGAAACTCTCAAGATGGACAAAAAAGGTATTGATTATTATTATGGAGACCTTTTGGTTGAAATTATAGTACCACTGTTGTGTGCGCTCATTGACGGAGATGTTTCTTTGCTGGTACCGTTCATGCTTGAGCCGGGTATTACTGAATATCCCAAGAGTGTGGTTGTTGGTGTGTTTGAACGAGTAGGTGTCAATTGTCCTGACAGGCGCGAAGAAGTGATAGAGCAGTTGCGCATATTGCTCACCCGTTACCGTGAAGAGTTGCCCGAAAACAAGATCTGCAACGGTGCAGTGGCGGCTTTTACCATTGGAGCTGCAAGTGTGATGGGAGCCGAGGAACTTATACCCGAGATCAAAGCATTATTTGCCACAGGACTTGTTAACGAAGGCGTCGAGGGCGACCTTGACGAGGTGCTTGGACGCCTGCATGCCCCCGAAGACTATCAGAGGCCATTGCCTCCTGTCGATCCTTATCAAATAAGGAAAAAGTTGGTGGAGTTGTTCTAACAACTATTGCAAGCGGCACAACCGCTTGCCGCGGTGGCTCAATGCGGCTTATTAGGGCTCAACCAAACAAAAGACTGCCCCCCCACCAGAGGGAGCAGTCTTTAATTCTTAAAGCCTTATAGGGCGCAAGCCCGTGGTTGCACAGCAACCGTTCTTAAAGGGCGTCAGCCCGTTCTTATAGGCACGCAGTGCCGTTCTTAAAGCGAAGCGTCCTTATAGCCTGCCAGCCTGCCGTGGCAGGCGTTCTTAATCAGCAGTAGCCGGGTTTCTTGAGCAGGGTGAACATGTTGCGCTTGTAAGCCTCAACGCCGGGCTGGTTGAAGGGATTCACGCCCAGCATGTAGCCGCTCACGCCGCAAGCCTTCTCAAAGAAGTAGATCAACTGGCCCAGGAAGCGCTCGTTGATAGCGGGGAGGTTGATGGTCATGTTGGGCACTCCGCCGTCGATGTGGGCCATTTTTGTGCCCTCTTGAGCCATCTTGTTAACATAGCCCACGCGCTTGCCTGCGATATAGTTGAGTCCGTCGAGGTCGGCCTCGTCAGTGGGGATGACAACTTCGTTGTCCTGCTGGCCCACGCTGATCACTGTCTCAAAGATAGTGCGCTCGCCGTCCTGGATCCACTGGCCCATAGAGTGAAGGTCAGTAGTGAAGTCGACTGATGCAGGGAAGATACCCTTGCCGTCCTTACCCTCGCTCTCACCATAGAGCTGCTTCCACCACTCTGCCAGGAAGTGCAGACGGGGATCGAAGTTGGCAAGAATCTCAATCTTCTTGCCGTCCTGATACAGGGCGTTGCGTGTAACGGCATAGGTGAGCACTGCCTCGTTGTCGCTCTTCTCCATCTCAACGGCACCAGCCACGAGAGCACGGATGTCAAAGCCCTCTACTGCGATGGGGAGCAGGCCCACGGGAGTGAGCACTGAGAAACGGCCGCCCACGTTGTCGGGGATAACATATGTTGTGTAGCCCTCCTGTGTGGCAAGGTTGCGCAGAGCGCCGCGTGCAGCGTCGGTAACGGCAACGGTGTGCTCGGCTGCCCACTGCTTGCCTTCCTGCTGCTCGAGCATAGCCTTGAGCAGGCGGAATGCGATGGCGGGCTCAGTGGTTGTGCCACTCTTAGAGATGACGATGATACCAAACTTGCGGCCCTTCAAGAGGTCCATGAGGTCGTGCAGGTAGTCCTCGCCGATGTTGCTGCCGGCATAGAGGATGCGTGCGCCCTTAGACTTCTTGTAGGCAGCGAAGTTGTCGCTCAGTGCCTCGATAACGGCCTTAGCGCCCAGATAGCTGCCGCCGATGCCAATGGCAACCACAAACTCGCAGTCCTGCTGCAGCTTGCTGGCGGTGTTCTCGATGCTGCTGAGCATCTCCTCGTCGATAGATGAAGGCAGGTTTACCCAGCCTATGAAGTCATTGCCGGCGCCTGTGCCCTGCTCGAGGGTGTCGAGTGCCTGTGCGGCTGTAGCCTTTAATGCTTCGATTTTCTCACTTGCTAAATTTCCTAATACGTCTTTGTTGTCAACTGAAATAAAGTTGTTCATAACACTTATAGCAAAAATATGTTTAAAAATTGTTTTTAGATGTCCTTAGTGTAAGCGCGGCGGCGCTTGTGCTGGGTGTATTCAAAGTATTCCCACTGCTTTTGCACCTTCTCGTTAACTTCGAGCTCGGGGTTACTCTCGGCATACACATAGCCGTTAGTCTTGAAGTTGGGGATAAGGTCGCAAAAGATGAGTGAGTTCACGCCCTTGTTCTGATACTCAGGTTTAACGGCGATGAGCATGAGGTCCACGATTTCGTTCTTGCCCTTGAGGGCCTTGATGAGGTGATACCAGCCGGTGGGGAACAGACGTCCGCGTCCCTTTTGCAGAGCCTTAGACAGTGATGGGATGGCAATGCCCACGCCTATGAGTTCGCCGTCTTCCTTGGTGACCAGTGAGAGGTCGTTAAGCGGCAAGAAAGGCAGATACATCTGTATGTATTGCTTGATTTGCTTCTCGCTGAGAGGAGAGTAGCCAAACAGGGTGTCATAAGCCTCGTTGATGAGAGAGAAAATGGCATGGCCATATTCTTTCTTGATCTGTGCCCGGCTGGTGCAATGCACGTTCTTGATGTTGTAGCGCTTGCTCACGATTTGTGCAATGCGGGTCATCTTCTCGGGAATCTCGTCGGGGACGGTGATTTTGAATTCAATCCAGTCAGCATCCTTGACAAATCCCATGCGCTCCATGTGCTTGGGGTAGTAGGGATGGTTGTAGATGGTGGCCTGGGTGCTAAGCTGGTCAAATCCCTCGACGAGCATACCCTCGGGGTCCATGTCGGTAAATCCCAGGGGGCCGGTGATGCAAGTCATGCCTTTGTCCTTGACCCACTTGATGGCGGCGTCCATGAGGGCGTCTACTACCTCGTCGTCGTCAATGAAGTCGATAAATCCAAAGCGGCCTTCGTCCTTGCCGCTGCGCTTGTTAACGATGTGGTTGATGATGGCAGCAATGCGTCCCACGGGTTTGCCGTCGCGATAGGCCATGAAATAGGCCGCCTCGCAAAAGTCGAAAGCGGGATTCTTCTTGAAGTCAAACATGTCTAGCTCGTCCATTACCATCCCGGGCACGTAGTACTCGTTGTCCTTGTACAGGGTGTCGATGGGAAAGTGTATGAACTTGAGCAGATTACTGCGGGTGGGTTCTATTTTTGTGATGTTGACCATTTAGCTATTGTGGTGTGATTGTATGAAAGTGGGTTCTAACTCACTATTTGCTAGAACCCACCAGTGTCGTGTTACTCTGTTTCTGTTTTCTCTTCGGCCTTAGCGGGAGCCTCGGTCTTGGCGGGAGTCTCAGTCTTAGCGGGAGTCTCGGCCTTAGCGGGTGCTTCGGGCTTAGAGCTCTTGAGTGAATATTTTCTCACGCCGCTAGCAGTGCGCATGTATACCTGGCTCTTGTCTCCTGAGAAGCTGATGTCAGTGGGAGTGCCGGGAGTGCTGGGAGCATACATGACGAAGTACTTGCGTGTAGACTTGTCGAAGCCAAATACCGCACCGTCCTTGTCGCTGAAGACGATATACTCGTCGTTAGAGATAGAGCTGTGCTTGTTCTCCATCTTGAAGATGGGCTTGTCATAGGTCTTGCGCTCAACTTTCTCGCCGGCATTGAGAGCTTCGTTAGAAGCTGCAACGTTCTCGGCTACAGCTTTCTCGGCTACAGCTTCGTTAGGATTCTTTGCTTCCTCGATTTTTACTTCCTCGACCTGTATCTCCTCCTCGGCTTTCACAACCTCGGGATTAGCGATGACCTTGATGCTGGCCGATTGCTGCTGCAGGAACTTAGCCTGGATGGTGTTGACGCTCTGGAGGGGCTTGCCGTCGATATACTGGCGACCGTCGTCGCCCACCTTGATGAGACCGTCATAGTCGAGGGTTGTGCTGGTGTTGTCGGTGAGGTTAAAGAGACACATTGAAACGCGTCCGTTACCACCCACGTGATAGCCCTGGGGCAGGTTGATGTAAGCGAAGAAGAAGTACTCGTTGTCCTCAATCTTGACTACGCGGGGGCTCACACCGGGTTCGATCATGAGCTCTGTCTCGTTGAATGACAGAGAACGTCCGTTGATATACTTCTGGTCCTTGAGCTCGGGTTTCCAAGCGTTACCGTTCTTAGTGAGCTGGTAAATCTTGTAGAATGAGCGTGTAGCGGGATTAGACACAAATGTGATACCCAGGATGCATGCGGGCTTGCCGTCGTGCTCGGGCACTGAGATTGCTGTAGCGGTCTGTGCGCCGTCGCCCAGGAAGTTGTTGCGTGCCAGCTCCTCGTTAAACACTGCAACGGGGTCGCGTCCGTCGGCAGTGAGCTGCACTTGTTCGGGATCGTTGCCGGTGGTCTCGTTTTCAACGCGGTCGCTGTCGTTGCCGCATCCGCGCAGGCACATGAGCAATGCTATGATGGCAACGATGCCAGCAATGCCGATGATGAGATTGCGGTTGAAGGTTGACTTAGCGGGAGTGTCGTTGTACTCAATGATCTCGTCGTTCTCGTTCTTGCGAGACTGAGCGTTCTTGCGTTTCCACTCTTCGTGCTGTTTCTGGGCAGTGGGGCGTTCGTTAGCCTCTTCCTGCTTCTTCTGGTTGTAAGTTTTTGTTTCCTCGCTCTGGCTGTTCTTGACAATCTTGCCGCACTTGGGGCAGTAAACAGAACCTGCAGGAATGGGTTCATTGCAAGCCGGACACAGAGTCTCGTTTGTTACAATCTTGGTGCCGCACTGGTTGCAGAATGCTGAGCCGTCGGGCACATTGTTTCCACATTTGGGACATTTCATAATTAATCGTCGTTATTTGAGTTTGTATTAATGTTTTCGTTAGACATAGCGATGCGGTAACTCCACATCATCTCTAATTTAGCGCAAAGTTATATAAAAATATTTATATAAAGGCCATTGAAAAACCATTTATGTGACATTTGTTATGCAAAAATTTGCATATAATGGCAAAAATGCCGTAATTTACATTCAAAACCTGTTTATTGATGATGGATAACAACAAGAAATGTGCTATAGTGGTGGGCGCTTCATCGGGACTGGGACGGGAGGTCGCGAGGTTATTGCTGCAGCGTGGATGGACCGTGGGTGCCGCCGCGCGCCGACAGGACCGCCTGGAGGTTCTCGCCGCCGAGTTTCCCGGTAAGGTGACGACTGCAGTGATAGATGTGACTCGTGATGGCTGCGAGGCCGATTTCAGATCGCTCATTGAGCGACACGGAGGCATGGACCTGCTGTTCTATGCCTCGGGTGTGGGCAAGCAAAACCGCACGCTTGAGCCCGGTATAGAGCTGCGCACGGTAGAGACTAACGGGATGGGTTTCACGCGCATCGTGGGCGAGGCTTATCGCTACATGGCAGCACAAGGACAGGGGCACATCGCTGTCATCTCGTCGATTGCCGGTACTAAGGGGCTGGGTCCTGCCCCATCCTACTCGGCCACAAAGGCCTTCCAGAACTGCTATATCCAGGCCCTGGAGCAACAGGCCCGCAAGCGTGGGCTGAACATAGCGTTCACCGACCTCAGGCCGGGGTTTGTGGACACAGCCCTCCTGAACGACGGCAACCGCTACCCCATGCTCCTCTCCCCCACCCGCGTGGCTCGCGAGATGGTGTGGGCCATAGAGCACCGCAAGCATGTGCGCGTCATCGACTGGCGGTGGCGCATCGTGACGGCACTGTGGCGTCGTATCCCTCGCTGGGCATGGCGTTATTTCAAATTCTTGTAACCCTGTATTTTACAATTGTGACAGCAGACGCTCGTAGATGGCGTTGTGGGCCATGGCTACACTCTGCGGGGTGTAGGCCTGGGCATGCTTGTGCGCCTCAGTGACGATGAGCTGCCTCTGGTCGTTGTCGTTGACTATCGTGTTGATGGCGGCCTTGATATCGTCGATGTTATTGGGGTCGATGAGCAGGGCTCCCTCGCCGGTTATGCACTTTTGGCTTTGTGATGCAATGACGGGGATGCCTATCGTCTGTGCATAGATGACTGGATAAGGGAAAGTGCCGCTGGTTTGCGCCAGGATGCACATGGTGGCTGATGCCATGATGCCAGGCAGATAAGCCGTGCGCACCGGGGGCAGATGCACGAGGCGGTGTGCAATGCCGGCTTGAGCGGCAGCATCTTGGATTTTTCTCATGTACTTGTGGTTGCTGTGTCCGGCCAGCACGAGGTGCAGGTCTTTGTCGTCACATTGGGCAAGTGCCTGTATTATCTCAATCGCATGGGTGTTTTTGTCGACATCTCCCTCCATGAAGATGTAACGCTCAGGCAAGTGGTATTTAGACTGAGCTTTGGCTGTGAGCGTAGCGTTGAGGTTGTCGTGGAAGTGGCTGCTGTAGCACGGCGGTATCACCGCAATGCGCTCGGGTTCAACGTGAAATGCCTCAACAAGGTCTTGCTTGGATTGCTCAGTGAGCGTGATGATGACGCTGGCTAGGCTACATGCTTTGCGTGCCATGAATTTCTTTTTAGTTAACTTGATGTTGTGAGACCTTGCAAATGTCGTGTTTTCAAATGTGACCACGGTGGGTGTCTTCTTGCTTGAGATGCTTAGCGGCAGCTGTCCGCACAGGCCGTGGTATAGTTGCACGTGATGACGCTTGATACTCTTGAGCACTCCATACACGCTGCGCCACATAAACGTGGTGATGCCGTTGCGCTGTATCTTGACGTGCACATTACCTCGGGACATAATGGGTGTGAGGTAGGCGTTGTCGATGAGCGAGGGGGAGTAGACAAAATAAGTGTTGTCCTCGCAGTGTTGCGACAATGCGTCCAGTAGCAATCTGCTGTAATTGCGGCTATGTTTATTGTCATAGACGGCACTGAAGCCGTCAAATCCTATTGTCATTTTCTTGTATAATTTAATGTGAATTTTTGGGTTTGTTTATTGGGTTAAAACCTGAAGAAACAGGCCTACAAACCACCATTTCAATAGAACCCGAGCTATTGAAAGTGTTTGAAATAGCCTGCTTTCTGCAGGTGCTGGCTGAGAATGTTACTCTCTGATAGTTGGATTTAGTTTGAAATAAAGTTCGGTAATGTTATTGTAAAAAATGTCGTAATTAAGCTTGGTGTTGAAATCCTCCTGTGCCTGAGAGCCTAAACTCTGGCGTGTGGCAGGTTCGTCAATGAGCATCTTGATGGCGGCGGTGAGCTCGCTGGTGTTGTTGGGCGACACCAGCAATGCGTTCTTGCCGTTGACCACATACTCCAGCTGTGCACCGTTATTGGTGCTGATGTGCGGCTTGCCCTGCATCATGTACTCGAGGTTGGCTATGCCCAGTGCCTCGGGAGCCGTTGATGGCAGCACGCCCATGTCGCACTGGCTGATATACTTGGTGATGTTGTCGCAAAATCCCATCAGCGTGATGTTGCGCACCAGGTTGTTTGCCACTATAAATCCCTTGAGCTGAGTAGTGAACTTGCGGCTGCCCTCGCCCATCACCACCATGCGGTAAGAATCCTTGTTGAGGGGCTTGACAGCGTCGAGAAGCACGTCGATGCCCTTGTCGTGGCTCAGCCTGCCGTGATACATGATGAGTACCTGCTCGGGCTTCATGCCCAACTTGCTGCGCAGGTTGTCCACCGGCACGTCGCTCAGCAGCTCGTTGGGGCGCACGCTGTCGCGTATCACGCTCGACTTGGTCACGTCGAGCTTGCGTGCGCGGCCTATGAACTCGTCCTGCGAGAGCTGAGAGGTGAACACGAGGTGGTCTATAGAGTCATAGATCTTGCGATACAGGTAGTTGTTGTGCGGGTGGTAGATGCCGTGCACCGTCATGATGATGGTGGTGTTGCGGTTCTCGCTCACGCGGCGTGCCCACACGGCGAGAAAGGCGTCGTGGAAGGTGTGCACGTGCACTATGTTGTGCCCCTTGCGCAGCTGTCGTGCAAATCGCATGGGGCTGTCCAGGTCGCGCAATCCCTTGAGTGGTAGTATAGAAACGGGCACCTCGAGCTTGCGAAACTCGTCAAGCACGGCTTTGTTTTTCTTGCACACGACTTCCACGTAGAAGCGCTCGTCGTGACGCATTTTAGACACGAGGTCATAGGCATACTGCTCTGCCCCACCCCATGTTTTGCCCGATACTATATGAAATACGTTGATCATGTTTAAAGTTGTTGTTAGTATTTAGAGGTTTAGTAAAATGTTAAAGATTTGGTTGATATCGGTGATGTCGACCACCTTGTCGCCGTTCACGTCGGCGCTGGCGTTGCCCAGATATCCATCGTTAAGCATTGCATTGACGACAGCGTTGACGTCAACGATGTCAACATTCTGGTCCACATTGACGTCGCCCTGTGCCGGCATTGCAAAGCGTGTCTTGTCGAGGAAGTCCATGCGCTTTGTTATCCAGTCAGTCACATATGCTAACTCGGCGTTGATGTCGAGCACGCGGCCGCTCAAGTCGGTGTCGCGCGACCATCGCTGCTGCTCGCGCTGCACGGCTCCGCAGTCATTGATGAAGTTCACAGCGGCTGTGTAGCGTGCTATGAGGCTGTCGGTGCTCAGCGGGCCCTTGCGCAACTCCTGGTAGCGCTCTATGCTCTGCCTGTAGTAGATGTAAGCGGGACGGCACAGGCGCACGAAGATGCCGTTGGGTGCCTTGAATGAGCGTGTGGGCGACATTTCGTTGGGGTGAAAGCTGGAGGTATTCCACCATCCGCCCATGCTGGTGTCGAGGTCCCACACTGCCAGTGTGAGCATGGGCGACTCCTGCGTGTCGTAGGTGAGCCAGTAGATATTCTTGGCATAGTTGTCCACGCCAAGCATTGTCTGCAAGAAGATCTCGTAGTCAATCATCACGGGCATGTCAAAGCGCTCGTGTGCCGTGGCGTTAAACTCTGCCACAGAGGTTGTGTCGCCCAGATACACGCCGTCGCCCAGCGCCTTGTAGTCGGTGGGGCACACCTCGTCAAGCTCGGGATACTTGGTTTCAAACTCCTGCCAGGTTTCCTGCATGTTGTTGTAGGGCTTGAAGCTGTTGAACGAAGTGGTGTTAGTGAGTCCCTCGGCTTTCCAGAGCTGTCCGTGTATCTCTCCGGTCTC
This sequence comes from Muribaculaceae bacterium, assembly GCA_024400935.1. Lineage (GTDB taxonomy): Bacteria > Bacteroidota > Bacteroidia > Bacteroidales > Muribaculaceae > Sodaliphilus. Next base: position 49,305 of record JAKSLZ010000001.1, on the reverse strand, counting down.
CGGGTTATATTCTTTGATTTTCAACTCTTTGCGGTCCATACCCTCGGTCAGTGCGTAGATGCCCATGTACTGGCCGTTGAGAAACAGCTCCACCATCTGGCCGTCAACGCCGGTCTTGGCCTTGGGCTCACGGTCATAATAGTAAGGCTTAGAAGCAAAGTCATTCCACAGCTCGGTGTTGACACGGTTGCGCACGCGCAGGAAATCGACCTGTCCGGCATCCAGGATCCAGCTGTTGTCGTTGCGCAGCCCAAAGAAGGTTTGGTTCTTCTTCTCGCCCTTGCTGTTGATGAACTTGAGGTGATAGTTGCGCTTGTGCTTATCGCCCAGATTGGTGGTGGCGCCGCGCCATTTCACCATTGAGAGCATCATGTCGTCAATATACTCGTCGGGGTCGAGCACCTGCACTGTTCCCTGTGTGTATTCTTTCCCGAAGTTGCCGTTCAGGAGCACCAGAGGCAGGTAGGTGAAGGTGAGCTGGCGGGTCACTGTGGAGTCGCCCTGTGTGAGCTCTACGGTCCAGTTCTTGCCGCCTGCGATGGATTCAAAGGTGTAGTAACCGCCATCGGCCACAGGTGTGCCGTTGATAGACAGTGTGACACCTTCGCACCACACATCGGTTTCAAGGTCCTGGCCAAAGTTGACGATAGTTGTGGGGCACAAATAGGTGCCGGTGACGCTGTCTAGCACCGCAAGGTGTCCGTCGATGACCAGGTCGCCAGCCTGTGCTGCCAGCGACAGTATGCCGGCGAAAAGGGTTGCGAGTATATATTTTAGTTTCATAACTATAATCGTTTCTATCTGTTCATAATAATGTTAGTCAAGTGGTTGATATCAGTGATATCGATGCTCTTGTCGCCGTTAAGATCAAGCCGGTAGCTGTATATGTCGGGCATTTTGTTCTCTTCTATCCCGAGGGTGTTTGACACCAATGCGTTGATATCTGAGATGTCGATGGAGCCGTTGCGGTTGATGTCGCCTGTGGCATATTGTGCAAAGTAATTGTCCATAAACTCCATGCGTTTCTCAATCCAGTCCATTACAAACGGGGTTTCGCGCGCTAGGTCGGCTGTGAGTCCGCCCAGGTCGCTGCACTTGTACCAGCGTGTGTATTCGCGCTGTGTTGCTCCGCTCTTGTCGAGCATGTCGAGGTAAGTCATGAAACGCTGTTTTATGCTGTCGGTTGCCAGCACGCCCTTGCGCAGTGCACGATAGCGCTCGCCGGCCTTGTCAACAAAGCCGTCAACGTTCCACTTGATGAGGCGATGCATGTAGTTGTCGGCTGTGCGCATTGTGAACAAATCGACGTCGGGCGTCAGGTAGTCAGGATGATATTCATAACGTTTCCAGCTCTGTCCCAGTGAGGTGTCAAAGTCCCACACACCCAGGGTAAGTTTCTTGTCCTCATTCAGGTCTCGTATTGCCCAGAACACGTTTTTGCCTATGTTGTCATAGGCAAGTGTGAATTGCATGAAGATGAAGTAGTCTACCAGCACGGGAACGTCAAAGTAGTCACTCACTTGCTGTGCAAACTCAATGTCGCTGCTCTCGGCCACAAACCTCACGGCATCGGCCAGAGGACCAAAGTTGGTGGGATTAACTTCTTCAAAGTCAGGATATTTTACTTCAAATCCGTTCCACAGGTAGAAGCTATTGTTAACCGCAGTGCATTCCTGCATCATTGTGCCTGCGGTGCGCACGTCGGTTTTCCACAGCAGGCCGTTGATGATGCCGTTTTCCTCGTCGGTCTTGACCAGTTTCATCTGCTTGCGGTCGATGGGCTCGCACATGTTGTACATGCCCTGGTACTCGCCGTTGCGGAACACCTCTACCATCTTGCCTCGCGACGAGTTGAGTGCCTTAGGCTCAACGTCGCTGTAATAGGGCTTGCTGCCCATGTCGGCCCACAGGTCGGTGAGCACGCGGTTGCGTATGCGCAGGCGGTCGAGTGTGCCGGCGTCAAGGAGCCAGTTGTTATCGTTGCGCAGGTCTTCAAAGAACTTATAGTCGACCTTGTTACCTGCTTCGTCAACAAATTTCAGGTGGTAGTTGCGCTTGAAATAAATGTGGCTGTTAGTGGCACTGCCACGGAATTTCATCTTGCAAGGTGAGATGATATCCTCGTCAGGCAGCAGCACGCTCACGGTGCCGGTGTTGTAATTCTCTTTATCCACCTCGCCCTCAATGACCACGATGGGCAGGAAGGTGAATGCGATGTGCGTGCTTGATGTGGAGCCGTCAGACATAGTGGCGCCAAGCGTCCAGGTCTTCTTGCCGCTGATGCCGGCAAAGGTGTACTCATCGCCCACCGCAGTGCCGTTAACTGTGATGTCAGAGGCTCCGTCCATGGTCACGGTGGTGGTGAAATCGGTGCCAAACACATCCTCAGGCACTGTGCACAGCCATGTGCCTGTGAGGCTGTCGAGCACGGCAGTGCGACCATCAATGCGAAGTTGTGCGCTTGTAGATGTCCACGACAGCAGCAGGGCGATGATGATAAGTGTTATTGGTTTTTTCATTTACGTAAGATTTTGTTTGCAAGATTGTTGTAGTCATTGATGTCTACTACCCTGTCGCTGTTGATGTCGCTGCGGCCGGCATAGATGTCATTGGCTCCGCTCTTGTTAAGTATTGCTGATATCGTGAAGTTGGCATCGCTGATGTCTACCTCGTCGTCATAGTTGGTGTCGCCCACAGGGTGTTCGCCAAAGTAGTTGTCGAGCCACTTCATGCGCTTTGTCACCCAGTCGGTTACAAAGTTGAGTTCGCCTGTGAGGTCGACCGAGCGTCCGCCTAGGTCGCTGCAGCGCACCCAGCGGCGTTCTTCGCGCTGCGCTCCCCCACTCTTCTTGAGCATGTCGATGCATGCGGTGAAGCGGTCGTTGATGCTGTCGGTTGCCAGCACGCCCTTGCGCAGCTGCCAGTAGCGTTCTTTGGCCTTGTCGACAAAGCCGTCGACGTTCCACTTGACAAAACGCTTGATGTAGAGGTCTACATTGCTGGTATAGAACGTGTAGACGTCTTGCTCGGGGTGTAGATAAGTGGGGTGATACTCAGTGTTTTTCCAGCTCTGACCCAGCGAGGTGTCAAAGTCCCACATCACGGGGGTGATCATGGGGCCCTGTGTGCGGTCATAGGTGGCCCAGTAGTAGTTCTTGCCCAGGTTGTCATAGGCCAGCAGGAACTGCATGTAGATGAAGATGTCGATGAGCGGGTCTACGTCGAGATACTCGCGGGCATGGGCGGCAAACTCCTCGTCGCTGCTCTCGGCAACAAACTTCACTGCGTTGTAAAGTGTTGAATAGTCGGTGGGGTTTACATCGCTCAGTTCGGGGTAGTTGACCTCAAATCCGTCCCAGGTGTCCATGAAGTTGTTAGGCGTGGGGCAGGTCATCATCTTGGTGGTGGTGCTGCGCTGGCCCGATTTCCACAACTGCCCGAACACTTCGCCGGTTTCCTCGTTCATCTTTTTGAGTTTGAGCTGCTTGCGGTCCATGGCCTCGCACATGTTGTAAACGCCAAAGTACTCGCCGTTGCGAAATAACTCAACCATCTTGCCCCTCGACACAGTGAGTGCCTTGGGCTCCTGCTCGGCATAGTAGGGCTTGCTCACGATGTCGGCCCACAGGTCGGTGAGCACACGGTTGCGCACGCGCAGGCGGTCGAGTGTGCCGCCGTCGAGCAACCAGTTGTTGTCGTTGCGCAGGTCTTCAAAGAACTTGTAGTCCTCTTTTTCGCCTTGCTCGTTGACAAACTTGAGGTGGTAGTTGCGCTTGAAGTAGACGTGGCTGTTAGTGGCACTGCCGCGAAATTTCACCTTGCAGGGCGAGACGATGTCCTCGTCGGGCAGCAGTACGCTCACTGTGCCGGTGTTGTATGCGTCTTTGTCTACTGTGCCGTTGATGACCACGATGGGCAGGAAGGTGAACTGCAGGTTGTGCTGCACGGGCTTGCCGTCGGGAGCGGTGCCCTTGATGGCCCATGTGCGGGTGCCGTCGATGTGCTTGAAGGTGTATCCGTTGCTTGCGTCCATGCCGTCGACGGTGATGCCGGTGGCGTTGTCGAGCTCTATGCTCCAGGCTTCGTAGCTGTCGCCAAAACACTCCTCGGGCACCGAGCACAGCCATGTGCCGGTGATACTATCCATAACTGCTGTGCGTTCATTGATCTTTAACTGTGTTTGTGCATCAGTGTGAGAACTCGCTAATAGGGCTGCTATGGCAACTAATATGCAACGGAAAAATTTCAATGTTATATTATAATATATTATTAATAACGTGTTGCTTGTTAAAATATTGTATGGTTGCGTGATTTTTGCAATCATGGCTTCCCGTCTTTTTCAACGGGCGGGGGTAGATGCTTGTGTTGCTGTGTGTGTCATGGCACTCAAATGTGTGGTTGTGGGTGGAGTGGGGTGGATGTGGAAAAATCAGTTTCTTGTGCGCACGCAAGAAACTTAGTTATTGTAAAAAGCGATATAATTATTATTAGTGGGATGTGTTGAAAAATCAACAATCAAAACCTGAGAAATAGAGTGGGGGAGAACCTAGCGATTTGCCTGGTTCTCCCCCACAGGGTTTTTATTTGTTTGGGACAAATTAGCTCTCCTTGAAGAGGTCCTTGATGCCGCCTATAGACCCCATGAGGTTAGTAGCTTCATAGGGCATGTAAACGGTCTTGGTCTTGTCGCCGCTAGCCACTTCTTGAAGCATTTCGATATACTTTTGAGCGAGCATGTAGCTTGCGGGATTGCTGTTCTTGCCCACAGCCTCGGCAATCTTGTCGATGGCGATTGACTCGGCCTCGGCACGGCGTATGCGAGCTTGTGCTTCACCTTCAGCGCGCAGGATCTCGGTCTGCTTGTCGGCTTCTGCCTGGTTGATGCGAGCCTCTTTTTGACCTTCAGACTGGAGGATTGCAGCAGCCTTCTGACCTTCGCTTGTGAGGATGGTTGCACGTTTGTTGCGCTCGGCCTGCATCTGCTTCTCCATTGCCTGGAGTACGGTAGCAGGAGGAGTAATGTCTTGAAGCTCAACACGGTTTACCTTAATACCCCACTTGTTAGTTGCATCGTCGAGCACGGCGCGCAGCCTTGTGTTGATGGTGTCGCGAGATGTGAGTGTCTCGTCGAGCTCCAACTCACCGATGATGTTACGCAGTGTGGTCTGAGTGAGTTTCTCGATTGCGTTGGGCAGGTTGTTGATCTCATATACTGCCTTGAATGGGTCCACGATTTGGAAGTAGAGCAGGGCGTTGATTTCGGTCTGCACGTTATCTTTTGTGATCACGTTCTGCTTGTCGAAGTCATACACTTGCTCACGCAGGTCAATTGAATTAGTGTAAACATATCGTCCTCCCACGAGGGTTACCATGGTCTTGGCACGGTCAATGAAGGGGATGATGATGTTGATGCCGGGCTTGAGGGTAGCATAGTATTTACCCAAGCGTTCCACGATGCGTGTCTCTGATTGTGAGACGATGACCAGGCTCTTTTTTACCAGCACAAATGCTAACAGTAAGATAGCACCCAGAATGATGTAAGTGATGTCGATTGTTTCCATAAGAGTTTTATTAGTTATTGTATATAATTATTTTTATTTTCTACGCACTGTAATGATGATGCTGTCGATGCTCACGACCTCAACTCGTGTGCCTTTCTCGATTTCTTCACCGTCAACCGAGAGTGCTTTCCAGTCGTCGCCGTCAATTGCCACGCGGCCGTGTGCGTCTTTTACGATTGTTTCGCTCACGCGTCCGGTACGTCCTATGATTGCGTCAACATTGCTCATCCTTTCGTCCTTGGACTTGTGGAGATATTTTAGAGCAACGGGTCTCACAAAGAGAAGGCACAAAACTGAGATGAGTGCAAAAATGATGAGTTGCACCGTGAGTGTGGTGAAAGGTGAGATGAATGCGGTTGCAAATGCTGCGATGGAAAAGCACATGATGAAGAAGTCACCAGAGAAGAGTTCCATGATCAGGCACAGGATGCACACGAGTGCCCACATTTGCCACAGGTTTGAGAGAAAATAGTCAATCATAGTTGTATTATTAAAATTTCTATAAAATTAAAACTTTTTTGTCAATCTTGCAAAATCTATGCCAAAATAACCGTTTTTAGGTCGATTTTTTGTGTACGAGGTATCAGTTCACGTGTAAATTTTAAATTCTCAGTGGCTTTAATTTTATTTAATCTTTTGTTTTTCAGTAGATAATTGGTTTTTGAAATGTTTGAGGTTTTTGACCAGAAAATCGTTTTCATAAAGTTTTACTATTTGTTTGTTGATAATTTTACCGAAAATCACTATCTTTGTGAGTTACTAGAAAACGATGGCTCAATTTTCATTTCAAACCCAAAATGTGACGATGCCGCAGCTCGACCAAGACAAGGTGAAGTTGTGGATTGAAAAAGTTGCAGCTTCTCACGGCAAGGCCGTGGGCTGTCTCACTTATATATTTTGTGACGACGAGTATATTCTTGAAACTAATCGAAAATTTTTAAACCACGATTATTATACTGACATCATCACCTTTGACTACAGCAACAGTCGCAGGGTGTCGGGCGATATGGTTATTAGCCTTGACACCGTGAGGAGCAATGCTGAACTCTTTGGCCGCACTTACGACGAGGAGTTGCGCAGGGTAGTGGTGCACGGCGTGCTTCACTTGTGTGGCATTAACGACAAAGGTCCCGGTGAACGCGAGATCATGGAGGCTCATGAGAATGCTGCCCTTGAGATTTGCGATGTATAATAATATTATATGTGTTATCTTGATATATGAGACTTGACTATGATGTGATAGTGATTGGGGCGGGACACGCTGGTTGTGAGGCTGCTAGCGCGGCTGCACGCCTGGGCTCTACTACCTTGCTCATTACTATCGACATGAATAAAATAGCTCAAATGAGTTGTAATCCTGCCGTTGGTGGTATAGCTAAAGGACAGATAGTCAGAGAGATAGATGCGCTTGGTGGTTTTATGGGCATTGTGACCGACCGCAGTAGCATCCAGTTTAGGATGCTCAATCGCAGCAAGGGTCCGGCAATGTGGAGTCCTCGAGCCCAGTGCGACCGCATGCGCTTCTCGGCCGAGTGGCGTGATGTGCTTGAAAACACTCCGAACTTGTTTATGTGGCAGGACTCTGTAACAGGCTTGCGCATCGAGGATGGCAAGGTGTGTGGAGTTACCACTGCGTTGGGCGTTGAGTTCACATGCCGTTGTGTGGTTCTCACTGCCGGCACTTTCCTCAATGGTCTCATGCATGTGGGTCCTGTTAAGCAAGAGGGTGGGAGAGTGTCAGAACCCGCAGCTCACGGTATCACCGAGCAGTTGCGAGATATGGGATTCAAGACTGACCGCATGAAGACCGGCACACCTGTGCGACTTGACGAGAGAACCATAGATTTTTCTAAGGCTGAGGAGCAAAAAGGCGACACTGATTACCATCATTTCTCATACTTGCCTCAGGTGAGATCTAAGCTAAAACAACGCTCGTGCTGGATTGTTTACACTAACGAGGAAGTGCACGAGGTGTTGCGTGAGGGATTACCCGAGTCTCCACTCTATAATGGTCAAATTGAGAGCATTGGCCCTCGTTATTGCCCTAGTATTGAGACTAAAATAGTCACTTTTGCCGACAAGGATTCACATCAGCTCTTTGTTGAGCCTGAGGGCGAAACTACACATGAAATGTACCTGAACGGCTTTTCGTCATCATTGCCTTGGCGCATACAGTTTGAGGCTTTGTCGCACATCCCGGCTTTAGCCGATGTGCAAGCCTATCGCCCAGGTTATGCTATCGAATATGACTTCTTTGATCCTACTCAACTGACTCATACTCTTGAAACAAAGCTGGTTAAAAACCTGTTTTTTGCAGGTCAGGTCAACGGTACCACCGGTTATGAAGAAGCAGCCGGTCAAGGTCTTGTAGCAGGTGTCAATGCTCATCAAAATGCTTGTGGTAAAGAACCGTTTACCCTCGCTCGCAACGAGGCGTATATAGGTGTTTTGATCGATGATTTGGTGACTAAAGGTGTTGATGAGCCTTATCGCATGTTTACTTCGCGTGCCGAACACCGCATTTTATTGCGCCAGGATGACGCCGACATGCGACTCACTGAGCGCAGTTATAATCTCGGTTTGGCCGATGCCGAGCGTTACGAGATGACTTGTTATAAACGTGAAATGGTTGAGAAATTAATTGCATTTTCACGTGAATATTCGGTAAAATCGGCTATAATTAACCCTTGTTTTGAGGAGCGTGGATTGCAGCCGTTAAAGCAGGGTAGCAAGCTGTATGATCTCATTTTGCGACCTCAACTCACAATTACAGTTCTTGCTGAAATGATAGGAGATTTAAGCGAATTGATTTCGTCATTTAGGCCCGAACTTAAGGATGAAATTGTAGAAGCTGCTGAGATTAAAATAAAATATAACGGATATATTGCCCGTGAAGAGCTTATTGCTAGCAAGCTTTCAAGACTTGAAAAACTCAAGTTGAAAGACAAGTTTGACTACGAAAAGATCTCTCAGTTATCGACCGAGGCCCGTCAAAAACTCGCCCGTATTAATCCTGAGACTGTGGGACAGGCTTCGCGCATACCAGGTATTTCTCCGGCCGACATTAATATATTACTGTTATTATTAGGAAGATAAACAATATTTGTTTCACGTGGAACATAAATCTTAATATTATGGACAAAGCTAAAGTTGAAAAAGTAAAAAGCATCGTTCGCAACATTCCTGATTTCCCCATCAAGGGAATCCAGTTCAAGGACCTTACAACTGCATTCAAGGACCCGGAAGGTCTTAAGATTATTTGTGATGAAATCTATGAGCTGTATAAGGACAAGGGTATTACCAAGGTTGTGGGCATCGAGTCTCGTGGTTTTATTTGCGGTGCTGCCGCTGCTGTAAAGTTGGGAGCTGGTTTTGTGCCCATTCGCAAACCCGGCAAATTACCCGCTGATACCATCTCGGTAGATTTCCGCAAGGAATACGGCACTGACACTATCGAGATCCACAAGGATGCTATCCAGGAAGGTGATGTGGTGCTCATCCATGATGACCTTCTTGCTACTGGTGGCACTATGCTTGGTGCCCTCGATTTGGTTCAGCAGATGAAACCGTCTAAGGTTTATATCAACTTCATCTGTGGCCTTGCCGATCTGGGCGGCCGTGATCTCTTCCCCAAGGAGATTGAGCTCACCACACTTTTTGATTTTTAATCTTTAGTTACTGGATAGAGCGTGGGTGTGTTTTGTCACATCCGCGCTTTTTGTTGTACTCTGTAGATGCGTGACGAACTTAAATTAAAGATAAGCCTTTTGCCTGATTGCCCGGGCGTGTACCGCTATTTTAATAAAGATGGCGTGATCATCTATGTGGGTAAGGCCAAGAACTTGAAGCGTCGTGTCAGTTCTTATTTTAACCGTGAGCACACCGTTTACAGGACGAGTGTTCTGGTTAAGCACATCTATGACTTGCAGTATACGGTTGTCAATACTGAGGAGGAAGCGCTTGATCTGGAAAATAGTTTGATCAAGGAGTTTCAACCTCACTACAACGTGTTGCTCAAGGATGATAAGAGTTATCCGTGGATATGTGTCACAAAGGAGCTTTATCCTCGTGTTTTTCTTACTCGCGAACAGTTGAAGCGTGGCGCCAAGTATTATGGACCTTATCCCAAGACTGAGGTTGCCAAGGCTCTAATTGAAACTTTGCGCAAGATATTTCCCCTGCGCACATGCCAATATAATGTTTCACGTGAAACAATCGAGTCGGGCAAGCACCGCCTGTGTCTGCAGTATCACATCAAGAACTGTGAGGGGTGCTGCAAGGGGCTTGTGTCTCCAGAGCAGTATGCTACTTACATTGACGAGGTGCGTCACATCCTCAATGGTGACACCAAGCTTGTGAGCGAATACCTGATGGACAGGATGACGCAATTGGCCTCACAGCTTAAGTTTGAGGAGGCTAACGAGTTGAAACGCAAGTATTTATTGCTCGAAAACTATCGCTCTCGGTCGGCTGTTGTGAGTCCTGTGATACACAATGTGGACGTGTTGTCGCTGATACGCGACGACAATGCGGCCTATGTGAACTATATGCACGTGCGCAATGGGTCTGTGGTTCAGAGTATTACGCTTGAATATAAGCTGCAGGGCGCCGATGCTGATGCACCCAGCGAGTCGCTCATGGCCATGGCGGTGAGCGAGGTGCGCTCTCGCTTTGCCGACACCTATAAGCACGACCGTGTGCGCGAGGTTATCGTTAACATTGTGCCCGACGTGGAGTTTGCCGAGGTTGAGTTTGTGGTGCCGCAAAAGGGCGACAAGCGCAAGCTGCTGGGCATCTCGCTCAAGAACGCTGAGCAGTACAAGGACGAGAAGTATAAGATGATGGAGAAGCTCAATCCCGAACAGCGTGTCACACGCACGCTAACGACGCTGCAGCGTGACTTCCATCTCATCGAGTTGCCGCACCACATCGAGTGCTTTGATAACTCTAATATCTCTGGCACGTCGCCCGTGGCTTCGTGCGTGGTGTTCAGGGATGCCAAGCCGTTCAAGAAAGACTATCGCCACTTCAACATCAAGACCGTTGAGGGTGCCGATGACTTTGCGTCGATGAAGGAGGTGCTTACTCGCCGTTACACCCGCCTGGTCGACGAGGGCAAGGATTTGCCCCAGCTTGTGGTGCTCGACGGTGGCAAGGGCCAGTTGAGTGCCGCTGTGGAGGCCCTTGACGCAATAGGGCTGCGTGGCAAGATTTCGCTCATTGGCATCGCCAAGCGCCTTGATGAGATTTATTTCCCGGGCGACAGTGTGCCGCTGTATATCGACAAGAACAGCGAGTCGCTCAAGGTGGTGCAGCGCCTGCGCGACGAGGCCCACCGCTTCGCCATCACCTTCCACCGCAAGCAGCGCAGCAAGTCACAGATCCACAGCGAACTGGATGACATCAAGGGGGTGGGCGATAAGACTAAGAAGCTGTTGCTCAAGCAGTTCAAGAGTCTTAAGCGCCTGCGCGAAGCTTCGCTTGAGGATATTGCCGCCGTGGTGGGCCCCGCCAAGGCCAAGCTTGTTTATGAAGGGTTAAGAGGTTAAGAGGTAGCTATACACCAATGGGGATTGTCTCGCGCAGATCTCGCAGAACTCGCAGATTTTTAATCTGAAAAAATAAATAATCATATGATTAATCCATGAAATCCGTGAGATTCGCGCGGGGGTTATGCAAAAAAAAGGAGTATTGGTGAATAGTTGTGTTAAAAAGTTGATGTTTAACTTGTTAAACGAATAATTAGATACAAGATATGAGATTAGTGATACAACGCGTAAAAGATGCTTCGGTGACTATCGACGGCACATTGCATAGCAAGATAGGGCAGGGCCTCATGGTTCTGGTGGGTGTTGCCCAGGGAGATACTATCGACGATGTGAAGTGGCTGGCTGCCAAGACTGCAGCCATGCGCATTTTTAATGACGACAACGGAGTGATGAACCGCAGCGTCATCGACTGTGGGGGAGAGGTGCTTGCCGTGAGCCAGTTCACCCTCACCGCCAGCACCCGCAAGGGGAATCGCCCGTCTTACATCCACGCTGCGGGCCACGATGTGGCTATACCGCTCTACGAGGCCTTCTGCGAGCTTTTGGAGGCGTTGGTGGGCCGTGAGGTCAAGCGAGGGGTTTTCGGCGCTGACATGCAGGTTTCTCTCGTTAATGACGGCCCCGTAACCATCATCATCGACTCGCACCTCAAGGAGTAAAACACTCCCTAAAATACGACAGCGGCACAAAACCTCTAAAAGTAAAGTCATCTTTCGCTTGTGTGTGGTGTCAAAGACAAAAACCGAAATCAACCGTTAACCATCACAAAAATTATTCAACTTTCGCAAGTAGATGAGTTGCAGTAATTTTCCTTGGACAAAAACAATAAAAACCGTTTTGCGAGCAATGTGTCTCTACGAGCCACTGATGCTTATTGCGCAAGCGTTTTTTTAGACATAAGAACAAAAGAATTCACAAGGACATAAAAATTTTATTTTAATTTCTTTTAATTTCTGTCAGTTTATACCCTCCTGGAACTCGGTGTGTATCAGTTTTAGACATAAGAACAAAAGAATTCACAAGGACATAAAAATTTTATTTTGATTTCTTCTAATTTAATGGAGGTTCGCTGGTCGCGGCACGGGCTTCGCCCACTCACCGTTGCTCACTCCCTTGAGCACGGTTTCCGGGCGCCAGCCATAAAAATATTTTCTTTTTTTTCATAAAACCAAGCTTGTGTCAAAAGGCGAAAAAAGGCAACGGGGTTGCCCCCCGCTGCCTCATATTTGTCCTTAAAAAGAGCTAATGCCTCACTTCACCACCTTCTTGCCGTTATGGATGTAGACTACGGTTATTAATAATCTTATCAATTTCTTTATTGATGTCCGATACATCCACATCGCCGTCATGGTTGACGTCTGCAGCTTCTTTCATATTATCAATGAGTTTAATACCATTCGTTGCATCAACTACAATATCAAGGTCAGACACGTCAATTGTCAAATCTCTATTTATATCATAGTTTGAAATAATATAATTTTCGGGATAATATATCATCTTGCCACTAACATCGCACACCTTTGCCAAACCAGAATTTACATGCCAGTCAGTGCTGTAAATCGTAAAAAATGTTGGATATAACAACGTTCCCATGCCTACAGCGCCTATAGATTCTATGACTGGATCTGAAATAATAGTTTCAGAGATGTCTGAAACATCCAAATAACGCTTGCATGGAGTGCCATCCACATTGACAAAATCGGCCTTGATCAGTCCTTTTGAATCATATTCTCGAAATTTAGCAAAATCATAAAGCAAAACCTCGCCGTTTTCATTAAATTTTAATGTCATAAGCTGTAAACCAGGCACAAATTCTATTTCATACTTCACATACACTTTCATTTCATCTTCTCTGAAAAGAGCCACAGGGACAGAGGTGTCAAAACTAAAATAATTTGATTGTTCAGCAATTTTTTTGAAATCAGGAGTGATGTTGAGATAGCATTTCTTATAAGTCAATCCGTTGCACACAGAGTCTCCCCTGAACTCATAAGAGTAAAGAAAAGTGCACACATACTCGGGGAGTGCAGATTCTTCCTGGTAATAATTCACCCATTCAACCCCCTCGCGCACGAGGGGCTGATAGTCTTCCAACTGCTCCTGCGCCTTTGCGGCAAAATCCGTGAGCAGTAAGATGCTAATTGTAAAGATTAGATGTTTCATAAGATTAGTTTTTTGCAAAGTTAATAAAAACTTCGGAACTTTTTATCTCAAATAAAAATCATTAGATATGGCGACAGAAAAAGATGCCTCACTTCACCACCACCTTCTTGCCGCCATGGATGTAGATGCCTGCGCTGGGGTTGTCCACGCGCTGGCCCTGCAGGTTGTAGTAAGCATCGTCGCCAGTGTCCTGAGGGGTGACTTTCACTTCATTGACGTTAGACACGGGGACAAGCCAATCCTGGAAATCGGGAGTCTTGTAGATGATTTCGCCGTTTTCAACCACATGGCTCAGGAATGTTTCAATGCTCCAGTCATTGTATGTGCCCAGAGGACTGATAAGGTTGCTTGCCATGCCGCCTCTGTCTTCGCTGCCTAACCCATGGGTCCGGAACACATAACCTATCCCGTCAATCCAATAAGAGTAATAGTTGCTGTAAATTTTATTTGCTTCTCCCACCAGTTTAAGCCTCGGCTCACCATTGATGTCCTCAGTGTCGCAAGCAGAGAAATTAAAGACATATTTCCTTTCCCAATCGGTCAGGCGGATTTGGTTTAAGAAGACGTCGTGCCACACTTTACTGTCGTAAGCTTTCCCGGTGCCGTAATTCTGCATGAAACATTTCATCGGAACCTGCCACAACACATATAACTCCGAGTTGTCAGGAATGATTTGGTATGTGCCAGTATTGTAGTCATGCATCTCCTTTTTGTACAGGTCGCTATAAACGACACGCAACTGGCTGAGACCGCCAAATGTGTCCAGATTGTTTGGATACAGAACATCCATGCAATAACCTATCACAACAGGTTCGTCGGTGATTTCCCGCACCCGGTCCTCGTTAAAAAAGTCTTTATATCTGTCAGAAATGATTGTCGCGTTAGTCCCATATTTGCGCCAGCATTTCTTGTAGGTCTGCCCGTCAATTATCGTGTCGCCTTTAAACTCGATAATCATGGAGGTTTTGCTCAGTTGGGTAGGCCGAGCGTTTGGCTGATTTTCCTTATACTGGACCTCATACACCCACTGCCTGCCTTCTACACATATCGGTTTGCCAACCTCAACATAATCTTCAGCCTGTCCCATAACACCCCAGGCCATCATGGCAGCTAAAAATAAATTCTTTTTCATAAGCTAAGTGTTTATCAGTTAATATTTCTGTTTGGTTATTTTACAAAAGTTTGATTACTAATCTTATAAGTAAATTGATTTTATAAATAAATAGAAATTAAATTGTCATTGATGTTGTATAGTCGATGGCATAGAGAGTGCCCTCAAAGACGTCTCCGTCTTCGGTTTCTATTACGATGGAGTAGTCACTGAAGCCGTCCACGGAAAGGGGGATAGATGTGAAGGAAGATGTCGCATAATAGTCCACATCGGCATAGAGCGATGAAATGGTGACAGTGTAATTGTTCACCGGCTGGTTGCCGAAGTCAATAGTGACAGTTGAGGTCTGGGCAAAATAGTTACCGACGGCTCGACTAAATGCATAACAGTGTGTTTGTCTCTTCCACTAATTATAATTCTTTTTCCACTTCCTTCTCCTTGGATAGAATCGGTAGAAAACATCATGAATGAAACACACAAATAAAAACTTAATAATAAAAATATTTTCTTCATAATTTTAAAACTTTTTGATGCTGCAAAGTAAAGTGTATTTTTTGTAAAAACCAAAAAAAACTAGTCCTCATTTGTGTTGTAATATGCTGATATACAATGTGTTATAAATTAGCCAAGTCCTCAGTTTGTAAGTCTCTGTTTTTCAGTTGGTTACAAAAATGGGGGGGGTGAAAAAATTTATATATCATTGAATGTTAGCGTGTTATAAAGTGTTTAAAGCGAAAAATGGCGAATGTTAGTTATTTTTTGACACGACAATAAGGTTTGTTGATTTGAGTAAATGCATTATTTTTTATACTTTTGTAGATAGATACTATTAAGGCAAATTCTATAAATTCTGATAAAAGTCAATTAATTCAATTTTCGTTTGTGTATAGGATCAAAACAATATCTTTATTTAAAGCTGCGTTGGCAGCGGGTTCTGGCGAGATTATCCACATTGGTGTATAGTTACGAAACCACAAGTATTATTATGAAGAAAATATTTTATGTTATCTTTGCCGTTCTTGCCATATTTGTATGGCAATCTTGTGGCAGAAATTCTGACAACTCAAGGCTCGTGTATATTGATTCGTTGATCCTTGTTTCGCCCGACAGTGCCTGTGATTTGCTGTCGGCATATTCACAAGATTCGCTCACCACCGACAATGATTGGGCTTATCACGCCCTGCTAACGACGATAGCCGACTACAAGGCCTATCGCCCCGCCACTACCGACAGCGTAATAAATATTGCTGTCAACTACTATGACAATAACGGAAATAACCGAGACAAACGTATGCGTTCTTTATTATACAAAGGCTGTGTCATGGAAGAACTTGGCAACGACAAAGAAGCCATGCGTTATTATAAACATGCCCAATATGCTTGTTCTGACAAGGATAATTTCCACCAAGGCTATATACACTTTCGCATAGCAACATTATATCAAAACTACACCGAATCAGATCAATCAATAACAGGATATAAATGCGCCATGAAATATTTCCTAAGAAACAATTCTCTTCAATATTATCGAGAGTGTGTGAAAAATTTAGGAGAAATATACCATGAGACCAACAACGACAGTGCGTATAAATATATCAACTGGGGTATTAAGTTGTCACAAAATGCTGTTGACGCGAGAGGAGTAGCTATTGGACTTGTTAATTTGTCGGGTCATTACTACAACCTTGACAATTATGCCAAAGCTAAAGAAATTGCAGTGACAATATTGAATGACAAGGAAAAATCATTGTTATTAGACGATTTGTTCGTATATTACTTTGCATGTATGTCTTATATCAAGATGAATAATCCTGACTCGGCCCAAGTCATCCTGGACATGATGCCGCCTTTGCAGTCGGCAGTCGATAGTATGCAATATTTCAGGTGCAAAGCTGAAATTCTGAAAAAAAGCAACAATCTAAATGCCGATTATCACAGCTGCCTCGACATTGCCGATGCACTTGAAGATTCCCTGATCCAGAAACCGCTTGACAACGGTCTGGTCGCTGTTGAAAAAGACGTAGAGAAAGAGCACATTGCACTGACAACGCGCACCTGGTGGATGTGGGCTATAGCATGTATTCTCGTCATTGTTGTGATTGCAGTCTATTTTTATCGCTCTCAAAAGAAATACAGGCACATTAGCGACCAACTCAAGGATGAAGTCACAAGACTGAACGGGGAAATTGCTCTGTCATTGGCACAGATCGATACAATAAAGGAGCACGGCATTGAAGACCAGAAAAAAATGGATGAGATTATTGAATCTATTGATGCAAGTTTGGCGTGCTATTCGTCTATCATCTCAAAATACATTGATCGCGCGTCAATAAACAACGGGAAGAAGAACGAAAAGGTCATAAAGTTCATGAACAAGGAGTTCTTCGTCACTCTGCGGCGTTTCGTTAACTTGCGCCATGAAAACCTTATCGAAAAACTTCAGGGTCCGGAATTTAAGTTCACCGAAGAAGAACTAAATATAATTTGCCTTGACTTGTGTAAATTCCCGCCACATGTCGTGTGGACCTACAGCAAATATGAACGTTTGCACAGCATCTTTAACAAGAAGAGCAAAATTGCTGCCAAAGCAGAATGCAAGTCCATCAGCGAGTTTCCCGATAAATTCAAATAAACCAACAGGCTGACAGTCATCCTACGAGCCCCACTTTTTTAGACTAAAAGAAATAAGACATAAGGCTTTGCACTGCAAAAAACTTATGTTCTTCTGTTCTTTTGTCAAAAAATTGTGGGGGTGTGCTTGATTGTGGCGCATCTGGGGCATAATTTTGCGGCAAAAAACCAAAGAAGTTATGCAAAACACTACATTACACACCCTGCAGGACTGCTTCGGCATCATCAATGCCGCGCTGCCCACTGCCACTAAACGCGCCGTCATGGCAGCCAGTGAGTTTGAACTGGAGTATGCCTTCCACACCGGGTTGGAACAATGGGTAAACACTAACATTGTGCAGCGCTATGGCCTGCGCGGCGAGGATATCTTCTATGCCACCGACCTGTGGAACCAGCTGCTGCTGGTGAATGATCAGGCCAAGTTCTCAACGTTTATCCTGATAGAGTATCGCCGCTATTTGCTGCGCTATTGCGGCCTTGACTCACCGTCACCTAACTGAACCCAGAAAGTTCATTAGGAGCAAATGGCAATATTTTGCTTCTCATGGGCATGATTAGGGCTATCTTTCGCTCACATAGGAACCCCTATGCTCGTTCTATATAGCCCAAATCCTGTCACAAAGATAATCTAAAATCTTATCCATGCCCTAATGCACTTTCTGGGCTGAAAAATCCTCGGCTTAGTCGAAAAAGGCAGGGGATAGATACCTCCTTTGGGTTTGGATATCACGTGGCGGGAGAAGTCCATACTTTCTAAATTTCCCCCACATTCTAAAACTAAGTGCGAAAAGCCTGTTGAATATTTGCTGCGGTCTGTTGATATAAAACAAACCACAGATTAAACAGAAATAAGGGAATTTTTATTTCAGATTAATCAGATTGCTTTTGTAACTTTTTGGAGTACATTAGGCTTAGCGCTAAAATCTGTTTAATCTCGTCAAGAATTCCCTAAAGAAACATTTTTTTTCTGCTTAATCTGTGGTTTAGACAGAGAACAAAAGGAAAAAACCTCTGTGCCTCTGCGATGGAAGTCGGTCGGGAAGCCCGCGATACGTGCCGCTTGCTCTCAGAACAAAAACATCGCTTCGCTCATAAACAAGTTTTGTGTAACAGATGTGGGGGCGTTACACAATGTCAGTGGTTTTTATGGACACATTGTCACACGCATCCTTTGTGGGTCATGATGTCGAGGACGGTGCGGTCGGTTTCGTTCATGCCGTCGCCGCCCACGCGGGTGAGGTTGTGGATGCAGCGGTCCACGTCGTCCTCGATGAGGCCTTCGGCGCTGGTGACGTAGCGGTTCTGGATGGCGAGCATGGCGCTGAGCACCGCTGTTGAGACGCCGCTGCTCACCTTGAGGGCGCACGAGGGCTTGGCGCCGTCGCACACCATGCCGGCAAGGTTGGCAATCATGTTCTTGACCGAGTAGGCCACCTGGTCATAGTTGCCTCCCATGAGGTAGGTGATGCCGCAAGCCGATCCTGTTGACGACACCACGCATCCGCACAGCGCCGAGAGTTTGCCCAGCGACTGCTTGATGTAGATGGCGGTGAGGTGCGAGAGGATGAGCGCACGGGTTAGTTCCTCGTCGGTGTTGTGGTTCTCCTCGGCATACACGACGACGGGCATGGTGCACGAAATGCCCTGGTTGCCTGAGCCCGAGTTGCTCATCACGGGGATGGGCGCTCCTGCCATGCGGGCGTCGCAGGCTGCCGATGTGGCCGAGAGGATGTGACTGAAGATTGAGTCGCCCATGATGCCTCGTCCCAGGGGGCGCGAGAGGGTTTTGCCCAGCGAGTGGCCGTAGTTGCCCTTGAGCGCTTCGCGGGCGGCGTTCTCGTTGAGCCGGCGGGCTTCCTTGATGAACTCCAGTTCCTCGAGTGGGGAGGTGGTTGCAAAGTCATAGACGGTGCGCAGGTCGAGTTCCTTCTCCTCTACGCCATCCTCGGCCTTGCCCAGCGGTTTGTCGAGCAGCACCTCGTCGCCCCGCGACACACGGATGAAATGGGTGTGCTCACGTGCGATGACGGCTGTTGCCTGCGCATCGCCGGCGTGGGCGTTGATTTCGATATATAGCTTGTCGGGGCAATTCTCCTTGAGGCCTATTCTCGGGTTGACTTTTTCCAGATATTGCTTGCCTTGTTCCACGGCAGCGGGGTTGACGTCGCGCAGCACCTCCAGGCCATACTCGCTCTTGCCTATGAGCGCGCCCAGGGCAACAGCGATGGGGAGTCCCACCATGCCTGTGCCGGGAATGCCCACGCCCATGGCGTTTTTCAACATGTTGGCACTGAGTAGCACCTCTATGCGCTCGGGAATAGTGCCCAGTACCTCGGTGGCGCGGGCTACACACAATGACACCGCCATGGGCTCAGTGCACCCTATAGCCGGTACTACTTCGCGCTTGATGAGCGCGATAATTTCATTACGTTTAGTCTTATCAATCATATTGTTCATGAATTACGTAGCCATAGCTACAGGTAACGGTCGTACACGAAAAAACCTTTGTCACTTACAATGCGTTTGTCAATGCGACCATGTCAAATTTCCACATGGTGTGTGGAATATTTCGGGAAAGACAACATAAAATTGCCTGAAAGGGCTTTTATGTCGGCTATGAAGTTGCTGTTTGTTGTTGGTAATACTTTCGCCATGCTGCAATATTTTATCGGTTTAGAAGGGCATGCCGGTGGTGCCTGTGGTGCGGTCGAGGTTGCGGTAGCTGATGGCCTCCATGATGTGGTGTTGCTGCACGCGGGGCGAGGCGTCGAGGTCGGCAATGGTGCGGGCCACTTTTAATATGCGGTCATATGCCCTTGCGCTCATGCCGGTGCGGGTCATGGCGTCGCGCAGGCGCTCCAGCCCCTCGGCATCGGGCTCGGCATACTGGTGGATGAGCGACGGTGTCATCTGTGCGTTGCAGTGTATGCCCTTGCAGTCCTTGAAGCGGGCCGTTTGCAGGGCACGTGCCATCACCACGCGTTCGCGTATCGATGCGCTGGGTTCGCCGGGAGTGGTCGACGAGATCTGGTCGAAGTCAACGGGCTGTACCTCGATGTGCAGGTCGATGCGGTCGAGCAGCGGTCCGCTTATCTTGCCCATGTAGTGTGCACGCTGGTACTCGCCGCAAATGCAGGGCTTGGTGGGGTGGCCGTAGTAGCCGCAGGGGCACGGATTCATACTCGCCACGAGCATGAACGATGCCGGATAGTCAACGGCATACTTGGCGCGCGATATGGAGATATGGCGGTCCTCAAGCGGCTGGCGCATCACCTCGAGCACCGTGCGGTTGAACTCGGGAAGCTCATCCAGGAAAAGGATGCCGTTGTGGGCCAGGCTAATTTCGCCGGGGCAGGGATAGCTGCCGCCACCCACTAGGGCTACGGGCGAAATGGTGTGGTGAGGCGAGCGATAGGGGCGGGTGGTCATGAGGGTGGTGCCGCCGGGCAGCTTGCCCGCCACGCTGTGTATCTTGGTGGTCTCAAGAGCCTCGCTCAGGCTGAGGGGAGGCATGATTGACGGCAGTCGCTTGGCCATCATCGACTTGCCCGAGCCGGGGCTGCCTATGAGCAGAATGTTGTGGCCGCCGGCGCATGCCACTTCAAAGGCGCGCTTGACGTTGTCCTGTCCCTTGACCTCGCTGAAGTCGTAGGGGAACTGCCCCTGTGCCCGTGCAAAATCGGCACGTGTGTCGACCACAGTGGGTTCCAGGGCGATGTCACCGTTGAGAAACGCAATGACCTGCTGCAGGTTGTCCACGCCATAGACGTTGAGGTTGTTGACCACGGCGGCCTCGAGCGCGTTGGCACGCGGCAAGATGAAGCCGTCGAGGTGCATCTCGCGGGCCACGATGGCCATGGGCAGTGCGCCCTTGACGTCGCGCAGCGAGCCGTCGAGCGAGAGTTCGCCCATGAGCATGTATCGGCCCAGGCGCTCGGTTGATATCTTCTCGTCGGCAGCCAGGATGCCCACCGCGAGCGGCAGGTCATAAGCCGAGCCTTCCTTCTTGATGTCGGCTGGCGACAAGTTGATGACCACGTTCTTGTTAGGGAAGTCATAGCCCGCCTGGCCTATGGCGCAGCGCACGCGCTCGGCGCTCTCCTTCACGGCAGTGTCGGGCAGGCCCACGATTACAAATCCCGAGCCCCAGTCGACCGAAACCTCGATTTCAACCCTAATGGCGTCAATGCCCTGCACTGCAGAGCCCACAGTCTTTGCTAACATAATCTTTTCAATTTGTTATCACAAAGATATAACATTTTCACGAGGTAAAAAAGCTGAAGGAAAAAAACCGCGAAAATTTATTCTTGGCTTCTCACCACTGATTTGATTGTAGTTCTTGTCCAAGGTGGGCACAAGTGATACTGCAGCTTCAATTCTTCTATACTAAGTTTAACGTCTTTTTCTAATAGCGTCCACTTGATTATATCCCATTTCTCGGTCATTTCTTCGGGTACTCCAAACTTGGTCTTGACTTCGGCAAGCAGTTCGGTCAGCGATTTAAAGAAACCATAATGATCAGAATCTGCCACATAGTAATATCTGTCCTTTACACTCAAACCGTAAATATCGTTCGTTTCCATGCTCACATAATTTGCATAGTCAACGATCTCAATTTCCTTGTTTTCTTCGTCTTGATTCTCGTTGTCGAAGATTTCAGACAACTGTGCCCAGAAGTTGTCTCCTGTGTAGGCCACAATCATCCACGACATGCCTTCTCCCACTTCATATATGGACTCCACCGTCCATTCATTAGTCTCATCATGACTTTCGTCAAAATCAACCTTGAGGGTTGCTTCGATTTCCTTAGAGGTTGCACTGTTCTTTAGAACTTCGGCAATGAAAGCCAGCTTTTTTGACTTTCCATAAATGTAAGCTTTTCCTGTATAATTCATAATCAAATATTTAGTGCTACAGATAGAGATGGTGAGTGTCGTTTGAATTTTCAGTAAAAATAGTTTATCCCATGAAATAATTCAAAAAAACGGTCGCATTTAACATGAGATTAACGTTTGGCTTCAGGTATAGTAACTATACACCAATGGGTTCCAATGGGCAAAACCAGGCTTAAAACTTACAGAAATTTAAAGAAATTAAAATTAAAATTCGTGTCTTTTATGTTCTTTTAGTCTGAATAAGAATACGAAGTAAAAAAATTTCTTCAAATTTCTTTTAATTTCTGTCAGTTAGAGCGAGATTTGCACGAGATAGTCCTATTGCTGTATAGTTACTCAGGTATAGTAACTATTCAGTTGCGTTGAAAAATAATTATGCGACAGCCTCATCCCTGTTTCGCAGGGATTTTTAATCCTGTAGGGCATTTTGTTGTGGGAGGTGGCGGGTGTTATTGCAGGGCACGCAAGATGGTGTCCCAGGCCTTGGCCTTGTCGGTGAGGTCTATGGTCACGTCGGGGACAAGTGTTTTGTCGTCAACGTGGGCCTTGTCGGGGCGAGTGAAGTATTTGCAGCTGATGGTGCCTATCACGCCGGTGTTGGGCAGGCGGTAAGGCAGTATCTCGCCGTAGTGTGACGGAGAGAACGATGATTCGGTGCCCACGATGAGTCCCAGGTTGTTGTCGCGCGCAAGGGTCATGAGTATGCCGGCGCTGCTATAGGTCCTGTCGCTCTGGACGAAGATGACTTTGCCGTCAAACACCTCGGGCTGGACAAATCCCGGGCCAACCTGACCCTGGGGCAGGGGATAGAGCTCGTCGATGTGTCCGTCGTCCTCCCAGCTCTGCTTGGCAACGGCAATGCGCGGATTGTAGGCGGCCATAAGGCGAGAGAAACGCATGGATGTGGATAGGGTGCGCAACTGCGACAGCGGACACAGTCTTATCAACAGTTCGTCGCACAGCATGCTACTGCCGCCGTTGTTGTACTGTGCGTCCACCACCAGGCGCTTGATGCCCTGTTTTTTCATTTGGGCAAACATCTCGTCGAGCATTGTGTCCCAGCGCGGGAGTGCCTCGTTGCGTGCTGTGCGTGCGTCTACGCATTGGTTGAACTGCAGGTAACACACCTTGTGCTCCGGCACAATGACATAGTGGAACAAGTCGCCCTTAAATGCCATGATGGCATCGTTGTTGCTCACGGCCAGCTGCTCGCGTTGTTGCGCTGCCCGCATCTTGGCCTCGAGCTGGTTTGGGTCGATTACTTCAGTGTGCTTGTCGTGCAGGTCGCCCAGGGTGGCTATGAGCAGATCTACAAAGGCCGAGTCGCTTGTGCATGAGGCACACTGGCGCAAGAGTTCGGGCTGAGCAGCAAAGAGCAGGTCTCGGCGGTCCTGGGTGATGTAATAGGGGTGGGTATCGGCAAGCATGTCGACAAACAGCATTGCGTCACGCTGATATTTGTTTCCGTTAGCATAGGTTGCATTATTGAGGAAGAGGGAGTCGTCTAGCGCTTTGAACTGGCTCAGATCCTGCGCCGTCATTAATGTGGCGCACACGACTGCGACAATTGAGAGCAATATTTTTTTCATTAGTCTTTGTATCTGGATTAATTAAATATTGAAATAGGACTACAAAGAAATAACAAATCAAGGAGCTGCCCTTGTAAAAAAAGGACATATCCATGACTGGTGGTGAGACTTGTTGATTTTTTATGGCTGTTGTGCCTGTTGTGTCTGTTTGTTGCGCGCCGGGATGTAGTCCCTATTGTCGTGCTGTTTGTCCTTTCTCTCCTGTCGTTTAGCTTGAGGAATATTAGGAACGTCGCTGGGTTTGTTCCAGTGTTCGTCGGTGTTAGCCTTTCGGTCTTTTGAGGCGTTAGTGGCTTGGTCGGTGGGTTTAGTGTCGGTTGTAGTGGGTGCCGCATCGTCGCCGTTGTCGTCGACTGCGTCAGTGCCCTCGGTTTCGTTGTCGATGGCTTCAAAGTCGGGGGTGTACTCGCCTCTGTGGCGTGTCGAGTAGTCGTAGTCCTCCTCGTCGTTGTAGTCAGAGTCAAGTTCATTGACGTTAACGGTCTCGGGGGCGACTTCTCTGTTGAACATCTCGGTTAACTTTGCCTGGAGCTTGTTCAGGTCCATGGTGTCAAACTGTACACACAGCCCGATAGCATCGGTTATGGCTTGCTTCATGTCGGGGTGCTCCAGATAAGTGAATACCACGTCGCGCCACAAGGGGTTGCCGGGCATGAGCATGCCGTCAACGAGCTTGTCCATGTTGCGGTCTTTGATGTAGTAGAAGAATTGTTTCCATCGTCTGGACTTGAGCTGTCCCGGGTCCCACACGTCGTTTGTGGCCAGATATTGCATGTCGGCAGGTTCGAAAGCCGCATCGGCGGCATCGGCCTGTGTGCTCAATTTGTCCTCGTAGAAGACGCGTGCCGCCACTGCGATGCTCACCACGACCAGCACCACGGCCATGACTATGGCTGCTATGGTGAGACGGCGCTGCGAGTTGTCGGGTATAATGATGGTGGTGTGCTGCTGCGAGGCCCTGTGAGCCGTTCTGCGGGCGTTTTGGGGTGCTGGGGCGTTACCGGTGGCATTGCGGTGCTTGGGAGGCGTGGAGGGGCCGTTAGGGGCGTGTACGGGCGTTGTGGCGGCTGCAGTGTCGCTGCCGTCACGCAATATCTGAGCTCTGATGTGCTGTGCCGCGGTTTCATTGATGGCTCCAGCCTTGAGCAGCTCGTCAACATGCCTGAGTTGCCTCTCCTTGTCGTTGTCCATGTCCCGGTTTAAAGTGAGTGTGTAGTACCGCCAAGGGCAGCGCTACACACTATCAACGTAAAAAATACCTTATTTATTTTGCATCACGGCAGTATTTTGTCGATGACGCAACGGTCTCCGTCAGTAACGATATAGATGTTGTGCTCACCGTTCCAGCCGCGGTCGATAAACTTGTAGGTGTACCATCCGTCACGGGTCTCTTCCACACTCACGATTTGATACTGGGCGGGATTTTGAGGATTAGGTGACAGCTCGCTAGAACGGAAAACAGTGGGGTCAATGGTGCCGTCGCTGTTCTTTATCATGAGGAGCACCTGTTCAGAGCAATGCTGCTCCAGGAACGTTTCGTCTTCATATAGACGGTTGTTATACAGCTCGATGATGAAGTCCACGACTTGCTTGTTGCCCGCGCTGGGGATGAGTCCGTATAGCCATGCCAGCACGCCGGTCGCCGCTATGATGAGCAAGATCTCGATAATGGTTATGATTTTCCACTGCTTGGCCTGTTCGGCCACCACATCCTTCACGTCGCCGTCAAATGCGGGTACAGCCGGAGTTGCCGGCAAGTAGCTGGCAGGGTTGTAGGCAGGAGGTGTGGGAACAGCCGGCGGTTGTGATGCAATAACCGTACACTCGTCTTCGCTGTTCCAATCGCTCTGTGCCGGCGACCCTGGTGCTCTGTGGAAGATCTGCGTTTCGTCGTTTCCCGTTTGGAGGCCATTAGACGCCATGTTAGCGATCTCGGTAGCTTCATCTGCTTGGGAGGTTGACCATGTTGCGGCCACCTCGGTGCTTTCCTCGCCAGTCTCTTGGGTCAGTCTCTTGTTATCGTCGTCCATAGTTGTCATACTGCTGCTACTTTATAGATAATTGCTCCGCACAAGGCCACAAGGATTATGCCGGCCACGATGCCCATGGTGCGCCACTTGTTGAGTCTTGCCAGTGATTCTGGGTTGTAAACATTAGCGGGTGGTGCTGGTGCTACCGGTGGTGCTGGTGCTACCGGTGCCATCATCATCGTGGCAGGTAACTCGTCGGCCGGGACGTTTTGCAGTATCTTGGCCTTGAGTGTGGCAGCCTCTTGTGAATTGATTGTGCCACTCTCTAAGAGTTCCTGTACCTCCTGTAGTTGACTGATTATGCGAGGGTTCATGAAACTAAATAAATAAAAGTTTTAGAAATAAAGAGTCCATCCCATGCCCACGAGTTGGCTGCTGGGAGCTTCGCCGCCGCCCATCTCTACAACCTCGATAGCTTCGGGGGTGAAAATCTGGTTGTTCTTGAGGTAGTGCTTGTAATACAGGCCGAAGTCATAGTGGCGACCTGTGATACCTATCTTAGCCTTCCATGCCAGTGTTGTCTTGTTGAGGATGCCTGTTCCTTCATAGTTCTCTGCTTCCTTGAACTGCAGACCGCATTCAAAGCCACCGCCGGCATAGAGGCTAGTCTTCTGGCCAACGGGCAGGTTGAAGTGGAGACTGGCGTTAGGTGTGACCATGTGCTGCATGGTTTCAACGTTGGTTTTTTCGCTGGTCTTGGCACCCACGTTGTGCGCTGCCATCCATGTGTAGTTTGCACCAATGTTAAAGTTCACCAGGTCGTTGTGGCGGCCTATTCTGAGCTTGAAACCGGGGTTGACAGTGGCTACGTTGTTCCACGCATCAACTTCAGAAACAGTGATACCGAAAGATACCAAGTGGGGTTTTCCGTACTGTGCTGATGCGGGCACTGCTGTGAGGCACATACACAATGTGCAAATCGCGATGATTGATTTAAAAACTTTCATTGCTAAAAAATTAGTGTGAAATAATAGTTTGTGATTAATATTTGTCAGTAAAATTTAGAAATATAATGTCCAGGTCAGTCCCATTGAGAACGTATCGTGCTCAATACCCATGGCGTCCATCACTTTGATGGCGTCAGCGGTGAAGATGTCGTTGTTCTTGATGTAGTGCTTGTAGTACATCCCAAAGTCATAGTGACGACCGGCAAAACCCAGCTGTGCTTTCCAGGCCAGTGTCTTCTTGTTGAGGTTTCCCACATAGTTGTCGTTTTCCTTGACTATGAGTCCCAAGTCAATCTCGCCACCCAGATACATGCTTGACCTGTGGCTGATGGGTAGGTTGAAGTGCAGCGCCGCAGGAACAGTGATCATGTGTGAGATTGTGCCCAGGTGTGCGTCCTCGCCTGATTCCTTGCTGCTGAGGTTGTGCTCGCCCTGCCATGTATAGTTAGCTCCCAGGATGACGTTAGCCACGCTGTTGTGACGTCCAAATCTCACCTTGAGGCCGCCCGAGTAAGACAGAGAGTTGCGCCATGCATCGGTCTCGATGACGGTGAGACCCACGGTGATGCGGTCTTCCCACCACAAGTGGCGCTTTACGGCTGATACCTCTGACCTGTAGGCCTTGCGCGCAGCCTTGGCTGTGGCGATGAGGCCTTTTACCGTCTGTGTTGTGGCGGCGTCAGTGGCATAGCTGAGCGGAGCCTTCATTTGCTCATCGGTAGATGTCTTGTCCAGTCCCTGGGCCATGGCCACGGCGAGCATGTTAGATGTAGCGCTGTAGAACTGACTGGCAGGAGTGAGCTGCTGCAGGAAGTTGCTTATCTCAGTCACGTTGTTGGCGTTGAGAGAGTTGAAGCGCTTGCCGTTGAGGCACTGCTGATATTTTTCCTGCGTGTCAATGGGAAGCCCCTTGAACTGCTGGGCGGCTTCATAGAGTTTCAGTGCCTGCTCATAGTTACCGTAGCTGTAAAGCTCATCGGCGTTGATGATGTTGAGCTGGTAATTAGCTTCCTTTTCAAAGGGTGAAGACGGATGCCTGTTGATGAATTCTTGCAGCGAGGCCTTGGTGGGGTATTGCGATACCGCTTGCCAGTCTTCAGCGCATTGTATTTTGCCTAGTTCTTGCTGTGCCTCTTGTTCATAGAGCCTCAACGTTGATGACTCGAGATAGTTCTCTACGGCCTGGCGCGAACCTATGGCCTGTGCCTGTTGCCACTTGCGGTAGTCGCTCAGGCGGTTGCGCACGTCGCTGCACAGTGTGCTGTTGGGATACTGGTTGAGGAAGCCTGTCAGGTCGTCTTCAGTGTTGGTCTTGCACACTTCTTCATAGGCGGCACGTTCTTCCTTGAGCTCCTCTTCAATGGCTTCGTTGCAATAGTAGAGCAGCTGAATTGCGTCATAGTTCTCGGCTTCTATTGCAAGCACCTGGTTGAGGTAGTTCTTGGCTTTAGCATAGTCGCCGTCGTCATAACTTTCGCGGGCTTGCTCAAGGTTGGCTTTGATTTCGGCCTTTTTATTTGTAGTGGTGGCTGTTGTCTGTGATTCTTTGACTTGGACTTGTGTTGTGACCCTGCTGTGGCTTTTCTTGCTTCTTGCTTCGGCTGGTGTCACGGCCATGCACAGAGCCGTTGTCACGACAAATAATTTTAAGAATTTCATTGTTTTTGTGTAGTTAGATGATGATATTATTAATTTACTTTCCAGGGCATGTTTTTACAAGTCTCCGCAATGAGAGGGTATAGAATCAATAGACCTCTTCTATTTTCACGCGGAACTTGAGCTGTCGGCCATGCACATTGGTGAAGGTGCCCGAGTATACACCGTTGCTTGACACTGTGCCCACATAGTCGCCCACAGGCTTGCCGTTAGTGTAGCTTGACGAGAGGATGAGCTGTCCTGACTCGCTGTCATAGCTAGACACCACCACGTCGCGGAACTGCCGGTCGCCGTGCACTGAGAACGTCAGGTCGCCTTTGCCTTGAAGCAGGCTGATGTGGAAGTCGTCAGACACGTCTTGTGTGCCGCTCATCTTGATGCCGTCGCTGTAGAAGTCATAGTTTGCGCCAGCAGCGCTATGCGCTGGTGTGGCTTGGACGTGGCTAGTAGCCGGTGCGCTCTCGGTTGCGGTCTGGCCTGTGCTCTCGGTTGCGGGCTGGGTGATGGTGACGTTTTTCTCTACCACGACAGCTTTTTGGGGCTGTAGAAGCAGGATTCCGATGACTATAGCCAGGATACAGATGAGCGCCGCTGCGGCTATCATGGCCCAGTTGCGCTTGCTGATTGTTGTGCCTGAATCAATGTGTGCTCCGCCCAGTACTTGCTTTTTTAGGGCGGTTGCTTCTTGCTGGGTGATAGCCCCGCGTTCAAGCAGCTGCTGGATGTCTTTTATTTGTTTGATGATATTCTCGTCCACAATATCTAAATCTATTCAAGTGAAGTGTTCGTCCTGCCGTTTGGCAAGGAGAGCACTGTAATTTATTTTTTGTTTTTACATGGTTTGCCGCCCGCAAGGGGTTGTTCTTGGGGGCGGCAAACACATACTTGATTGTGATGTCAAGTGTAGTTTAGTTTCCTTCGCCGCTAGTGCTGCCTGTGCTGGTTGAGCTCTTGGTAGAAGAAGTCTCGCTCTTGGTAGACGATTTGCTGCTAGACGACTTTGAAGAGCTTGATGAAGACTTTGAAGAGCTACCGGTTGAAGATGATGTTGTTGACTCGGTGCTCTTGGTTGAGGTCTTGGAAGTTGAGCTACCAGTCTTTGATGTAGACTTGCTTGCGGGCTTGTCGGTAGAAGACTTGGTAGTTGAAGACTTCGCGGTAGAAGACTTGCTAGTCGAAGACTTTGTTGTTGACTTGTTTGCAGGCTTAGATGCGGGCTTCTCGGCTGCGGGCTTTGCAGTAGAAGTGCTAGCTGACTTAGCTTCGCCCTTCTTGCTGGGGTTGCTTGCTGAGCTGTTGCATATTGCCTTTACCTTGTCGAAGAGAGCGTCGACATCGAGAGTGCCGCTAGCCGACATCTCGCGCATTGCTGCGCCAATCTGCTCGGTCTTGTCGCGGTGTCCGCCTTGAGTGAAGACGATGACCTTCCATGTAGCATTGCCCGGGAGACGCTCTGCGCGGTTGAGTGCAGCGGCGTTACCTGCCTGGATGTCGTTGAAGAAGTTCTGCCACTCGGGTGAAGTGAGGCGGTTCTTGTCCCACACCTGGTTGCTGGTGAGGTATTGCTTGTCGGCTGCAGGGTTGGGCTCGGCTGATTGCACGGGCTCGGGTTCGGGCTGTGCCACCTGTGTTGTTTCGGGCTGTTCAGTTGTTGTGGGCTCGATAGTGGCGATCACGTCTGAACCGTCAACAACCTCGTCGCTGGTGTTGTTGTCGCCGTCAGTGATCACTACATCCTCCTGTGTGGGGCTGTAGGGCCAGAAGCTGCTCTCGTTGCTCATGAAGTGCACGAGGGTAGAGACGAGCAGGTAAGCAATCACTACTGCGCCCACGCCTATACCGGCCTTGATGATGGAAGAGTAGTCGGGGCCTGCGGGCTTGCTGGGCTTGTCGCCGGCAAAGTCGATGTCGCCATAGGGCGATTTCTTGGCGGGCTTGGTGCCAGCGGTCTTGTCGTTGCCGCCGCGGGTCTTAGGCTCTTTCTTGTTCTCAGCCTTATCGTTCTTCTTGTCGAAGGGCGAGGTGAGGGGTGCCGAAATGGGCTCGGGCTTAACGTGGCCCACGCTCAGTTCCTTGTTAGTGGTCAACAGTCTGTAGAGGGGGTCGGTATCCTTGACGGTGACTGTGCCGCTGACGGGGCGGCCTGTGCGGTCATAGATGGTGAGCTTGACGTGAGCGGCGGGGGCGTTGAGTGTCACCACAATGTGTGAGCGTGATTCCATCTGTGCCTCGGTGAAGACCACTTCCTGGGTCTCATATCCGTGTGCGCTGATGGTTACCTTGTACTCGGTGGTGTCGCCGTCAAAGACGATGCCGCTCTTCTCTGAGTAGTTGACGGTGCGTCCGTTAGCGTTGTAAGAGAATGCGGGGATATTGTTGCCACGGTCGTCAACGCATTTTACTTTCACGCCACGACGCCACTTGATGCCTGCGTCCTCAGCGCTCTTGATGCGTATTGCCATGCCGCGGTAAGTGACAAAGGCGGTGTTCTTGCCGTTGACGCTCAGCGACACTTGCTCGCTGGCAAAGCCGGGGCGAGTGTAAGTGATGACCAGAGTGTCGTTGTTGATGAACGTGCTCTTGTTAGTCTTGACGCCTGCGGGCAGGGGCTCGAGGCAGTAAGAAGCTCGCACGGGAGTGGTGAGGAGCTTGTAAGTGGGATCGTTGATGGTGACGGGCTCGGCGGGCTGGGGCATTGCATACACAACGGCCAGAGTGCGGTACTCGACCTGCTGTGTGAACTCCATGATGTGAGCCAGCTCATTATCGTTGTTGTAGTAGCGATATCCCTTAAGGGTCTGGATGCCTACTGCAGGGGCAGTGGCGGGAGCATTGTCGGTCACGAGATATCCCTTCAGGGCTTTGAGCACAGCGTCCACATGTGCGTGGCCCTCGGTGTTGTTATAGTCGGGGAGCAGTGTTGTGGCAAGCTCGTTGAGTGCCGATACTGCGGCCTGTCCCATCGAGATGCACTTGTTGCCGGTGAACAGGGTGAGCATGAGGCGTCCACCCTCGGCTGCGGGCACGATCAGTGCATAGTAGTTGCCTGTGGTGTTCTTCCAGAAGGCATAGATGCGGGGCTCATCAAACCAGCGTGCATCGTTGGGATCGCCTATGCCGGCCAGCCATTTGTCGGCAGCGGGCGATGTGGGCTGTGAAGGGTATGTAAAGACAGTTTTTGTCTCGTTGTTGATAAAACCTTTAATCGAAATTTTAATTGTATCGTTGTTCATTTTTCTGTGTTGAATTTCGTTGTTGTTAGGGATGTGGGGGCATGCAAGGGTCATGTAATTTTTCTGTAACCTTGGGGCTTTCCCACACGAATTGCAAAGTTACTAAAAACTTTCTGAAAAAACCATGTTTTAACACACTTTTTAACGCACACGCGAGAATCTTGTAATTATTTAGTAATTAGAAACACTGGCCGGTGAGCGTGATTTTGTGGCCCGGGAGCAGGCTTGGCGGGGGCTTGTGTGTGCTTGATTTGTAGCATATACTGGTCCGCTGGTCAAAGTTTTTGTATTTAGTTACCCTTCTTTCGGAAAAAATAACTAACTTTGCGCAATTAAACATATCGCGACAAGTCATGAAACTGAAATCAACTTTTGTGCTCTCGGCGGCATTGCTGTGCGGTGGCATGGTTAACACATTGCCATGTGCGGCTCAGGCCGTTACTGAGCAGACATTGAATCAAGCTGAAAAGGAACTGCGTGGAGCCGACGGCGATGTGCGTTACAGTCTCACGCGTCTGGACGATGGCAAATACAGCATAGTACTTAGTGTCGTTGCCGACGATAAGGATACTGAGCTGATGCGCATTCTCAACAGCGGTAAGCCCGTCAATGTGAGCGCATTGTCAGGCAAGCTGTTTGGTACTCGCGTTGTCGACAAGCAGAAGTTGCGCGGCACTGTGGTGGCCAAGCTGCAAAGCGACTCCATGGACCTTGAACGCGTGGCGCAGATTGCTGCCGCCGGTGGCGAAACGCTGCGTTTGGGAGCTGAGGGATTTGCCCTTGTGCAGTTTCCCACAGGCAGCGACAAGGTGATGCCAGGCTTGGACGCGATGCTGGCACAATATGGCGGCAATGAGGTTGTTGCTGAAAACACAGTAATCGCGCCGGTTTCTACCCCCGCTGTAACACCCGAACCCGCAGTGAAGGAAAAACAGCCCGAGCAGCCCAAACCTGTGCTGCAGGGAACTCCCTTCAAACTCAAGAACGAGAACGGACTGTTCAAGGTCGAAGGCACCAAGGTTGAGACCACAGGCAGTGTTAACGGTAACATGCTGCGTGTGCAGGAGTCGCTCTTGCGCACCCGTGAGTGCAAGACCGCTGCCATGAACATGAGCACGGGTGGCTTGTATATCTACAGCTCTAACGGCTACTGCACAACCTCGGGCTTGCCCAAGTCTCTGATCGATGTGCTGCGCACTCTCAATGTGCCCAATTCCAACATCAGCGAGGTGGCACTCTCTGAGAGCAACAAGTGGGTGGTCATTTATGAAAAGAGCGGTTACAAGACCAGCGCCGGCCTGCCCAAGTCGTTGCTGGAGCGTCTGGCCGAGTGCAATGCCCAGAGGCATCACTTCAAGAGCATTGTGCTGCTTGACGACGGCACATGGGTGGTAGTGACAAACAAGGGCTACTGGTGTGAAGGCGAGGCTGTGACCGCATTCTTGAAGGAGGCGTCAGACAAGTCGGGTGGCATCCAGGCTGTTCACGTCACTCCTGCCGGCTCCATGCTGGCCGTGTGCAAGCGCGGCGTTGTGTGCAACAACGTGCCCGCTACGGTGACCCAAGCCCTCAAGATTCTTGAATTTGAACCCAAAGTGGTGAAGTTTACCGACGACGGACGATACATCATCACCGACGGCAAGAGCAAGGTGGAATATAACTTGTGACAAATAGTAAAGCAGATTAAGTGATAAAGAAACAGTGGGTTGAGAAGATTAAAGGCTCAACCCCTCGAAAAAAGAAAAAAAAGAAATGAAAAAGTTTTTATTTACAGTTCTCGCAGCTGCCTCTGTTGCAGCTACATGTGGGGCTGCCGACAAGGTAGAGCCCATCAAGTTTGGAAATTTTGACCAGTGGGTAACACGCAACATCAAAGAGAGTGCCGTGATTGGCGGCAAAACCAAGACTATCTATGAGATAGGTCCCACAAAGACCATCGATGGTGCACAGGCTTATGTACCCGCAGGTGGTTCGCCCTGGGCAACAAGTAACGTCTATGCCAAGGTGATGGGCGTGGTAAAGACCAGCAACGCCGTTTTCCCCGACGTTCACGGTAGCGGCAAGTGCGTTAAGATGACCACTATGCTCGAGCACGTAAAGGCTGTGGGCGTGGTCAACATGGATGTGCTGGTTAACGGTTCAATCTTCCTGGGCCGTCTCTTCGAACCCGTATCAAGCACCAAGAATCCTTACAGCAAGATGGAGATGGGTGTCCCCTTCACCAAGCGTCCCCGCTTCCTGCAGTTTGACTATAAGCTCAATGCTCCCACAGGCAACCGCACCCAGGCAACTGGTTTCAGCGCTCAGAAGACTGTAGCCGGCCGCGACTATGCCGAGGTTTTCATCCTGCTGCAGCGCCGTTGGGAAGACGCTAAGGGCAACATCCACGCCGCACGCGTGGGTACAGGCCGCCAGCGCTTTGGCAACACCACAGGTTGGGTGAACAACTACCGCATCCCCGTGTGGTATGGCGACATCACCAAGCATGCCGGCTACCAGAGCTACATGGGCCTCATCGACAAGAGCCGCCCCTACTATGCTCGCAACAGCAAGGGCAAGATGGTTCCCGTTATCGAGGAGCAGTGGGACAACGCTAACGCAACTCCCACCCACTTGATCGTGATGGCGTCAAGCGGCTGTGGCACAGCTTATATTGGCACCATTGGCATGACCCTGTGGGTAGACAACATGGCGCTCGTTTATTGATAAAAAAACCCAATGACATAATAGCGGGGCTGCATCTCATGGCGATGCGGCCCCGCCGTGTTTTATGACCACAAAATGTCCTCATGGGGAGCTCCCTCTGAGGACATTTGGGGTGGCGGGTGTGAGTGGCCTGTTGGTTTCGGTTGTTTTTGGGGTAAATAGTGCAAATAAGGGTTATTTTATTTCATTAGGAAATAAACTGGGCTAAATATTTGCCGTTATTGAGAATTTTTGTGTAATTTAGCACCCAAATATCATATAAACTGAAAAAACTGAATTTTTATGCCTAAAATTGCACAGCGTGGCATCGAAATGCCCGCATCACCCATTCGCAAACTTGCGCCCTTTGCAGTAGCTGCCAAGGAGCGTGGAGTGAAAGTCTATCACCTTAATATCGGACAACCCGACCTTCCCACACCTCAAGAGGGTCTGGATGCCCTGAAAAACGTTGACCGCACTGTCCTGGAGTATTCACCCTCACAGGGCTACCAGTCATATCGTGAGAAGATGGTGGGCTACTATGCCAAGTACAACATCAATCTCACCCCCGACGACATCATCGTTACCTGTGGCGGCAGTGAGGCCGTGCAGTTTGCCTTCATGGCATGTCTCAATCCCGGCGATGAGGTTATCATTCCTGAACCCGCTTATGCCAACTATATGGGCTTTGCTTGTGAGACTGGCGCCAAGGTGCGCACCATCACCACTCACATCGAGGATGGTTTTGCGCTGCCCAGCGTTGAAGAGTTTGAGAAGCTCATCAACGAGCACACCCGTGCCATCATGATATGCAACCCCAACAACCCCACCGGCACGCTTTACACCCGTGAGGAGCTGGAACAACTGCGCGACCTGGTCAAGAAGTATGACCTGTATCTCTTTGCTGACGAGGTTTATCGTGAGTATGTCTACAGCGACGCTCCCTATGTGAGCGCTATGCATCTCGAGGGCATCGAGGACAATGTAGTGATGATAGACTCAGTGTCAAAGCGCTACAGTGAGTGTGGTATCCGCATCGGCGCACTCATCACCCGCAATGCCGAGGTGCGCGCCGCAGTTCTCAAGTTTGCCCAGGCACGTCTGAGTCCTCCATTGGTAGGTCAGGTGGTTGCCGAGGCTTCAATCAGCACTCCACAGGAATATCACAAGGCGGTGTATGACGAGTACATCGCTCGCCGCAACTGCCTGGTCGAGGGTCTCAACAAGATTCCGGGCGTTTATTCTCCCATGCCCATGGGCGCGTTCTACACAGTGGTATCGTTGCCCGTCGATGACAGCGACAAGTTCTGCCAGTGGTGTCTCGAGGAGTTCAACTACGAGGGCGAGACAGTGATGATGGCTCCCGCCACCGGTTTCTATGCCACCAAGGGCGCCGGCAAGAACGAGGTGCGCATGGCTTATGTGCTCAAGATAGAAGACCTCAAGCGCGCGCTCATTGTCCTGGAAAAAGCGCTTGAAGCTTATAACAAGAAATAACAACTGCATCTTTGTGCCATGGGTGAGACACTTCGCCCATGGCACAATTTTCATGCTACAAAATGTCTAAGCGAAATAAAAACATAAAAAATTACCGTATGAAAAAATCAATCTTATTCATTGGCGCTGCCCTTATGATGCTTGGCGCTGCGTCGTGTGGCGGTGGAAACAAAGATCTTACCGACCGCGAAGTACTCAACCTTCTCCACGAGAAGCTTAATGGTGACAAATGGGTTGAAGACACAGCCGGTTGGGGCACTGACCGTCCGCTGGCCGAGTGGGACGGTGTGAAGGCCGAGACCGACGCTAACGGCGTGGAACACGTCATTGAGCTCAAACTCCGCGACGACTCGCTCAAGGGCGACATCCCTGCTGAAATCGCTTGCCTCACTGAGCTCAAGGAACTCACAATCTATGTGCGCAACCATCAGGAGTCTATCAAGAACTCTGTGCCTGCTGAAATCTTCACATTGCCCAAGGTAGAAAAGATGCACCTGTATGTATCAGGCAAGGACCACTACACTCTGCCCGAGACTATGGAGCTGCCCGCTATCAAGGACCTCGAGATAAGCGGTCCCGAGGGCTCGTTTGAAGCTCTGTGCAAGCTCACCACACTTGAGGAGCTTGAGGTAAACAACTTCAAGGGCGCTATCCCCGAGAGCGTGGGCAACCTCACTAACCTCACCTCGATGAAGTGGGAGACTAGCGAGGAGGCTGTGGGCCGCGTGCCTGCCGCCATAGGCAAGATGACCAAGCTCGAGCGCCTCACTGTTGACTACAGCGCGTTTATCGGTGGCCCCGGACAGGCTGCTGCCGAGTTCCCCGTTGAGCTGTGGGACAACACTAACCTCAAGTACATCTTCCTGCGCAATGTGGCTAGCAAGCCCAGCACACTGCCTGCCGAGAAGATTGCTGCCATGACCAACCTTGAGAACATCGTGCTGTGCCGTTGCGGCATCGAGGGCACTATCCCCGTTGAGTTCTTCAAGAGCGGCAAGCTCCGCACATTTGAGATCTATGACAACAACCTCACCGGCACTATCCCTGCTGAGATATGCAACTGTGTGGACATGACCACCATCATGCTGCAGCGCAACAAGCTGAGCGGTGAAATCCCCGCTAACATAGGCAACTGTACCAAGCTCACCACACTGTGGCTCTATGAAAATGCTGACCTGGGCGGCTCTATCCCCGCTTCGCTGGCTAAGTGCGAGAAGCTTATTATCTTCGGTCTCAAGGGTACAAAGGTTTCTCAGGAGGTTCCTGCAGCCTTCAAGGCTCATCCCAAGTATGACAAGTTCCGCATCTTTGAGTAATCAATAACGCAAACTAAATACACGGCGGGGCGCATCATTGGCGATGCGCCCCGCTTGCTTTATCTGGGCCATTCTGCGGGGAATGGCGGTTGTTTCCACCCGGGTTTTCCGGATATGCCGGCAGTTCTGGGAGGGTGTTTACTTTGATGTGGTCAGGTCGATGATGTAGTCGGCCTTGTCCTGGTGGGGATTGAGGGTGACTATGTAGCCGTCGGCAGTCTTTTTGCAGGTGACTTTGGCCTTAGTGTCAAACTCCACGGCGCTCTTTACCTTGCACTGCAGGGGCAGGGTAACAGAGGTGGCATTGTGGTCGGTCACGTGCACATAGAGGTGGTCGCCCTTGCGTGTGGTTGCTCCCCAGTCCTGTGGCTTGATGTCGCCGGCCCGGGTGCCCTTGATGGTGGTGCCATACTGACGCATCCACTGGCCCAGTTCCTTGAGGCGTGAAAGGGCTGTGGCGGGCAGTTCGCCGTTGGGTTGCGGGCCTATGTTCATGAGCAGGTTAGCTCCGTGCCCTGATGTGCGCACCAGCAGCGCCACAATCTGGTCAAGGGTCTTGTAGTTCTGGTCCTGGATGCGGTAGCCCCACATGCCGTTCATGGTGGTGCAGGTCTCAAGAGGATTCTTGGCGCTTACCTGCATGCCGTCCTGTACCCATCCTGTGGTGTTCTCACCGGGGAGGTCGCGTTCAAATATCTGTATATCCTCGCCGGGGATGACGCTGCCGTGGTGGTTGTTGCCCACGAGGCAACCGGGCTGCAGCTTGTGGATGAGGGCATATTGCTCGTCAAGGCGCCAGTCAAAGGGCGTTTTGTCCTCGTCATGGTCCCACATGCCGTCGAACCATATCGCGCCTATCTCGCCATAACGGGTGAGCAGCTCGGTGAGCTGAGCGTTCATGAATTTGAAGTAGTGGTCATAGTCGGCCCGGGTCGAGTCCTTGCCGCACTTTTTGCCGGTGCGCCCCATGGGGTAGTCCTCACGTCCCCAGTCCAGATGACTGTAATAGAGGTGAAGGCGCAGGTTCTCGTCGTGACAGGCATCGGCCAGCTGACGGATGATGTCGCGTTTATAAGGGGTAGCGTCGACGATGTTGTAGTCGCTCACGTCGGTCTTCCACATGCTGAAGCCCTCGTGGTGGCGCGATGTGAATGTCACATAGCCTGCCCCGGCATCCTTAAATGCCTTGACCCACTCACGCGCATTGAAGTGGTGGGGGTAGAAGGCGTCGGCAACCTTGCTGTACTCGTCGAGCGTGATGCCCGCATTCTGCATGTACCACTCGCCCTGGGCAAAGGTGCTGTAGAGGCCCCAATGGATGAAGATGCCCAGGCGGCATTCGTCAAACTCGGCGCGTGACTTGAGGTTCTCCTCGCTGGGAACATATCCCGGCTGAGCCTGTACCGCTGTGCCACCGAGCATAGCGGCAAGCACAGCAACAATCATTATCGTTTTTCTCATCATATAATTATGTGTTAGGTAGGTTAGTATAAAAATCCAAAAAGATATAGCGGGATGCGATTGCCATATCCTGTTTCAATGTTGTCTATTGCAAGATAGCTGTCAGGAATATCTTTTATCTGGTCAAAGTTTTTGTTTGGTCCTCCAACCTCAAACAGATATTTCCCATCAATAACGAAATCCCCTTTTCGGGCTGTCTGAACGGTTGCTATGGCCGAGAGTTGGTTAGCAAAGAATGTTTCTCGCTTTGTGCCTGCCTCGTTAGTCGGCGCCAATGCTGCCATGATGTTGGTGTTGTTGAGATAAATCTTTTCGGGCGAAACGAGATGCTTATAGTTTTTCAACTCTCTGGTCAGCAAAAGAATTACCTTTGCACGGTCAAGTGTGTACAACATCTTCAAGCAGTTGTCGCGTGTTGTTTCCAGTGCTGCGTTGAGTTTTGTGATTGTGGGCTCAAACGGCGTGTTTTGGGCAACAATCATCATGAGTTTCTTTGTCTTCTCTATCGTAGAATAAGACACGTCGGTCACGGCAGGAATGTCACTTTCTATTGCCAGGTTCACGGTTGAAGCAAGTCGCATGTGGAAATCCTCGCTAGCCTCTTTGTAGAAGGGGTAACAGCCGTGGTCAAGATAATCTTCAAAATGTTTCAGAATCTTGGTGCGGATAGAAATCTTCATTGCGATATCCACGTGGTTGCCCAACAGGTCTACAAGTTTTATTGCAGGTTCTGCCATGATGCCTTCATACTCAAGATACTCTCTAAACGACATTGCCTCCAGTGTGTATAATGACTGCCGGCGCGACAAGTCCACCTTGGAATTGTCTATTTCAAGGATGGAAGAACCTGTGTACACAATTTTGAGGTTGGGATAGTTGTCGTAGTAGTTCTTTATGTGTGTTGCCCAGTTGTCCAGCTTGTGTATCTCGTCAAAATAGATAGTTGTCACTCCGTGGGTGTAGAGGTAATCAACCAGTTCGTCAACGTCATGGGTCTTAAACCACAAGTTGTCAAGAGATATCCACAGGGCCTCGTCAACATTCTTGTGGGTCTCCTTGATGTGCTGTAGCAACAGCGTTGTTTTACCGGCCCCCCTTGCCCCCATGATGCCAATGATGCGTGCATCCCAGTTGATAATGTTGTGCAGATAACGCTTGAAGCTCAGGTCTACAAACGCTAACCTCCTGTGATAGATGTCATAAAGCAGTTTGAAGTTTGAAGCTGTCATATATGAGTTTTTGAAAATATCTGGTGCAAATTTACGAATTCACTTTTGAAAAAGCAAGAAAAGTAAGGAAAATCGCTTTTTGAAAAGTGAATTTTGGTACAAAATTAGCTTTTAGAAAAGTGATTTTTGGGGTAAATATAGCTTTTTGAAAAGCTAATTTGGGGTGTTTGGGGGTGTG
The DNA here is from genome assembly GCA_024400935.1 of Muribaculaceae bacterium. GTDB lineage: Bacteria > Bacteroidota > Bacteroidia > Bacteroidales > Muribaculaceae > Sodaliphilus. The sequence goes on along the minus strand of JAKSLZ010000001.1, from coordinate 9,574 downwards.
GTGCGAGGGAGTAACATGTCAGCGGCAAGGTGTGATGCAGGGGGGCTGTACGGGATTAGGGTCAGGCGTGCTTGTTTTGCCAGGTGGAGGGTGACTCGCCGGTGAACTTGCGGAAGTTGCGGTAGAATGACTGTTCGCTCGAGAATCCCGCTTTCTCTGATATGGTGATGATTTTCTCGTTTTGCGCTTCGAGCAGGAGTTTCTTGGCATACTCCACGCGCAGGTGGTTGATGTAGTCAGAGAAAGACATGTGCTTGGTCGCGTTGATGTATTGCGACACATAGGTGCGGCACGATCCCGCCCGCTTGGCCACGTCGCCTATGGTGAGGTTCTTGGTGAGGAAAAATTCCTCGTCGGTCATCAGCGCCTCTATCTTGCGGCCCAAATCTTCGTTGTAGGGCAGGGCGTCATCCTCGTCTCCGCAGGGTGTTGGCTCGTCGGCAGTTTCGGTGGCAAACTGTGTGGCGGTGAAGTTGCGCATAAAACCGATGTAGCTGAGGGCAAACAGCAAAGTTGTGAACGGGAGCATGACTGCCAGCAAGAGCCAAATGCTCTGGCCGAAATAATCACGGCCCAGGGCGTTGGCTATTGCCGAGCATGCCGATGTGACGACAACGGCTACAAGCAGGTGCTTGACGGCAGTGACATCGCGCCCCTCAGTGTCGGCATAAAAGTCTTTGAGCTGTCGGTCATAGGTCCTGAGCAGATTCAGTCCCTTGTAAAGCACACAAGATATTTGCAGGAACAATAGCACCTTGCGCACGTTGTCGGCAAGGTCTCCGGGGAATAGGAGCTTGGCGGTGGCACAAACTATACCGGGCACAAAGAGCAGTGCCAGCCATGCAGGCGACAACTTGTGCGAAGTGAGCCTGCAGACGTAGAGGAAAAACAGCGGATAGACCGAGAGCGAGCACAGTGTCCACAGGCACTCCATGCCGTGTGACAAACCTGTGGTGAAATAAAGTGCGTGGCAAAAGTAGAGAGTCGACGATACGCCAAGAAAACACATCAGCGTCTTCTTGGCAGCGTCGTTGTGCCTGTGATGGACCGCAAACACAAGGAACCAAAACAGGCATACTGCAAACGGTGTGAAGCAGAATAATATTCTAATTATCGTCGTCCCCATAAGCTTTTATGTTGCAAAATTAGTGAATATTTTTGAAAAAATGTGATTTAGACCATTTCTTGTGCTATGTGTAAGTGTTTGCAGGCTTGTTTGTTGGACGATATGATATAAATTGTGTATCTTTTGAATGTTGAATTATGGCCCGTTTGTGTTCTAGTAGTGATATTTGCAGTATTTTTGTAAAACATAAGGCCCCGAGATACTAATATCAAATACTCCTAAAAACAAATTCCCCCAAGCACCGCTTGATGTTGTGCTTGGGGGAATGCTGTATTGTGGTTGTTTCTTAGAAACCTCCGGGTCGTCCGCCGGGGCCTCCCATGCCACCAGGACGTCCGCCGCCCATACCGCCGGGGCGACCGCCCTCACCGGGAGGGGGACCCATGCGACGTCCGTCGGGACCGAATCCCTCGTAGCTGTTCTGGTCCTTGGGTTGCTCACCCTTCTTGAAGGTGGTGAACTTGTAAGTGAACGTAGCCATGCCATAGCGTCCCAGGGCGTTGTTGTAGGTATCCTCGATGTAGTTAGCGGTAACGTTGCGGTTGATGTTCTTGGTCTGTCCCAGGATATCAAATACCGACAGGGTGAATGCCGCAGCGCGGTCGCGCAGGAACTGGTAAGAAACCGAGCCGTTCCAGCGCCACTGCTTGGTGTCGTAGCCGTTAGTGTAACCGCTGGTGGCACTGAAGTTGAGGTCGGTGCTGATGACCAGGCCGAAGAGCGACGACCATGTGCCGTTGAAGATGGCTCCATAGGTGTGGATGTTGCGGTTGCTGGCCACGGTGACCGAGTTGTGGGTGGTCTGATAGCCGTAGCGGGGACGCAGCTCTATGTCAAACTGGTTGTTGCGGAATGCGAGTCCCGGTGCCAGGTTGAGCGAGAAGTTCTTGCTGCTGTTGAGCGTGCCGTTGTTGTAACCCTGAGTCTGGCTGAGGCGCATGAACGCGTGTGACGAGAAGAACCATGTCTTGCTTGAGCCAAAGGGCATGCTCACCATGTTCATGAGCATTGCGTTCCACACACCGTTGACGTTCTCGTATGTAGTGATGCGACCGCCGGTGGTGGGGTCAAATGTAACCTTGTTGATGATGCTGTTCTGTGTCCAGTCAGCATTGAGGTTGAGCATGAAGCTGCGCTGACGTTCCTGTGCAAAGTCGCTGAAACGCATGTTGAGGCGGTGGCCAAACGACGACTTGAGCTCGGGGTTACCGATGACGATGTTGAGCGGGTTGCTCACGTCGGCCACGGGCTGCAACTGTGTGAGCGACGGCTGGTTGCTGCGCATGCGGTAGTTGACGTTGAGGTTGCGGGTCTTAGAGAACTTGTAGTTGAAACGCGCAAAGGGAGCAAACGACCATACCCAGCGTGCCGCGATGTTGCGATCGGGGTTGATGAGGTCCTTGCTGCTCGACAGGGCGTTAGTCACTGAGACGCCGACGTTGAGATTATACATCTTGTGGGTCTTGTTGAAGCCCACCTCGATGCTGTTGTTGAGCCAGTTGTTGCGGAAACGGTTGCTGAGCTGCTCGTTGAAGGCGCGCTCGATGTCGGCACCCAGCTCATAGTCGAGGATGTTGCTGAGCATGGGCAGGTCGTAGAGCACGTCGCTGCCATAGTGCTCGGCCACGGCCTGGCGTACGTTGGGGTCGTAGGCGGCGCTGAAGATGGCGCGGCCGTAGCTGTCAGGCGTGAGCACGGGAGCGGGGGTGACGATGCCGTTGCGCAGCAGGTCATACACCATCTTGTCAGAGGTGCTGTGGCGGAAGCTTCCGCTGTAAGAGAACTGCAGGAAGTTGGCATTCTTGATGTCGCCTATGGGCTCGGTCCACGACAGGCGACCGTTCACGCCGTTAGTGATGCGCTTGTTGTCATACACCTGGTCGATGGTCTCGTCGGGATCCTCCTTGAGGTAGTATTTGTTGTGGGTGTTGGTGGTTCCGTTCTCATCCACGTTGCTGTAGCTGTAGCGACCAAAGAAGCTGAACGCGCGGCCCCTCTTCTGTGTGAACTTGTGGTTGTAGACAATCTGTCCGCCAAACTCGTAGCTCTTGCCATCGTTGCTGCCATAGCTCAGCGACTTGTTGACGGGTGTGCGTGCGGCATCACCGGCACGGGTAAATGACGAGTCGCTCTTCTCGCTGTTGCTGAAGTTCATCGAGAAGTTGGGGCGTATCTCGAGGGTGTTGAACGAGTCTACTTCCCACTTGATGCGGAAGTCACCGCGGAAGTTGTGGCCGCTGTTGTGCGAGAACGATTCGCTGTTGTAGAAGCTGGTGCTGTCAGGGAACAGGTACTGGCGGCTCGTGCGGTTGTAAGAGTCGCGCGAGGTGTGGCTGTAGTTGAGGTTACCGCCGGCGCGGAATTTCTCGCTGTCCTTGGTGCCCACGTTGAAGTTGAAGCCCAGGTTTTGCGAGGTGGTGATGCCAGAGTTGCCTCCAAACATGCGCTGGAATCGCGATGCGCCGCCGTCAGTGAAGTTCATGTTGTTGACGTTGTTGCCGCCGCCGGTGATGGTAAACTGGTTGCCGTCGGCAAAGTAGTTGGCAATCAGGTTGCCGGTGTATCGGTTGTCAGTGCCATAACCGGCATTGACGGTGCCAAACCATCCGTTGTTCATGCCCTTCTTCACGGTGAGGTTGATGACTGTCTCATCTTCACCGTCGTCCACGCCGGTGAGTCGTGCCAGATCGCTCTTACGGTCGATGACCTGTAGCTTGTTGACCATGTTGGCGGGCAGGTTCTTGGTTGCCATCTTGGGGTCGTCGGCAAAGAATTCCTTGCCGTCCACCAGTATTTTCTTGACCTCCTTGCCATTGGCGGTGATCTTGCCGTCGCTGCCCACTTCCACGCCGGGCATGCGCTTCAAGAGGTCTTCAACCACCGCGTTGGCCTGTGTCTTGTAAGAGTCAGCGTTATACTCCACGGTGTCCTCCTTGACGGTGATGGGAGTCTTCACGCCCATCACGACAGCCTCTTGCAGCATCACCGAGTTAGGCGTAAGCTTGATGACTCCCAGGTTGACATTGCGTCCGTCTTCTCCCACAGCGATGTGCTTGGCCTCGTCCTTGTATCCCACATAAGAGAGCTTGAGAACATATTTGCCGGCTTTGATGCCTTTGAGGTTGAAAAGTCCGTTAACATCAGTGACGGCACCCTTGACCAGTGTGCTGTCCTTGGAAGCCTTGACCAGCTTGACCGAGGCGCCTATGAGGGCGGTGGTGTCGTTAGCGTCAAGTAAGATGCCGTTGATGTCGGCTGCCTGTGCCATGCAGGCTGTCAGTAGCATTATGAGTGCTAAAATGGTTTTTTTCATGTTTTGTAGCAAATTAAATTTTGTGCAAAGATATGACTAAAATTACACATATACCAAATAAATCTACCTTTGCGCTAATTTTATAGACATATGGACAAGCCTAAAGTTAACGCTTCGCCCTCAAAAAAATCCAATACACATGAGGATATTGCTGGTGATCCCCTGTGCGCGAGGATGTGAGTGTGGCTACAGGTCGCGCTGCTCAAAGTCGGCTATGGCGCGTCGCCACTCGTCGCTCACTCGTGCAGGGACGCGGGCCTCGACGTCAAAGTTGACCATCGTGGCGGCACACGAGCACTTCACCTCCCGGGTCTCGGCGTTGACCAGCTGCTGGATGAGCACAAAGCTCTTGTCGCCTATGCGGTCTACCTGGGTGAGCACCTCTACCGGCTCGTGATAGGTGGTTTGGCTCAGGAAGTCGCAGTTGACGTTGGCAATCATCACGGGCGGTCGCGACCACTCTATTTTGCCGTCAGCCACACGGGTGAAGTAGTCGTTCTTGGCCACGTCCATGAGTTCAAAGTAGCGAGAGTTGTTGAGGTGGCCCAGCATGTCCATGTCGCTGAAGCGCAATTGCACCGGTGTGGTGCAGTGAAAGGGGTGTGTTGCCACCACGTTGCCGTGGTTTTTATTTTTATTATTGTTATCCATTTATTGCTTTTTGTTCTTTTCTGTTTAAAACGCTCCCGTTCAAGGGCAGGGGTAGGGGTTAGTAAAACACTATCTCGTGGATCACCTCACGGCCCAGGGCCTCGTTGATGAGGTCGATGATGCGCCGGCGGTTGAGCTGCAGTTCATTGCGCAGCGGAGCGCTTGACAATTGCACGTGCATCACTCCGTCCTTGACCCATCGTGTCACGGTGTAGCGGTTGATGCCGTGTCCCACAATCTGCGGCCACAGTGCGCTGGCACGGTGCTCGTCGAGTGCCAGGTCCAGGTTCTCCTTTTTGAGATAGTCCTGCACGATCTCTCCTATAGTCTTGGCTTGCGTTTTCTTCATAATCAATATTAGGGTTTAGTCAGGCACCACGTTGCCCTCTGTCACGGTAAACATGCTGTGGTCGCCCTGCATGCGGGCCATGATTTCGTCCAGATGGGTGCGGTTAGTGTCAGTGATGAAAATCTGCCCGAAGCGGTCGCTCGACACGATGTCGACGATGCGCTCCACGCGGTGTGCGTCGAGTTTGTCAAAGATGTCGTCGAGCAGCAGCACGGGTGTGGTGGGGCTGGCAGCGCGCAAGAAGTCATACTGTGCCATGCGCAGCGCTATGGTGTAAGTCTTGCACTGTCCCTGCGACCCTGTGCGTCGCATGCTGTGGTCACCCAGCAGCAGCTCCAGGTCGTCGCGGTGTATGCCCCGGCTCGTGTATCCCACGGCCATGTCGCGCCCCCGGTTGGCGGCCAGCACATCCTGCATCGATGCTGCGTTGAGCACGCTCTCATATACCAGTCGCACCTGCTCGCCGTCGCCCGCCACTGCGCTGTAGTAGTGCATGAAGATGGGCGTGAACTGCTCCACCCAGGCTGCACGGGCGGCATGCACCACGGCGGCAGCCTCGCACATCACCGCCTCCACCGTCTCATAGAGCAGAGCGTCGCTGAATCCTTGTTTGATCATCGAGTTGCGCTGCTCCACAGCCTTGCCATAGCGGATGAGGGCATCCAGATACTCCTTGTTGCCCTGCGATATTATCTGGTCCATGAATCGGCGGCGCTCCTCGCCCGAGCCCCTGATGAGGTCCCAGTCCATGGGCGACACCATAACCAGCGGCAGCAGCCCGATGTGCTGGCTCAGTCGCTGGTACTCCTTGCCACCGCGGCGCACCACCTTGCGCTTGCCGCGCTGCAGCGACAGCGAGATGTCCTCGTCCACGTCGCGGCGGGTATAAGCTCCCTGCAGCATCATGTACTGCTCGTCGTGCTTGATGACCGTGGCATCGCCCTGGTTCATGTAGCTCTTGCAGAAGCTCAGGTAATAGATGGCGTCGAGCACGTTGGTCTTGCCCATGCCGTTGTCGCCTATCAGGCAATTCACGTTGGGCGAAAAGTCGAGTCGGGCCTCGGCGATATTTTTGTAATTTAATATAGAAATACTGTTTAAAATCATAGTTCAACCCCCAAAAAAGAGGAAAATGAGAAAAATTTTACGCAAAAATACACATTTTTTTTGTGTATTCAAAAAAATGTCTTACCTTTGCATCGCTTTTATGGAAACGGGTAGATTCCAGAGTGGCCAAATGGGGCAGACTGTAAATCTGCTGTCTTATGACTTCGGTGGTTCGAATCCATCTCTACCCACGAAACCGACGACTCTCAACAGAGCCGCCGGTTTTGTTTTATTGCATCTGCTGCTCCCTCCTATAGCTGCTCCCAGATTCTCAAAAGTTGGGATTAGGGTTGGGATTAGGGATCAGCGGATAATTTTTAGTAGAAAATTCTTGCAGAATCTAAAATAAGTGATTACTTTTGCACTTAGTTTAAACATTGTTTAGACTACCGAAATATAGTATTAGAAAGCGTATTCCGCCATATCCTACTTGAGTGAACTTGGACACTTCACAAAGTATTGTTAGGATAAGTGAGAATTATGCTCTTATGGTGTATTATATCCAATTGTTTGTGATATATCCTCCAAATGGGGCTGAATTCTCCTTATCAACAATACGGGGAGTCCAAGCCCTACTCAAGTGATAAGGTAGAGTTTTGGCTCCACTTTCTTTGTTATCTGTAAAATGTTTCCAAGGGCCATGAGAAACAATATTTATTAAAATGAAAAAAATTCTATTTGTGATGGTTGCAGCATTAGCATTTGCAACAGCATTTCCGACATCCGTTTTCGCTACAGTGCCTGAAAGCCCACAGTCTATGACTCCCATGTGGCAGCAGGTAGGAACTTTTACCGTTTACACAATTGACGGACGCCAACGTGCGCTAGGTACTCTTTATGCTTGTAAATATCAAGGCGATGTTTACTATAAGTTAGTTGTTAATGGCCGAGAATATACAGATATCCGTTCTGGATCATGGCGCGCTCAATTCTCAAAACCCGCAACGACCTCAGACGGCGATAAAAATCAATACTTCAACCATTGTGCTGGAGGTGTTTGGTACTGGTAACAAAGAAAGGAAGAATTTGTTATTTAAAGCTTCCGTTCAATAAATATTATTTGTCTTGTAGCACTGTCTTGTTTTCTGTGCTACAAGACATGTTTTTGAGGGGGAGATCTCTCTATCTTATTCCAGAGTCCAGGAGCTTGCCAATGTCCCAGGTTAAAAATTCCTCGATGGGGATGCCGCCAGATCCTACTACGAACGAACTTGCGGGGACAAATTTAGTTCGGAATACCGAGAGGCCCACATTGGTTGTGCGACGACCGCTCTTTACCTCTATGGCGATGAGTTGGAGATTATTAGCAATTACAAAATCCACCTCATTGTCTCGTTCACGCCAATAAAAGATTTTATAATCATATTCCTGCGCTTGATTGAGCAGATGTGCCCCCACAGCACTCTCAACCCATCGCCCCCACATCTTTGCATCTTGAGATGCCCTGTCGTAATTTATACCCGACAAAGCCGAGAGCAAAGCAGTGTTATATACAAGCAACTTGGGCACGGAGTTGTATTTGCGTGCATTGTCATTGGCATACTTTTTGAGTCCGCACAAGAGACATGACTCATCAAGGGTGTTGAGATATCCCGCAAGAGTAGTGACATTTCCGGCATCTTGCAACTGGCCAAGCATCTTATTCAAAGCCAATTCTTCGCCCGAATAGCTGCAGCCAAGTTCAAACAGTTGCTTCAAGAGTATAGGTTTGTAAATTTTCTTGGTCATTATCACATCGCGTTCAATAGCAGGTGTGATGATGCTATCCTTAATATATTTGCGCCATCTTGTCTCGTCTTTTATATATTTGGCTCCGCCAGGATAACCGCCAAAATAGATATATTCGGTGATAGATGTGTCAAACGCTTCGTGCATCTCAGCAAAGCTCCAGTGGGGCATGTGAATCAACTCAAATCTACCGGCAAGAGATTCGGTGAGACCATATTTGAGCAACAAGCGAGAACTTCCCAACAAGACCACTTTGATGTTGATGTCATGCATTGTGTCATAGTCCCATTCCTTTTTGACCGCCTCGCTCCAGTTGTTAATCTTGTGCACCTCGTCTATTACGAGCAAAAACTCACTTTGTCCACTCATGCTCAGTCTCAAGCGTGCGGTTTCCCATGACTCGCCTATCCAGTCGTTGTTTGTGCTGGGGACATTGTCGGCCGATAGTAATAGATGCGGAATTTCACATTCCTTGAGAACCTGTTTGACTAAAGTTGATTTGCCTACCTGACGAGGTCCTGCGATAACTTGGATCTTATCACGATCTTCGTGGATGCGATTGTTGAGAATAGAAAATTGCGACCTTTTGTACATGACATTGATTTTTAGGCTACAAAGTTAAACAAAATTCTCAAAAGTTGCTAACAAAATTCTCAAAAGTTGCTAACAAAATTCTCAAAAGTTGGGATCAGCGGATTTTCCCGGGTGCCGCCTTGTGATGGCGGTATAGGGTGGGGCTGACATCAGGGTGTCCCCTCTGCCATATACGCCACAGCAAAGCCGCCAACCGGGAACATCTATGACATTTTCCGGATCAGCGGATAATTCTGGTTGGTAACATGACGACGGAGTCGTCACATTGCATCGTAACCGATGGCCGCAGGCCGTCGGAGACAATGAGCACCCCACGACCCGACCTCGAAGGGGTCGCACTTCACCACACGTGATTTATCCCATACCTAAAGGCATGGTCTGTTTATGTTACCTTTCTTCCAGCCATATCGTCCTGCATTTGCAGGCCTTCATGGCTGGCTACCGTATTCCATCCCGATGGGATGGTCACGACGTGACACCAACCAGAATTATCCGCTGATCCCATTTTCCTTTTAATTAACTATACCGGCACCTTAATTACCTACTGGGAAAAATTTATCCGCTGATCCGAAAAATTTTGTCGGTCCAATGTCGGTGGTGGGTGACTTGTGGGGGGTATAAAACAAAGAAGAGCCGCTGTTGCGACTCTTCTTGCGCTTCAAGATGGACTTGAACCAACGACCCCATGATTAACAGTCATGTGCTC